>JANWXY010000055.1 GCA_025057135.1 Bacteroidia bacterium | reverse complement strand
GAGTTTGTCCCTGGCGTACCTAATACCTGTAATGGCCAACTCAACATCACTGAGAACGATGGCACTCCCCACCTGCAGCTTCATCCCGAGGGCTACTGGCGGGTTCAACCCAATACCAGTAGCTACACCATAGCCTATGATGCCAAAGCCTACACCTGGGGCTTTGCAGCTCCGCCTTTGGCAGACAATCGGTATGCAGTCGTAAAACGTCCAGATGGCTCTGTATCGTGTACTGATTGGACTCGGGAGTCAGGTGATTGGCCTGCTTGGGGTGCGCTGGGGAGGGTGATAAAGGTAGATGCTGGCGGACGCGATACCAGCTATGCCCATCGGATAGGGTGGAGTAGTTTATCAGAGTTCGCCATCGGGCTTACGGACATTCCACTGGCCTCTCAGGAGCCTCTTAAGCTCACCTTGATGGAATGGCTCACTCCTCATAAAGCCTGTTTGCGTGTAGAGGGCGGTGCAGAGCTTGAAGATATTCGCTTGTTTGCGACTGCTGAACCAGTATCGTATGAGCGTCAAGGGTACAATCAACTACTCGTGGAGGTACAGCAGGCTACCGAGGTATGGGTAGAAAGTGGCAGGCGTCAGAGCAATCTGCTCCGGCTCTCTCCTCCTCATGTTTGGCGTGAAGGAGAGACTCTCTGGATAGGACCTGGTATGGAAATGGAGGTTTGGGCAGTTGATGGCAGATACCTTGGTCGGCATCGTGGGGAAAAGAGCCTCTCTTTACCGCCTGGGGTAGTTTTCCTCCGATGGGAGGGTGGTACAGCGAAGCTCGCTCCTTAAAGCTCGCTGTTTGTAATCGCTTTCTCTCAAGACTCATTGGAAAGCCCGAAAGCCAGGTGCGCCTGCGTTCCGCCGGTTTCCCTTCACTGCCACTTTCTCAAACTCATGGGTCTATATGAAAGCTTACTTTGGCACTATGGCTACCCCACTGTTTATAGTGGGCTTCTCTGAGTTGGCTTAGGGCTACTCGCACGGCTTGATAAGCATAACGGGGGGGCAACTTTAACAAAAGCTGCATATGATAGTGCCCGCGCAGACGCGGTATCTCGGCATATACTGGACCTAAAACTTCCCCTACTCTGAGATGCACAAGCTGCCGCTGCCACCATTCAGCTTGCGTCTCCAGAGGGTGAGTCTCTTTATGATAAAGGTTGGTGGTTATCAAACGGCGAAAAGGCGGATAACCATAGCGATTGCGCTGCTCCAGAGCCCTCTGAGCGAAATCCTCGTAGGGCAATTGGATTTGGTGAAAAAGACTTATATCGGGACGAAAAGTTTGTATGACCACGTGACTTGCAGCGCCGCGTCGCCCCGCCCGTCCAATCAGCTGTACCAGCAGCTGGTAGGCCCTTTCTTCTGCTCTGAAGTCTGAGCGTCCGAGTAAGCTATCTGCATACAAAACTCCAACAAGTGTAACTCGTTCAAAGTCCAATCCCTTAGTAACCATCTGAGTACCGATGAGAATGTCAGCATCCCCTCGCTCAAACTTAGCTATGAGCTCTTCATGGCGATGTCCGCTGGTGGTGTCTCGGTCCATTCTCAGGACTCTGGCTTGGGGGAAAAACTGCGCCAGCTGCTCTTCTATTCTTTCAGTTCCTACGCCAGAAAGGGTGAGATTTTCGCTACCACATACGCCGCAGCGGCGAGGGAGCTTCTCTTTATGACCACAATAATGACATATGAGCACCTGAGACCGTTTGTGATAGGTCAGAGTAATGGCACAATCAGAGCATTCCCAGCGGTGTCCGCAGCTTTGACATAGCAGCATAGGCGCATATCCTCGTCTATTGCGGAAAAGTATGACCTGCTCGTTTCTACTGAGAGTCAGTTCTATTAGCTCTCGGAGTACCGAAGAAAATACACCCGTGCTTAGCTTTTCGCTTAGCTCCATACGCATATCCACGAGATGTATCTGAGGAGGTGTAGTTGGAAGCGCTTTGATTGACAGAGGTATGTAAGAATACTTGCCTGTTCGTGCATTATGGTAGGTTTCTAAGGCTGGGGTGGCTGAACCAAGTATAATTGGGATTTGCCTAAGGTGGGCATAATAGATAGCTGCATCTCGCGCTTGATATAGTGGCGCGCGTCCTTCTTGCCCGAAGGAAGCATCGTGTTCTTCATCAACGATGATTAGCCGTAAGCGCTGGAAGGGTAAAAACAAGGCTGAACGGGTTCCGACGACCACATCTACGGCATCTTCTCGGACCGCTCTCCATAAACGAAACCGTTCCGCCTCAGTGAGACTACTATGATAGAGTTCCATTGCTTCGCCAAAAACTGAACGGAGTCGGTCAAGGGTCTGCTTTGTGAGCGCGATTTCGGGCAGAAGATAAAGTACCTGCGCACCGCACCTAAGAAAATCGCGCATAACTTCCATGTACAGGAAAGTCTTTCCACTGGCTGTAATGCCATGAAGGAGAATAGGGCGAGAGGGAAAGTCTCGGAGAGCGGTGCGGAGAGCGGAAAGGGCGTTTTGCTGAGCAGGTGTAAGGATGTAGTCAGTGTGAGAGCGGGCATATAGACGCTCGTAGTATTTCCTGGCAGGTATGCGACGCACATACCCCTTTTGTAGGATTTGTCGTAGCTTGCCACCAAACCGGCGGAGCATGTGGGCATACAAAGGAGGGTCTTGTCTGAGAGTGCGTTGAAGCAGTTCTAAAAAGAGAGATTGAAGATCAGGTGAGAGCGTTTCCCATGCTGCTTGAAAAGCTTCTGGGGTTTGATAATCAGGACTTACTTCTATAAATGAAGGCTGACGCTTGACGGCTGTTCGTACAATAGGATGTAATGAGAGGGCATTTTGGTAAGCCCATCGGCGCAGTATAGAGAGGAGTTTTTTGGGAGGGCGACCTGTTTCCCGAGAGAGCTGTCTGAGGGTGAGTCCGGAGAGAGCGCGCAGTTGGAGGTAAAGCTTCTTCGGGGAAAGGATAGGCGGAGCGGAGGCACTCCATACAATCCGCCAATCTGCAATCGCCCCCACGCGGCCAGGCAAAGCTATGTGGGCGACATCGCCTGGGGTCGCCATATAATACTCTACCATCCAACGAAAAAACGCCATGCTCTGAGGGTCATAGAGAGGGGTTGAATCCAGTTTCTGGATGATAGGTTTGAGAGAAAGGGAGGGTACTTCTTCATGTGTTTCCATCAGTAAGCCTACATACGGCGTATTATGCCGTCCCAAAGGCACCAAGACGCGAATACCGACCTCGTACGACTTTTCCTCTGGGGGTAGAGCATAACTGAGCGCATTCAAGCCTCGGCGGCGAACCCAGACAACTCCCCACATTACTTTTGCGGTTGTATGGCAAAGCTATGGGTTTGCTTAGGGCTGATGTGGGCCCAACCCCTTTTGCCTCTAAGCCGACTGGTATATTATAGTACCGGAAAGGTGTATTGGGTGCGGGAAGCGGTGGTGCCAATGCTGCGTTCGCAGGTGTCAGTGCGTATTATTGGACGCTCCCAGCCCCTCTTTATCCTACCGCAGCCTGAGTATCGTCTCAAACGCTGGTTTTTTTCACCAGATACTTTTCTAATAGATGTGCCCCAGAGCTCGGAGACCATGAAAGAGTTTCTAAGGACACATATAGGTTCAGGCGTATGGATTAGTTATGCTGTCGGGAATGAATGGGAGGAGGTACAAGGTGTGATAGAGCGCATATCAGAAAAAGGCGATGTACTTCTGCGGCGCCCAACGCAGGAGCTATTGTGGCTGCCAGCTAAGGTCATACGCGCTATTCGTACCGAGGCTAATACACGCGGTCGCACCTTTATGCCAGGATGGCGTATAACCTTAGAAGCCGATACGCCTCTGCCGGCAGCTCGCATAGCGGTAGCTGGATGGGATTCTATGAGTCCATGGCGAGCTTCCCATATCCTACAGCTCGTCAGTCCGACCAGGGCAAGCCTGACGACGCAGATACATTTGCCTCGGTTGTTGGAGGATGTCCCTCAACTTGAAGTTTTTCTCCTACAAAGTGGTGCGGATAGTACCCGTACTTATACCTGGCACCTTCCGATGCAGAAAGTACTCGCCCATCATCAAAATCACCTTTTTCTCCTCAAGGCAGAGCTTCCTTATACGGACCTGTACAGAGCTTCGCTACCTGATTTAGTTGAGAGCTTAGACCCATTTGCCCTGAGCAGCTGGAGGGGCTTCGCAGAGCGGTCTTTACAGCTCTTAAATGTAGGTCAAATAGCTATACCTGCTGGGAGCGTGCATATTTTGGATGAACAGGGTCTGCCTATTGCACAAAGTCAGCTATCCGTTACACCGCCAGCTGGTACGGGGTATATTCCGCTGAGTGACATGGCGGGGATAGAATTGCGCTTGCAAGAGCAAGAGAGCCGACGAGAGCGGAGCCGAGACCCAGCCTTGGGACCGAAAGTAAATATAGTAGGTTCTCTACGCATTCAAAACAGCACCTCTCGGGATGCTCGTCTCGTGATCCAAAAGCCTATAACGGGTCAGCCCGTATTAGAGCGATTGGGTTTTGCGCGAGCCACCCCCCTCCCTGAGCGACGAGGACCCAATCCGAGATTTCTATTACAGTGGGAGTTACTTTTGCGTCCTGGCGCAATTGAAACTTTAGACTACAGCTATGACCTCCTCCTCCCCGCTGCCTCCAAGTAGAGGACATAAAAAGTATTCAGCTCTCCTGACGCCACTGATAGCTATCGTCGGTGGGGGGCTGGCTTATGCCATAGTGAAAAATGCTTATCCTCCAAAGACGGCGCTTGCATGCGCAGCTGTTTATGCAGGCTTGGGTGTAATCCATGCTGTTAGCTTTTTTATTGGGACACGCAGTGTACAGCAGATTTTGGTGGGAATATACATTCGGATGTTATTTGCTCTGGGGCTTACCTTAGCGCTGGCGGTCTTTTTCAAGCCCGCCTTTGAGCCATTTCTCCTGAATGCGGTGATAGCTATCATCCTGATGCAAATCCTACATATCATCTTCTCGCTGTAACTTTCGCCGTCTCTCTATGCGTAAAGCGATAACTCTACTAAGCCTAAGTACCACGCTTCTATGGGCTGGTGGGGGCGAGGGTCCCGCAGACTTTATTATTGGGCATGTGAAGGACTCGTATGATTGGCACATTACGGACATCCCCTGGGGAAAAAACCCAGATGGGTCTCCTCATTATATACCAATAGCCATACCCCTTCCCCGCATTATTTATCACCCTAAAAATGGGCTCTCCGTATTTTTTGTAAAAGGTCATACCCCTTCTGAAATACAGCAGGAGCTCCAGACTCGTGGCTTTACACTTACGCCTGAGGGTAAAATAGCTGCGGCAGATTGTCAGCCTATTTATGATCTTTCATTCACAAAAACGGCGCTACAGCTTTTGATTGTTGGGATTCTCCTGCTATGGATAGGACGCTCCGCTGCTAAAGCTTATCAGAGCTCTCCCGTTCCCAGAGGCATCGCTCGTTGGGTGGAGCCTGTGGTTCTATTTGTAAGAGATGAAGTTGCTCGTCCTATGCTTCATCACCACGCTGAACGCTTCCTCCCTTACCTTCTGACCCTCTTTTTCTTCATCTGGTTGAGTAATCTATTTGGGCTCACGCCGCTCAACTCTAATATCATGGGAAATATCACTCTGACCTTTTTTCTGGCGCTGGTAACTTTTATTCTCGTTCAGGTGAATGGTACTAAGTCGTACTGGCAGCATATTTTCTGGTATCCGGGCATGCCCATACCTCTGAAAATTTTCCTAATGCCTCTGGAGATTATAGGGGTATTTACGAAGCCTTTTGCCCTAATGATGCGGCTTTTCGCGAATATATTCGCTGGTCACTTGATGATGCTATCTGTCATTGGTCTTATATTCATTCTGGCGTCTGTATTCCAATCCGTTGTGGCTGGCTTAGGCGTGGCGATTTTCTCGGTGGCGTTAGGGCTTTTTGTGATCGCTTTGGAGATGCTGGTAGCAGCGCTTCAAGCTTACATATTCACGATGCTCACGGCAGTATTTTTGGGTTCGGCATTAGAAGAGTCCCACTGAAAGTTTCTACCTTTGTGCCCGATATGTGGTTACAAGCAAGTAATACGATTCACTATCTCGGCGCGGCTCTGGGCGCTGGACTTGCCGCGATTGGCGCTGGCATCGGGATCGGTACGCTCGCCTCTTCGGCTATGCAGGGTATTGCGAGACAACCTTCTGCGGCGGGAGATATTCGGGCGAATATGATTCTCATGGCTGCTTTCGTAGAAGGCGTGGCTCTGATAGCAGAAGTCGTCGCTATCCTCGTCGTCTTCCTGAAGTAATCAACTATCCTCCTATTTCGGCCCTGAAGCGCTATCCACTCCCGGTGGATAGCGTATTTTTGTATCGTGGCGAGTAAAATGCGTCTATCCCGAGAAGCTCAGATAGGTATTATTACGACGGTAGCTGCTGTGCTGTTGTTTTTTGGTCTCAACTATCTTAAAGGGCATTCCGTATTCCAGCGGTATAATACTTATTACGCTGTATTTCACAATGCTGATAATCTCGCCACGAGTGACAAGGTGCTATATCGGGGGTACAAGGTTGGTCAGGTGCAGGATATGCGATTCAATCCCCAGACAGGTGAGGTGCGGGTGGAATTTGAGGTCCTGCGTGAAATACCTTTACCCATAGATAGCCGTGCCACTATCACGAATTTAGACCTGCTGGGCACAAAAGGCCTATGGCTCGTGCCCGGGCTATCATCTCGTCTCGCTCAGGATGGCGACACCCTTCTGGATAGTTTGGCAACGGGCACCTTTGATAAAGTCCTGCAAGAGATACGCCCTATAAGGGATCGGTTAGACACTCTTTTAGGACAGCTTAATCAGACAGCTGATTATTTGAATAAGCTCATAGCCCCAGAAAAAGGCGCAGTTTCTCAGACCCTGGGCGCTGTTCGCACCTTAGCTAATACCACTTCTGAGGAATTGCGTCCCACCGCCTCTAATCTGCGTCATACCTTGGCTGAGATAGATAAAACCATAGCGGAGCTGCGTCCTCAACTAAGCGGTACTTTGCAGAGTTTCGGGAGGACAGCAGATACGGTAAGTTTACGGTTGCCTACGCTCCTTGCCCGTCTGGATTCTTCCACGGCTCAGCTTCATCAGACTCTTCGCACTTTAAATGAGGGACAGGGAACAGTCGGGCTCTTATTACGGGATAGTACTTTGTACAGAGACTTAGATAAGACCACTATTAGCCTACGACGCTTGCTGGATGAGCTTCGGCTACACCCTGAAAGGTTCGTTCATTTTTCAGTTTTTGGACGGAAGAGAAGTTCGGATTAGTTCAGAAGGCGCTATATTTTTGAAAAAGTGGCTGTGTTTTCCCCCAAACTGATCGTGCAGTCGCAAATCCGATTTTGGGTGGAGTTGCGTTCGTCAGCGGTGTGCGGTCGTTACTTCAGCCTGCAGAGCGCTTAGAGACACGCAAAGAAACGCTGAGCTGAAAGGACTTATACCTTTGAGTATCCATTTCCGCAAAAGGGAGACACGTTTTGTCGTGAAATGGAAGCCGTTACAGGGATAAAGCTGAAGAGACAAGAATACTTCATTTTGAGCTGCTTTCACACAACGCTCGTGCTTGCTCAAAAATTCTGATCCATTCTGACCACTTTAGTCGTCCTGTGCGGGTATTTTGCTGGCTTGGGTGGTAAGAGGCGAGAATGTAGATTGACTCTACGAGATACAGCTCTCCGTGTCTAAAAGCGGGAAAACGCTCCTTCGGGAAAAGCCGTTGCACCTGTCTATAAGCAATATGGCCAAGGGGAATAATCACCCGAAGGCTCTCTTTCATTAGCTGATATTCAGTGGCGAGATAAGGGAAACAGGCGAGCAGTTCAGCCGGAGTGGGCTTGTTTTGAGGGGGAGCACAGCGTATTGCAGCTGACACATAGGCTCCCTTGAGGTATAAGCCATCCGCTCGGTGGCTGCTTGTGGGCTGATTGGCGTATCCCGTTTCGTATAAAGCTCGGTATAACCAGTCCCCGGAACTATCGCCGGTGAACATTCGCCCTGTTCTATTTGCTCCATGAGCTGCTGGGGCGAGGCCCACTATCCAGAGATGCGCTTTTCTGTCACCAAACCCAGGTACAGCTTTACTCCAATACTCCCAAGAAGAGAAACGGCGCGGGGGGCTAATACCTTCCCGATAGGCCACCAGCCGACTACATCGGCGGCACTGAATCACCAGAGAGTCTAAGTCTTCCCAGCCTTCACAAAGTGTGTCGGCTCCAATCAAACACACCCGTTCGCAGGAGGTAAATGTATCCTATCGCTAAAATGCTCGTAAAAGAGATGAAAATACCGAATGCCCATGCTGGATCGTGCGGAAAAAATGTGATCCACGGATACATTAGCGCCAGTTCTACGTCAAAGACAGTAAATAGCATTGCCACCTTGTAGTAATGAACGGAGAAACGCTGGCGGGTCGTGCCGACAGGGTCCATACCACTTTCGTACGGAATCATCTTCTGAGGTGTAGGGCGTTTAGGGGCAAGTAAATTCGGAGCAAATACAAGCAATAGGCCTACGCTTGCACCTATGACGAGTAGGACTATGCCGCCCAGATAGGTCTCTAACATAGCGCAAAAGTAGAAGCCATCAGCGAAGTAGCGTAACGGTACCTATACGTTGTAAGCTCTGCCCTGAAAATAAACGAGCATCAAATACGAAAGTATATACGTCCTCAGGAACTGGGGCCCCAGCAGCATTCGTTCCATCCCACTGAGGAGGGCCTACTATCTCTTTTATGAGGATGCCCCATCGTGAGTAAATCCTTAGTCGGCTCCATTCTAAGGGAGGCGCTACTATGGTGAATATATCATTCGTGCCATCCCCATTGGGGGAAAAGCCTGTGGGAATGAAGATTCCTGAGAAAGGACGCACATAAATACTCCGAGTGAATGTGTCTAAGCAGCCTTGGACATTTCGGCTTATGAGAGTAATGACATAAACCGTATCCTGAGAGAAGCTATGTGTGAGCACCGGACTTCCGGGAAATACACTCCCCCCAATGATCCACTGCCAGGCGCTACCCCCGCGAGTACTGTCTATGAGAGTGAAAATTTGCCCAAGCTCTACTGTATCTGGCGGGACCGAAACGAAATATGCATCGGGCGAGGGGTGGATGTACAGAACGAAAGGAGCACTTTCTGCGGTGCCGCACCTTTGAGTAGCTTGGACGGTATATATACCGCCATCACGCACGATCAGTATAGAGTCAGTGGCACCGATGATAGGCAGGCCTTCATGAAACCATTGATAACTGAGAGCTGGTGTGGCTACCAAACGAACGCTATCCCCAGAACAGATAGATACAGGTGAGGTCGGAAAGATTGTTACCGATGGGGCGGGTAGCCCTTGCACTTCTATGGGTGTGCTCATGACAGAGCAACCTATCGGGTGAGTAGCTGTGACAGTGTAGGTCCCAGGGCTAAATATCCAAACGCTACTTCCTTGAGGGCCGTGGCTCCAAGTATAGGTCCAGCCCGACGCTGGATTAGCTATGGATAAAAGGAGAGAGTCCTGAGGGCATAGCTCGTAAGGTCCTGAGGGAGTTATAGTTATAGTAGGGCTTCTAAGGGCAAGAGCAAAAGGGGTAGGATTGAAATTCACCACATTTTGAGACATCCAGCTGAATCCGCCATTGGTAGTGAGTACGCCACCAACGCTGTCCCACTGGCTACCTTTCCAGTGAGCAGCTGCATCATATGGGCCATCCTGCACAGGGTCAAATGCGATTTCCAGAAAGCCACCTTGCGGACCTGAAATATGATGAAAGAAGTCTGGATTAATCACACACAACATAGGGGCCCGGCGGTTTCGGTCATATCCTTCACTGGTGGCATCTACCGCGGCGAATCGCCCAGCATACGGCCCCCCACCGATGGGCGTGATGTAAAGAGGACGGTAGCGAAGTACAGGCAGAGAGTCCCCCAAGGGAAATAGATATCTCTGCCCACCCACACAGGCGCGTTCCAGAGCCCCCCCGATTCCTGAGCGAACAAATCCACTGAGACGAACTATAGAGTTGGGGTCCGTATGCTGATGATAAAGAGTTTCCGCATGGGTATTCAGCATTTGGTCACCTAAATCCAACCAGTGTCGCGTGTAAGCTGCCAACGATAGATTCTTACTAGAGAAGCCGCGCAGCTCCAGAGTGTCAAAGTGAATGGGATCAGTGCCAGTTATCCACTGATAACCGCCCCGAAGCTGAACTTTGCCCGGCGGTACGGGAGCGCTATTTGGAAAAGTGGGCAGAAACATTACGTTTCCTGCGCGGTTATCCACTGTATCGGTAATGAAAAGCGCTCCAGAGTGGTACCAGGCCCCCCCCTGTCGATTAGTTACGCTTCCAATCACACTAAAAGTCGTCCCCGGCTCCACACGGATAACCTCGCCCCAGTTACTCAGCGTCTGTGCAAGCCCTACACTCACCAGAACTAAGCTTCTATGCATGGATTAAGCAAATATACAAAAAGGACGATATAGCTACTGATTTGCTCAGGAGCTTGGAGTAGGACGGCCCGCTTGTTTTTGGGCTCAGGGATGGAGATATGATCATTTACAAGCCAAATAACCTGCTAATAGCATTCCAGAAATCGGCCGCCTTTTGTGGGTCAGCTGAGTTTGTCTCAGTTCTATACTCCCATAGGTATAAGCCCTTAGAGCGCCCCGCTATCCAATCGGGAAATATGGTTAGCTTCCAGGACTGAGCCTCACTGGGTGTATTCGTTTGTATAGCTTCCCAGTATTGCGCCAGATGGAAGTGGTATGTGGAGGGTGATTGTTCGGTTTGAAGATTTTTCAGTATTTGTCTCAAATACTTGGTAGAAGCCACTTCAAACTTGCGGATACTACCTTTTAGCCATAGCAGGGAGTTGTGAAAATTCTGAATGAAGTTCAGGTCGTAGTTGAGCATGAGATAGGTTATTTCTATTTGTATTCTCGTGATGCCTCTGATTTCTCTATTTCTGTCTCGTAGGTCTGTCAAAATAAGGTGCGCCGAAGAAGCCTCGCCAGAAAGCCAGAAGAGTTGTGCCTTGAGAAAATCGCTTTCAGGCTCTACTAAGACAGGTAGCCGGGTGATGTACCCATACAGCTTGGGTATAATTGCTCTGACAAATCCAGAAGAGGCGTAACGGAGCAGGGTCAGCCCAGCAAGATGTCCTGCAATACTTTCAAACTGAGGTAAAAGGGGGGGATTTATTTGCTTTACTATGTGGGTAATTCGCTCTAAGTCTACTCCTTCTATCAGCAAACTCAGCCAAGAATTAAGAAGAACTGGTAAAGCTTCGGCGGACTCCATAATATCCATACGCCATTTTTCGGTCTCATCGGGGTCCCTCCGTGTGATGCCGTACAAAAGGCGGAGATTTCTTTCTGCGTAATAAGCGTGAGACTTTTCCTCGGGGAGGCGGCGCTGTTTTAGGCGCTTACCTATCTTATCTAAGGTACGGCGAACCTTAGGTAGGTCGCTACCTCCATATTCACGGAGTATTCTACTTAGGATAATCTCCATTTTCTGTCGTTCCAAATCAGCGTAAATCTGCCGAAGGAGACGCAAGAGGATATTCAGAGTCTGCTCAGCATCTCTAAGTTCCCCTTCTTGAACTTGCCAGAGTAGCTTCTGTACATCCAGATGGAGCTTCTGGACTAAGCTTTCACTACCTGTGGGGGCAAGTAGGGTATAGGCATCTTTGACAAGCCCTTTTTTATACAGTAAATGAGCACCTATCAGACGCAGCTCAAAAGGGGTCGGCGCCGTGAGAGAAATTTTCTCATAGGACTCAATGGCTTCTTTTCGCCATATCCACCTTTCTATTCGTTGGGCTTGTTCTCTTTCTGTGGAGGTTAAGGGGAGCGTTCGTAGGGTCTCTCGCAGGCGAATAGCGAGCTGTACGGTACGCTTGCCTAAGGTTTGGCTCATCTCGTCAAGCAGTTGAGACCATTCAGTTTCAGAGAGGGCACGAAGATATCTTTGCAACCGTCCCATCTGGTCAAGATTAGGGAAAAAAATTTTTTTCGTCAGATTATATAGACTCCATCTAAGCGCCAAGCCCCCAGATAGGGAGTGAGTTTAGTTGAACCAAAAGAAGTTGTTACCTTTCTAAGGCTCATGCGCTTGCTGTATTGTCTGACCATACTCTGGGCGCAATCCCCCGTAGATTCCATCTACGGACTTTTAGGGTATTCGTTGGAGATGCCTCAGAGTGCTTTTCGGGGGCTTATACCCAAGGGCTCCTTTCAGCGTAAGGTCTGGTTTCGCAGCTCTTCTGACAGTCTATGGGAGGGCATTCGTTTAGCTGAGGTGAAATATGCCTTTTACAAAGGCAAGCTCCATACAATTCAACTCCGCATAGAAGGTGCCGAAGCGAGTGCTGCAGCTTTAGTACTGTTGGAGACTTACTTTGGTAAGGGTAAGCAGGATGGCTATGCCCCCCGCTACCGATGGATAGGGCAAAAGGCGGTCCTACTCTATGACCAAAATATCCTCACGCGGAATACCGAGATTCGTTTGGAGAGTCTTATTCTCCAGCAGGAGCTGGAGCGAGATGTATATCGCGACCTTTACAACAGATGAAATCCATAGCCCTTTTTGGACGCTGGACGCCCAGGATAGATCATGAAACGCTGAGGGCTTGGCTGTATATGCTGCGTGAGCGTGAAATCCTTCTGCTTGGGGAGGCGCAGTTTATAGAACATTGGGAAACGGCTGAGCGTACTAACCTACCCATAGAGCGCTTCTCCGAACGCTCGGAGATAGTGGGGGCGGCTGTTGCCTTTGTAATTGGAGGTGACGGGGCATTCTTGGAGGCAGCGCGGACGGTAGCTCCTATTGGCACACCGCTAGTAGGCGTTCATGCGGGGCGTTTAGGGTTTCTTACAGATATTCCTCAGCAGCAGCTGATTGCAGCCACGGAGGCTATTCTGGCGGGACAATATTCCATAGAGAATCGCAATCTCATCGCCATAGTCACAGAACCGGAGCTATTTCATCCAGATGAAGCCTTCGCTTTGAATGAAGTGGTTCTCTCCAAGGCTCTGTCAGGCGAGATGATCCTGCTGGACGTGTATCTAAATGGAGAACTCATCAATACCTACTGGGCGGACGGATTGATAGTTTCTACCCCTACGGGGTCTACAGCGTATTCTTTGGCTTGTGGGGGGCCTATTTTGACGCCTACTTGTGCTAACTTCATCTTAACCCCGATAGCTCCACATTCTCTGACGGTGCGTTCGCTGGTGCTTCCGGATACGGGGGTTTTGACTGTAACTTTTCGTTCTCGTACTGGGCAGGTTCAGATAGCTTTGGATGGTCGGAGTATAGTCGTACCTGAGTCTACGGCAGTTGCCCTTCGGCGAGCGGACATGACGCTCAAGGCGGTTAAGTTATCGGGGCATAGCTACTTCCAGACTTTGCGTAATCGGCTTTCTTGGGGGGTAGACCGTAGAGAGGGTTTATGAGGGTGTAGGTCTGAAAGCCGCCGGAGGGGTAGATGGTTTTTATTTCCCTATACAGAACCTTGAGAAGATGTGTCCCAAAATCTCATCAGAGGTAATTTCTCCGGTGATTTCGCCGATGGCGGCTTGCGCAAGTCTTAGTTCTTCGGCGAGTAGCTCTGTGCCCCCCCCTGCGCGCAGCAGGTTTAGAGCATTTTTCACAGACTCATGAGCTCGGATGAAACTCTCATAATGCCTTGTATGAGAAATCATTGTCTCTGCATCTGCGCCCATAGCGTTCAGCTTCTCTATGATTGCAGAGCTCAGGCTTTCTAAGCCTGCTCGATTTTTTGCGGAAATCATAAGGACATCAGGGGAGCTGTCTCGGGTTCCTTCAGATAATAAATCAATCTTGTTAGCTATCCAAAGAATGGGGGGAAGTTTATCGCTGCCTAAGAGCGCGTGAGCGTGTTTCTGAGCTTCATCTATGCTTTCATGCGCTGCATCAAACACATACAAGATTAGAAAAGCCTGTTTGACCTTTTCACGGGTTCTGCGAATGCCTTCCGCCTCTATGGGGTCAGCGGGCGTCTCTCGTAAGCCTGCTGTATCGATTAGTCTCAGGTCATATCCCCCTAAGAATAGCCTCTCTTCTACCGTGTCGCGTGTCGTGCCGGGAATGTCGGAGACTATAGCTCGCTCTTCGGAGAGGAGGGCATTGAGGAGGGTAGATTTGCCTGCATTTGGACGGCCAACGATAGCTATGGGGATTCCTTGACGGATGGCTTGCCCCATTTTGAAGGAGCTGAGTAGACGCACGATTTCTGAGTTCAGCGACTCAAGCAGCGAGCGAAGCTGCTCGCGAGAGGCAAATTCTACATCCTCCTCACTAAAATCCAGTTCCAGTTCTAAGAGCGCCAAAAGCTCTACAAGCTGAGAACGAAAACGTCGCACTTTCTCGTAATAACTGCCAGTAAGCTGACTAAGTGCCAAGCGATGAGCAGCGGCACTCTGTGCCTGAATAAGGTCAGCGATAGCCTCAGCTTGATCCAAAGATATCTTTCTATTCAGATATGCCCTTAGGCTAAACTCGCCGGGACGAGCGAGACGAGCGCCGCGTTCTATGCAGAGCTCTACCACTCGGCGTAATATGTACGGACTGCCGTGGCAGCTTATTTCTATGACATCTTCGCCCGTATAGGAGTGTGGCGCAGGAAAGTAAGTAACTATCACCTGATCAAGTAGTTGTCCTGCCTTGTCTCTCACTTCTCCCAGCTGAGCTACTCGTGGGCGGAGGGGTTTCCCTTTCCAGAAAGCTGATAAGATAGACAGGGCTTCGGGCCCACTTAGACGAACTACGCCGATAGCGGCGGGGGCCCATGCTGTGGCCACAGCTACTATGGTATCTCCCACAGCACAAATCTATGCTAACAAATACCTCTAACTTCGTACGGTGGCTGAGGTAGCGATAGAGCCCTCATGGAAAGCCTTACTTCAAGAAGAGTTCAGCAAGCCTTACTTTGAGGCTTTGGTAGCCTTTCTCAAAGATGAAAAACGCAAGGGTAAAACAATATATCCTCCCGGCTCGCAGATTTTTCGGGCTTTTGAGCTGTGTCCGGTAGATAAAGTCAAGGTCGTCATTTTGGGGCAGGACCCTTATCACGGACCGGGGCAAGCCCATGGATTATGCTTTTCGGTACCAAAGGGAGTTCCCCTCCCGCCTTCCCTCCAAAATATCTTCAAAGAGTTAGAGGCAGATTTAGGGGTACCGCCCCCTCCCCATGGAGACCTGACCGGGTGGGCAGAACAGGGGGTGTTTTTGCTCAATGCCATCCTGACAGTGGAAAAGCATCAGCCCGCGTCGCACAGAGGTAAAGGTTGGGAAACTTTCACGGACCAAGTCATCAAGCGCATATCGGAGGTTCGTCCGCATGTGGTTTTCATGCTTTGGGGGCAATATGCCCGTAGCAAAAAGGCTCTCATCAACCCCTACCGCCATCTTATCTTAGAAGCGGCTCACCCCTCACCATACTCGGCAGCTAATGGTTTTTTTGGCTCTCGTCCGTTTTCCAAAGCGAATGCTTTCATCATAGCCCATGGTATGGAACCGATAGACTGGGGACTTCTGTGAAAATAAACTTCACGCAGAAACAGAATCCATAGCCCTATATGAAGGCTAACATACACATCCGGGAACTCGTCCTCCTCGGGGTGGGTGCTGCATCGCTGCTCTGGGGACAGATAGACACTCAGAAGGTTTGGAAGGTAGAAGGAATGCTTGGACTGCAAGCAGCTCAGACTGCGCTTTCTAACTGGCAAGCTGGCGGACAAAATCAAACCAGCTTAGGTACTCAGCAGAGGCTATTCGTTTTGCGTGGGTATGGCGTGCATACTCTAAGCATAGAATATACAGGGCAGTATGGGCTTCTCCGAGTAGTGCCTCAGCGTACTTGGCGAAAAACCCAAGATTTTCTCCTTCTCGTTTTACAGTATAAGCGAAAGTTTGCCTCCAAATGGGCTTTTTCGGTTTTGAGTGATGGTCGCACGCAGTGGGCACCGACTTATGCCTATGTGGGGGATTCCGCTATCCGTCCGGCTAAGTCTGCGTTCATGGCACCATTTTACGGGCAGTTTTCCTTAGGGGTATTGTATATGCCTGTGAAAGTATGGCAGCTCACTTTTTCGCCTGTATCGGGGCGGGTTACTTATGTGCGTTTGGGGTATCTCGCTGACGCAGGAGAGTTTGGGCTGACGCCAGCTGAGAAAGATTCTCTGGGTAATATCATTCGTCCAGCGCGCAAAGCTCTATGGGAGGTGGGAGGCCGCATAACCTCTCGTCTCAACATTACTCCTGTAAAGCAGCTGTCTATCAATCACTTTCTGGATGCCTTCTATGGGTATTTGCCGCAGCGTCTCAACCCTATTATAGTATCCCAGCTACAAATAGCATATAACCTGAAAAGTTGGCTGGCGATTTCGCTCTCTCAGCAGGCAATATATGATCCCCGCATTGGTGACCGAGAAAATGCTTTGCAGCTTCTCACTGCATGGACGCTCGGATTGACGTGGCGGAGCACTTATCCTAAGGGCTGAGTAGCTCCGAGAGGTTTTCGGTTCATATTGTATATTTACCTTTGCCTCATGCGGACAATAGGAGTGGTGGCGGCTGTATCTATCCTCCTTGCACAAGGGGGAGGGATTAGATTTTTTGAAGGCTCATGGGATGCTCTTCTAAAAGAAGCGCAGAAGCAGGGCAAACCTATATTTGTAGACTTTTACGCTGTCTGGTGCGGCCCTTGTAAAATGTTAGAGCGCCACACTTTCTCTAATCCAGAAGTCGGTGCCTATACCGAGAAAAACTATATCCCCTACCGAATAGATGCCGAGCGAGGTGAAGGCCCTAACTTAGCGAATAAATATCGGGTTCGCGCCTATCCAACAATAGTATTTTTAGACCCGCAAGGAAACGAAATAGGGCGCCACGTGGGCTATGTAGATGCGTTGAACTTTTTGGGCATATTACAGCGTTACAGAGATAGTTATACCAAAAATAAACCCAGTGCGCAGCCTACTTGGGAGGGATTTCGCGAGGAGATTAGAGTGTTTTTCACAGATTTGACTCAAAAGAGCTGGGAAGCTGGATTTTCAGAGCGGCTTATGCAGTTGGATACAGAGGCTCAACCTGCAAGTTCTACTAAAACGACAGCAGATGAGGTTATTTGGGCTCTTAGTTTATGGAAAAAAGGGCAGAGAGATGCGGCACTTCATATGCTCCACCACCGGCTTTACCAGCAGCAGAAGTTATCCCCTCAACAGGCGTTATGGTTAGCAGCGTATGCGCTACTACATTGGGAGACGATTCCTCCGGAGAGTGTGCACTGGGCGACCTTCACTACGAAAAAAGACCCTTCTGGGGGGGCGTATCTGATTCTGGCGGCGTTGTATTACCGGCTGGGGAGGACCGCCGAAGCTCAAAAAGCCCTTAAGGACGCTCAAAGAGACCTACCTACGGATCATCCTGCTCTGACTACACTTGCCGCTCTCCTCAAACAGCGGTAGGGTGGCACCGCCTGTGTATGTGGTAGTGCTCGCGTATGGCGGGCAGGAATGGCTGGAAGCATTTTTGCCAGCCTTATTGCGTACCGACTATCCTGATCTGACCATCTGGGTGATAGATAACGGCAGCTCGCCTGAAATAGCGACATGGGTGCGCCGGCACTTTCCCACAGTTCGCGTTTTACGCTACGAAAAAAACGAAGGATACGCTGGCGGCTATCAGCGATTTTTCGCTGAGTATGGGCGAGATGTACCATATATGGCGATTTTGAATAGCGATGTGGAAGTCACACCTAATTGGCTTGCGCCGCTGGTGGCCCGCTTAGAAAAGTGTCCTCGCGTAGCTGCGGTGCAACCTAAAATACTCGCATGGCGAGATCGAGCGTTTTTTGAATACGCCGGAGCCGCCGGTGGGCTCATAGATGCTTGGGGATATCCTACCTGTTATGGTAGAGGAGAAAAGGACACCGGACAGTATAATCAGCCAGCTCAAATATTCTGGGCAAGTGGAGCGGCATTTATATTTCGGACCCAGGCTGTCTCAGACACACTGGGAGGGATTTTGTTCAAAACGCATTATTTCATGCATATGGAGGAGATAGATTTGTGCTGGAGGCTACAAAGAGCGGGATGGGAGATTGCTTATGAGCCTCAAAGCGTCGTCTTCCATGTAGGGGGCGCTTCACTGGCTCAGGGACATCCGAGGAAAGTGTATTACAACTTTCGCAATAGCTTATATCTACTCTGGGAAAACCTACCTAAGTCTGAGCGCTGGTGGAGAGTGCTATGGCGAATGCTCTTAGACCTGCCCGCCGCTTTTTATCTGCTGCTGAAAGGAGGGTATCTCCATTTTTGGGCAGTAGTACAAGCGCACCAGGACTTTTGGCGATACCGCCGAAAGCCTCCTGCGTCTACTTCTCTACCTGATGTGTCATACGCGTCGCTTCGTGGCAGACTTCCTAAGCCGCAGTTCTTTATGAAAAGACCTTATCGTATCCAGCCGCTTCGGTGCGGGGAGAAATAGCTTGGTGCTATGGGCCTGATGTCGCAGTGCCTTTTACCTAAGAGCGGATAGTCTCTTTGTATCGTGTGAGCTGCCGCCTTACAGCGTTCAGCGCGGCATCAAATGCTTCTTGGAAGTTGTCTGCCTTTTCTTCGGCAATGAGGGTTTCACCTGGGACCTGTACTCGTAGCCTTACCTCATGCGTCGGGCTTTTTAGCCCAATCTCATGTAAGTAGATATCCGCATGTAGGATGAAGGCGAAATCATGGAGTAGGCGTTCCATACGACTCCCTGCGTATTCTGCAAAAGTCGGACTGACTTTCACGCTGCTGTGGTGGATTTTGTAGCGCATGGTTATACAAAGGTAAAGGCTATTCTGGGTTGCCTGCAAGTGCGTATTTTGGAATATGAGTTGGCTGCGAGAAGAGGTTCTTCGGCGTGCCGATATTGTAGAGGTTGTGAATGAATATGTGCCCCTCAAAAAGAAAGGCGCAAACTATTGGGCACTTTCCCCTTTCAAACCTGAGAAGACACCGTCTTTTGCGGTCAGTCCTTCTAAACAAATCTTCAAGTGTTTCGCCAGCGGAAAAGGGGGGGATGTCATTCGGTTCGTCATGGAGATGGAAGGGCTCTCTTATGGCGAAGCCCTCCGTAAGTTGGCTCAGAAGTACAATATATCCCTGCCAGAAGATACTGACCGCTCTCCTTCTCAGACTCGGGAACGGCAGAGGTATTTGGCTATTTACCAAGAGGCGCTCCGCTTTTACAGAGAAAAACTCAGGGATTCGCCTGCGATAGCTTACTTAGAGCGTCGCGGTATAAAGCCTCAGGCGATAGAAACATTTCAGCTCGGATATGCTCCGCCGGACGGAGCTGCGCTTACACAGTACCTCCTACAGCTTGGCTATCCAGAGAAAGTCCTTTTAGAATGGGGGCTGAGCTTGCGTAGTGAAGGTACAGGACGTTTATATGACCGCTTTCGGGGGCGATTGATATTTCCTATTCATGATGAGCAGGGGGCTGTCATAGCGTTTGCTGGTCGTACCATAGAGCAGGACGAGCCCAAGTATCTAAACTCTCCCGATACACCCTTCTACCGCAAATCAGATATTCTCTATGGCCTATATCAAGCTCGTAGCGTTCTTCGGAAGGATATGCCAGCCTTGATTGTAGAGGGTTACCTGGATGTGATCAGTCTGCACCAGGCAGGCTTTGCTCAAGCAGTGGCTACATGTGGGACTGCTCTGACAGAGGCTCATTTGGACCGTTTGCGTCGCTATACCAAGCGTCTCATGCTCATGTACGACAACGACTCCGCTGGGGAGGCCGCTACGCTGCGCGCTATTGCCATAGGACTAAATGCGGGTTTTTTCGTTTCCGTAGCGGCGATTGAGGGAGCCAAAGACCCTGATGAGCTTCTTCAAAGTCAAGGAGCTTCTGCCATTCATGAGGCGCTGGACAGTCAGCTCTCTTGGGTAAAGTACCTCACCGCTAAGCAGCCCACTGATACCCCTGAAAAGCGATATCAGCTTATCCAACAAATAGGAGAAAACCTGCGTGCAATTCCTGATCCCCTTTTACAGCGAGTGTATGCAGAAGAGGTTGAAGACGCTCTGCGTATTCCGATAGGATTTTGGGAGAACTTTGATCGTGCAGAACTTTCTGCACGAAAAGACTCTGTACTTCCACGGGCGCAGCGTATCACTGCGGAAAAGGAGCTCCTACGCATAGCCCTTACTTATCCGACGCATCTTTATGCAGAGATGCCTATATGGGAGTTCTTACGAGAGGAGTTTCGGCATTTGGTATTTTCGGATGAGAACGCAGAAAGGCTTCGTCGCATCCTGTGCGAATGGGTGGCTCCTGCACCGCCTACTGTCAGCGAGCTTGTGCAAGACATGTCTCCTGAGATGCAGGACTGGCTGACAGAGCTTCTGATGGAAAAGCATACGCTCAGTCCGCACTGGCGCATGTGGGATGATAGTCCGATGGAGGAAGAGCCAGTGGCAGTTTTGGAGAGCAACCTTGCACTGCTGCACCTTAATCATATTCAGCGCCTCTTGATAGAAAATCTGAATATTCTATCCAGTCTATCGCCAGACAATCCGACTTATGAAGAACATCTCTCCATTCATCAAGTCCTGATTCGTCAGAGAGCCGCTTTGGCTCAGCAATGGGGTATTTTGCTCCCCTATCAAACGCATCATTACAATCCCGAGGAGAAGTGACTCTATCTGCTGAGCTGGATAACGGTTAGGTTTTCACCAGCCGAGACATTAGTTGATTTAGAGATTTATCACCACTGCGGAAGCACATCTGTATAGCCTATGGCATCTTCTGAGTTATACTTTTCAGACCTACATTTGCAAGCATGCGATGCTTTTTCCTACTGGCTGTGTGCGGGGCTTTACTCGCTCAGGAGGAGCGCATGAGTATTCCTACTTCCACTCCGCAGAAAGTGGTGAGAACCTTGCGTGGCCGAGTAGTTGAAGCCCGCACAGGGGAGCCTCTTCCTGGCGTTCAGATTCGTCTGTCAGGTAAAGGGGGCTTTACTGATGATAGAGGGGCTTTCGCTATTCCCTTTGAGTCCGCAGACACTTTGGTCGCTTTCTTGCTCGGGTATCGCGTCACGAAAGCATACATTTCTGGGCCTGCTATGGAGATACTTTTGCGATTAGAGCCCATAGAGACGCAAATAGAAGAGGTACGAATCGTTACAGACATTCAGCGGGAGTCAGAAGCTGGGGTATTTTTGGAACGGCTGAGAAGTTTAGAGATAGGAGAGCTGTATTCCCAAGAGCTTATCATGAAGCGCAGTACAGATTTTTACGTGCCGAATGTTCTTCGGAGGTTACCAGGGGTTTCTTTGCTTTCGGGGCGCTTTGTCAGCATACGAGGTATGGGAGAGCGATATAATGCCTTCGCTTTTTGGGCAGCTTATCCTGCATGGTTGAACTACGATGCCAGCTTCGGTGAGTTAGACCAGCTCATAACTACGCTATTAGGACGCGTAGAGGTGCGTAAGTTTTGGACGCCGGAGCTACTTGGGCATTTCGGTGGAGGTATGGTTGATTTCCAGCTACCGACGGCTTCAAATGAAGGCTGGCAAATAAGCTTCACCACTGAGGCTGATGCTGGCGCTGTGGGACGCCCTTTTGCTTACCTGAAAGCGCCTATAATGCGACCTTTACCTGCGGACTTTCCTCTGCCCAGGGAGATTCGCGCTTCTGAGAATAACGGTAGCCCCCTACCTGAAAATTTTACCTATGCGCAGCGTTTTCAGCGTTATACCATACCTGACACGATGCGATATGGATTGCCCGGCACATTACTCTCCCTAAGCTTCGACAAGCGATTCTCCAAAGGAGGGGTGGCTTTACGGGCGGCTTATTCTAGGCGTTATCTTACAAGTAGGTTTTCTTTTCAAGATGGGGAGTTTGTAGAGGAGGACGGCAAATGGCACTTCAAGAGTTACACAGACGAAGTACAGAGATCACCCCTGCACACTCACACCCAGGGTGGAGGGGCATCATGGCATGTATATCTCAGTCCGACTTCGGCGCATACTTTTACTCTGGAAGGCATCTTTCTCTTGAACACCACCCAAAAGTGCGCGCTTCAAGAGGCTTTATATGTAAATCCTGAAATAGATTCGGTTCAGAAAGTGTATAGCTGGTATCCTACTTTCTCCTTACAGCGGTCGTGGGTGGGTGTGGTGCGTCCGGGATGGAGTTTTGCTTTTGGCAAGTGGCAGGGGCGCTTACAGCTTGGCCTTGTATCTCAGGGTAGTGCTATCCCCCAGGCCGGAGCGATGAACTATGTTCGCTATCCTGGCACAGAGGACATAGTGTATGAGCAGGAGCTATATGGGGAGTCGGAAATTTATGCTCAGGTCTGGACATCCCGCGCTGTTGCTTATCAAGGGTATGCCCACCCATATGTGGAGAGGCGGTGGGGTACTCAAGGGCGGTGGCTTCAGTTGAGAATAGGCGGATGGCATTCTCTGGAGCAGCAGCGATTTGAAGGGCGACAACTTGGGTTTATGCCAGATACAGTCGGAGGGTTTCCTACTATGGTCCAGAGCGTTTTGAATATCCAGCATATCCGCGAAGTATATAGTCCGCTGTACATTCGTCCAGGCGGATGGTATCTCATAGATAGAACTACGGATTATCATCGGCATAAGGGAGTCACTCGGCTGTCGGCAGGGTATGGATGGATACGGACCTCATGGCACTCTCGGTGGGAAGCTCTAATAGGCTTACGCTACGAGACATGGCAAAGGCATATTCAAAATACGCCTATAGCTACGGAGCGTGAAACTACGCTGGTCAGATTGGATGAAAGACATATTTTGCCAGTGCTGCTATTGAAGTACCGAATCGGGGAAGCTCACGCTCTACGCATTGGAACCAACCTTACGCTCATTCGTCCTCCGCTACCGACGCAAGTTCCCTTACCTTATTTTGACTATTTCTTGGGTACGTATTGGAGAGGGGATGAAAATGTGCGTACAGGGCGCAGTTGGAACGCTGATGTGCGATGGGAGTGGCTCCGCAGTAAAGATAAACTCTTTGCCATAGGTGTATTCTACAAGCGCTTATGGAGCCTGCCGGAGGTGTACTTGGTACCCGCAAGCTATACTTTGACGTTCACTTATGCGACGAGGAGCCGTTCGTGGGGGGAGATTATCGGTGCAGAAGTAGAAACTCGCTATCCTCTATGGGAGACTGAAAGGGCCCGTCTCTGGAGCTATGCTACACTTACTATAAGTGAGAGTGGATTAGAGCAATCGCCCTGGCGTAAGATAGGCTGGTTGGAGGGGCGGCTGCAAGGGCACGCCCCCATAGTTGGGAATGCTGGACTCATCTATACACGGTCCAAATACGAGCTGGCTACCTTTCTCACTTACACAAGCTTACAAATCTGGGCGATCGGCTTTGACCCCTACGTCTATCCACACATCGTGGAAAGAAGTCGGCTAATGGCTGAGGCACAGCTCACATATCGTCTAACCGATAGATGGGAACTCCGTCTCGCAGTTTGGGATGTTATCAATCAGCCTTATTGGCGCACTCAGCAGGTAGGGAATGTCACTAGATTTCAGGCGGAACAGGATGCCCAACCTTTGTGGGAAAGATGGGCTTATCGGTTCTACTTTACGATAAGGTACAGCATAAATCGGTGAGGGGCTTGTAGGGGAATAGTTTTGGGCTGTGTTGATGTGGGCGGGGGGGGGGGGGGGGGGTGGGGTGGTTTTGGGGGGCCCCCCCCCCAAGCCGGGGAAGAGAAAATGAAAGAGTGGAGTATATAAGTATAAGATTGTAGTGTGGGATGGGAGAATGAGGA
>JANWXY010000017.1 GCA_025057135.1 Bacteroidia bacterium | reverse complement strand
ACAGCGGATAGGCGTAGCCGTGGAAGTCCCTCCACATCCTCCTATCGCCCCGTAGTCAAAAAGGGCGAAGTCGTAGTCATAGGTTGTATTGATAGTAAAGCCGAAAGTGCCCGAGGACTGCACCGTGAAGATGAACCAAGCGGTTTTCTGCTCTCTATTCAGTAGACAAGTATTGTTTCCGAGCTCCTGTATAGCACCGTAGTTGGGAGGCGAAGCAGAGTAAGTATAAGTCTGCTGGCATACATTGATGGCATTCTGGCAATCTGATTCGGAGAGGGTGAGAGGCATCGGTACGCCCGGTGGAGGGCCGATAGGGATGCCCATAGCAGCAAGCCGATTGAGGGAGTCGGTAATCCGCATCTTTCTTTCCGCCAGCTCTTGTAAGCTCTGCGCCCACACTGGTAGAGTAAGCAAAGCAAGCCCGATAGTTAAGAGTTTATGCATCGGGACAAAAATACGCTTTTTCAAAAAAAGTGAAAAAGTCCTCTCAGGTCCTTTTGCCTAAGGTCTATACATCAGGTCCCTTAAACCTCCATGCCTTTTTGCTGCTCATATCAGGTGATATGAAACGCTGGACCTTAGTGGCAGCCTTGGGAACGGGGCTGCTTTTTATCGCCTGTCGAAAGAAGGATAAAGTGGAGGACATCGCGAGCTTCCAAGAAACCTCCGAAGACTATGCCCGAGTAGAGAGAGAGCAAAACTACTTGGGGAATGTAACCGACAATCAGGGAGAAAATGCTGGCAACCGTCGGGTGGCTGGTGTGGATACCACCCTGCTCCCTCCTTGCGCTCAGGTAAGCTATGATTCAGTACAGCGGCTGCTAACTATAGATTTCGGGCCGACCAACTGCCTATGTCGGGATGGCGTCTATCGGCGGGGCAAAGTGCGGATTCGGTTCTCTGGGCCGCGATGGTATCAAGCAGGGGCTCGGGCTTACATCACCACGGACAGTTTTTTTGTGAATGACAATCAGCATATCGTGGAAAAAATCCTTTTCCATGTAGGGCTTAATGCTGCGGGGGAGCGCATCATCCGCGACACGGTGGTATCGCATCGGTTTATCACGCCCAATGGCACCGTTCAGTGGAGCGCTGTGCGTGAGTTTCGCCAGACGCAGGGACAGAATACTTGGATGCGCTGGGACGACATATGGTTCATCGGGGGAGGTGCCCAGGGGACCTCTCGGAGAGGCAATCCTTTCACCACACAAATCACCGACTCCCTCAAACTCGTTGGTAGCTGTGAGTTCGGACATCCTGTAAAAGGTATCTGGCAACTCAGCACTCAAAATCGGACGGTCATTCTCAACTACGATCCGTACAATAATCAAGCCTGTGACCGGGTGGCTTCTATCCAGGTCAATAACGGTAACCCCGTCAATATCACCCTTCGCTGACGCACGCGTAGTCTCTACGAAGTCCCCCTCCATCGTGGACGGGGGACTTTTTCTTTACCTTAGAGGATATGGGAGCGATTAAGAAAATGCGCGCATGGGGTATTCTTTGGCTTGCCCTGCTCGGGGGCGTGTGCGTAGGATGGGTGGTATGGCTTTCTAAGATAGATGACCGTTACCGGCCGGGTTTGGAGAGCCTATATCAAGCAGATATTGCTCTTTCAAGAGTAGAAATCGCCCTTTGGCAGCAGGAAAGCCGATTACGCATGGCTCTTTTTGAAAAAATATCTAAAAGTGCCTCTCCCCCTACACTGCTCAGACAATCAGAGCAGCGTGAAGCTCTAAAGTCTCTGGAGGCAGCTCTCAAGCCATTCTCTGCTACCATGGAGGCGCCTTTTAGAAACCTTGCAGAGCAAGTCCTTCTCTTGGAGCAGAGGCATATTAGATGGCGAAAGGATATAGAAAAAGCCGATCGGAAAGAAGACCTTTCTCGGATCACAGAGCAGTATTATGCGGAGGCTCCATCGCTGCTTGCGTCGGTAGAATCTTCGGTTCGCCGTCTACGAGAAACTTTTCCTTCTCTGCGAGCCGATATACAGAAAGCCGCTGAAGAAGCTGAATCTACGGCTTTTCTGATAGGTGTAGCTGCTGTGGGGGTGATTTTTCTGATAGGTTTTGTCAGTTTATTAGCTACGGGGCGCGCAGAGTCCCGCCAGCTGCGTGCCGCAATCGCTGCGACTACCAGAGGAGAAAAAGCACCTCAGGTGCCCGCTCCATGGTTACCTATCGTCCAGAGCTACAACCTACTCCTTCAGAAATGGCAGCTCCTCTCCGCTGCGGTGGAGTCCACCGCAGAACAGAAACCTCTGGCATGGTCGGAGCTCCGCTCTACGCTGGGAACTCCTGCTGAGGCCTTAGAGAATATCTCCCTGCGCTTTACACACTATGAAACTGCTTTACGCAAACTCTCAGAAGAGAACCGCGAGCTTCTCCAACAGCTTAATAGCGCACAGGCGCATTATGCTGAGGAGGTACAAAAGCTTCATTTGGAACTTGGAGCCCTACATAATCTCCTCCCCCTCGCCCAAGTGGATAGTACAGGACAGTTCAGAAAGAAGAACGATATGTTCCTTCAACTGGCAGGGGAGGCGAAATGGCATACGCTTTCAGACCTCTCCGCTGAGCTGCTATCGCTCCTACAAGCCAAGGTAGCAGTCCAAGGTTCTATTGCAATCGGCCCAAATCTGTATGTCTACGCTTTCCTTCCCTACCGAGAGGCTGGCATAGAAAAAGGGTTATTTGCTATTCTACCTGCCGAAGGGCTTTCAGAGAAACTCCAGCAAGCCGAGCAAGCCTTGAAGAGTCTTCAAAAGCGTCTTCAGGAAGCAGAGGAGGCTTTATCTCGGCTTAATCAGCACCAAACGGCCCTTCAAGCTAAGTACTCACAAGAGATAGAAGGATTATTGCGTCAGAGACAGAGCTTACTTACCCTTCTCAAGTTACCAGCGCTTAGGAATGGAGAGGTAATGGAAGGGCTCGCAGCCATCAGTGAGGTAGCAGCTGCCTTAGAACCCGAGGGGCGATATAGCTTCTGGGTTTTCAGCGAAAAGGACAGCGGAATACACTGTTTAGAAGCCTATGATCCCGCTCTACTGACGCACTCGAATACCGTGGATTTGCCCCAGGAAGCCGCGCTGTGGATACGCGAGCGATTGACTCCGTCTTCTCCACCGGGTCCTCATATGCCTGAGGTGGCGCCGCTTCGCAGCTATCTGCAGCAGCATCAGATGCAGACGCTCTGGATGTTTCCCATTTATTTGGATGAAGAGGTCGCAGGTGCTTTTCTCGTAGAACGAATCTCTAACAAGCCCCCCCGAGACTTAGAGTATTTAGCCATATTAGCACGAGTAGCCTCTTTACTTCTCCAGCAGGGGCACCGTAAGCTTGTGGAGCAAGAGCTTCTGACCTACTTAGAGCAAGCACAAGCTATGGAGGAGGAGCTCCGCCAGAATATTGAGGAGCTGGAGGCCTCTTCCGAAGAAATGCGGCGTACTCAGATAGAACTGCGCGGTCAAATCTCCGCTCTGAATGCCGCTTCTCTCGTGGCAGAACTCAATCCCGAAGGACGGATTATTTATGTGAATGACTCCCTTCTGAGGCTTTTCGGGTACAAGACCGAGGATATTTTAGGGCAGCCGTATAGTACTCTAAGGCGCAAAGAGGAAGCGCCACTCGTTGAGAAGCTCCTATCTCAGCTCAAATCTGGCAAGACTTGGCAGGAGGTCGTATCTTATCAGACTGCACTCGGGGAGGAGGTGTGGATACAGCAGACCATCACGCCCGTACAAAATCTGAATGGCGAGATATACAAGTACATTCTCGTGGGCTTTGATATTTCCCTCCAGAAGCAGCAGGAGATGGAGATACAGAATGCGCTGAACTTGGCTCGTCAGCAAGAGCTCCTGCTACGCGAAAATACCGAAGAGCTCCGCCGCAGTAACGAAAACTACCGTTCCTCCCAACTTCAGCTTTCTGCTCAGTTGGAAGCGCTCAAGAATGCGGCGTGGCTTTTCGAGACGGATGGAGAGGGTCGGCTCACCTATGTCAGCGAAAATCTCGCAGAGTCCCTCGGATTTACTGTTGAAAGTCTGATAGGTTCGCATTACGGACGACTATTCTCAGATAGGCAGCCTGTGGTCATTTTACAAGGGCATTGGAGATACATTCAGACTGGGCAAACCTGGAAGTCAGAGGTAGAACTTTCGGGTACGCTCGGGCAGACCTTCTGGGCTATTATGTCCAGCACGCCTGTAATAGACCGCTTACCTTCCGGACAGCGAACCCTCATCAAGTCCATCAACGTTCTTTTTGACATCACCGAGCAGAAAGAACAAGAGTTCAGGCTCAAAGAACAGCAGAATGCACTCTCCCGTTTAGCGGCGCATCCTTCGCTTAGAGAAGGTAATATCCCCAAAGCTTTTCAAGTCATAGCGGACATCGCCTTAGAGACCTTCAAAGCTTATCGCGTAAGCTTATGGCTATATGAAGAGCCCGAACATGCTCGCTGTATCGCCGTAGCAGAGAAGGAGCCTCATTCCCATGCTGTCGGTACCGTCGTAAATCGCTCATTGTATCCTTTATATTTCCAGAGTTTGGAGCGCGAGCAGATTATAGCTGTGGTGGATGCCTTGGCAGACTTACGAACCCGCGAGCTTGCTTTGCCTCTCTTCAAGCCGAATAATGTAACTAGTGTCTTAGATGGAGTCATCCGCACAGGAAAAGACATCGTAGGCATTATCAGTGTAGAATATCGCTACACCAAGCGGGAATGGAGAGTAGATGAAGTAAATTTTCTCCGAACATTAGCTGCCTCCGCTGCTTCTGTGATAGAAGAAGCCCAGAAAGCCTACGCCCGGCAGCTTGAAGAGGCGAATCGTCGGCTGGAGATTCAGAAGCGGGAGCTGGAGGAGGCTATGAATGATATTCGGGAGAGTATCAAGTACGCCAAGCGCATGCAGAAAAATATCCTCCCGTCAGATACCCTGCTGGATAAATACCTGGGAAAAGAAAACTATTTCATTATCTGGCGCCCCCGAGATAGGAATGGAGTCGGCGGGGACTTTTACTGGTTCAGTGATGCACCTGGGGACTCTTACTTCATCATCGTGGCAGATGGCACGGGGCACGGCGTCCCAGGGGCCTTCATGACCCTAATAGGTAGTATCCTCCTTGACCAAATAATCAACAAGGGACATGTATTTGCCCCGGATCAAATCCTTCATGATTTACATATCGGTGTGCGGCAAGTTCTGAGACAGGATGTTGAGGGAGAAGAGATCAGCTCGCGAGATGGGATGGATATAGCTCTCGTGCGCTACTATCCCCGAGAATATCGTCTGGTATATGCTGGGGCGAACCTCCCTTTGTATTTCGTGCATAATGGAGAGCTTAAAGAAATAAAGCCTGATAAGAAAGCTATCGGTGGAGAGCAGTTGGAGGAAGAGCGGTTCTTCACAGCCCATGAGGTGCAATTGCAGCCAGGTGATGTGTTTTTCCTATTTACTGATGGTGTAGTGGACCAGCTGGGAGGTCCTGATGAGAAACGATTCGGTACGCGTCAGCTGAAAGACTTTATCATGGAGACTGTCCATGAACCCATTATGTCTCGCCGTCGGGCATTTTTCAATATGCGCTGGAAAGAATGGAAAGACTACGGCAAGGATCGAGAGCAGCTTGACGATGTAACCATGTGGGGCGTGCGGCTGTGGTAAGCAGGCGCTTCATTTTGCTTTTACACAGGTGGGGCTATTTTGCCCTATGTGGAGGGCGTTCGTCGCGCTTTTTTTGCTTGGTTTATACGCCCAGACTGCCCATAGAAAATATCGCTTCGCTGTCCGAGATGCTCAGACCCAAGAGGCGCTTGCAGGCGCCGCAGTTGCCCTGTTGGGTACTAATACAGGGACGCTCACCGACTCATTGGGCATAGCGACGCTCAGCTTACCGATTACTTCGGAGACTTTATGGATAGAGATTCGCTATATCGGCTACACGAGTAATAAGGTACCTATTACTGCTCGGACTGGATTATTTGTAGAGGTCGCCTTAGAGCCAGAGGGAGTTCAGCAGAATGAAGTTGTTATCGCTGCCCTTCAGGAAAATCGTACGGAGGTATCCTTGCTATCCGCTCTACAGCGGATGCCTCAAATAGCCACGGGGCTCTCTGCGCAAACTATACAGCAGACGCCAGACCGCACAGCTGCCGCTGTCCTAAGTCGTGTCACAGGAGTATCTCTAAATGATGGTCGCTTCCTTGTCATTCGTGGCATGAATGAACGGTATAATGCCGTACTGCTAAATCGGCTTTCTGCGCCGAGCACGGAGCCAGATAGCCGGGCATTTGATCTGGACATTTTCCCGGCAGGTATCATAGAGCAAGTAAGAGTCTATAAGACGCCGGCGGCTCATCAGAGTGGAGATTTTGGTGGAGGCTTAGTAGAAATACTTACCCGTCGCAGTACGGAGAAGCCCATTCTGCATTTTCAGGTGAGAACAGCTTATTTACATGGTACCACTTTCCGTCCCGGCCTCTACAACATTTCTAACAGTGCTGACTTGTGGGGCGCCGGTGTGTCAGCCCGAGCCTTACCCACAGGCTTCCCTGCCGACCTTGGACTCGTTTCTACGAGTGAAGCCAGGGCTTGGGCTCAGCGTTTGCCAAACAACTTCATTCTAAGGCGTCCTTCCAGCATCCCGCCTTTGGGGCAGATTTCTATAACTTATGGCACGCCTCTATCGCGAAAGGTATGGTTCATCGCTGGTGGGGCTTATAGTCGGGGGTTTCAGACCATGCGTATTCGTCGCAATCGCTATGAAATGCTCATTTTGCGTCCGGGGGCTAACGCTAAACTTTTCAGCTACGAAGATTATCAGACTACTCAGCTGATACGGACTTTCGGTTTTATGAACATGCTGTGGGTCCCTCGCCCTGCTCATCAGTTGGAGCTGAATACATTCTTTGCCCGCCTCACAGAGGACGAGACCATCATTCGTGAGGGGTTTTCGTTTTATCAGCGCGGTAGTGATATTCCTTTCCGAAACTATAGCATGCAGTATTTAGCCCGTACGCTTGCTTCGGTTCAGCTGGGCGGAATGCATCGCATCTCAGAGACAACTGCCCTCCGCTGGGACATTGGAGCTAATGCTACGCTGCGTAGTGAGCCTGATTACCGACGGGTGCGTACTGTGAAAGATGCAGGCGATAGCATATATCGGATTATTGTTCCTCCTGGGCCGACGACATTTGATGCGGCGCGATTTTACAGTCGGCTGCGCCAATATGGCGCCAGCTTCCAAATCTCTCTTCTCACTGAGGTACAAGGCTGGAAACTCGTCTCAGGTCTTCAAGGGGAAACAATCTCACGCGATTTTTGGGCTCGCTGGTTCTCTTATACGATACCTTCCACCACCTCTTCCAGCTTCATTCAGTACTGGACTGCGCTGCCTATTTCCGAGGCCTTTACGGGGGAAAACCTTCTCACTTTACGCTTGCGAGAAGGTACAAACCCAACCGATAGGTATCAAGCGGATCAAAAAGTCGGAGCGCTTTTCCTCTCTACGGAGAAACAGCTCGGTAGATGGGCTCTGCACACAGGCATTCGGTATGAGTATAGCGAGCAGAATCTCCGGTCTGCGACAGCTACAGCGCCCGTAGACGTGCGGACACCCTTTCCCCTGCTTATGCCGTTTGCCAATCTAAGTTTTGCCCTGACTGAGAAGCAGAAAATACGCTTCGCTTATAGTCGAACCCTCAATCGCCCTGCTTTGCGTGAGCTGGCGCCCTTTTTGTACTATAACTTTGCCCTGGAGATTCAACAGGCGGGCAGTCCTGATTTACGACCAGCTTCCCTTCATAATGTGGATTTGCGGTACGAGCTTTCGCCCTCTTTGGATCAGTTGGTGGCTTTGGGCACATTTTACAAACGGGTGAATAGTCCGATTGAGACCTACATCCTGCGGGGAGCAGACCAGCCCACAGTGGTTTTTAGAAATGCACCTCAGGCCAACCTCTTCGGTGTAGAGGTAGAAACTCGGCTGCGGCTAACCCAATCCCTCGCCCTCATAGCGAATGCTGCCTACATTTGGAGCGAAGTGGATATGGGCAGCGCTGTGAGCGGTCTCCTGCCGGGTCAGGGACCATCCCAGGCGCGCCTCCGTCCTCTCCAAGGGCAAGCCCCCTATCTCTTTAACGCCATATTACTATATCAGTCAATAGATGGACGGTGGGAAGCAGCGACTTCCGGACAGCTTATCGGTCCGCGCCTGTGGTGGGTGGGTGATAATATCAATCCCAGCATCTTTGAGATGCCTCGTCCAGTATGGGATGCCAACCTACGCCGTCAAATCGGCAAATACTTTTATATGCAGCTCCAAGTACGAGATATCGTGAATGCCCCATTTGTCTATCGGCAAGATAGCGACCTCAATGGACGTATCTCCCGAGCGGAGGATGTAATATTCCGCTTCGTGCGGGGCTCAGAGCTAAGCTTGACCCTGGGATGGAAACTATAGCTTGGTAGAGCAAAAGGATTTCGGTCAGTGGGGCGGTAGGTATAGGTGTATCATCTGTGATAGTTTGTCAGAATAGCAGCCTCCTGCGGCGACCGCCTCTTTTATGCCTCCGCAGCTGGGACTGCTTCGGAAAGAGGCAGTTCCAGCCCCATCACTGCGAAGGGTAGCAAGGCTTTTATATCAGAGAAATAATGCAAAGTCAAGCCCTCCAATAAGTCCGGCGGGATTTCGGAAACATCTTTTCGGTTGGCTTCTGGAAGGGCGACTTCTCTAAGGCCGGCACGGAGTGCAGCTAAAAGCTTCTCCTTCACTCCTCCGATAGGCAAAATCCGTCCTCGCAAAGTAATTTCTCCCGTCATCCCCAAGTAAGGTCGCATCGGCTTAGCCGTAACCAGAGAGGCCAAGGCACTTAAGAGGACTACGCCAGCTGATGGCCCATCCTTTGGCACTGCACCTGCTGGAATGTGAATGTGAATATCATGGGTTTTGAACCATTCGTGTGAAACAAGCCCGAATGAACGGATCAAGTTATAGGCGAGGGTGGCGGACTCCTTCATCACTTCACCGAGCTGGCCGGAAAGGGTAAGCTTCCCTTCTCCTGGCATAGCGATCGTTTCTACGTACAACACATCGCCCCCGTAAGGCGTCCACGCCAAACCGATACCTACGCCATGGCGAAGGTCCCTTTCATACTCCTCCTTCTCGTATCGGCGAGAACCAAGAATGCTTTCTACCTTTTCGGGGGGAATATGAATGCTTTTCTTGCTTTTGCCTTCCACAATTTGGAGGGCAGCCCAACGCGCCAAGCCCGAAAGCTCACGCTGGAGCTGCCGAACCCCCGACTCTCGGGTGTAGTGTTCTATTACTTGGAAGATAGCCTCATCTGGCACTTTGAGTTGGGCAGGCTTGAGACCATGTTCTGTGGTTACCTTAGGGAGGAGGTGGCGGCGGGCTATTTGGAGCTTCTCTGGCACGCTGTATCCCGAAAGCTCTATGATTTCCATGCGATCCCTTAGAGCAGGATGAATGGTATCCAAGCTATTTGCCGTTGCAACGAAGAGGACCCGAGATAAGTCATACGGAACCTCCAGATAATGGTCTTGAAAGGTCGTATTTTGCTCTGGGTCTAAGACTTCCAGGAGGGCATGAGCGGGGTCTCCTCTGAAATCATGACCGATCTTATCTATCTCGTCTAAAACGAAGACAGGATTACTACTGCCTGCCCGTTTGAGGAGCTGGAGGATACGCCCCGGCATAGCCCCGATATAGGTGCGACGGTGCCCTCGTATTTCAGCTTCGTCATGCAGGCCGCCGAGAGACATACGGACATACTTGCGACCCAGCGCCTCGGCGATAGACCTTGCGAGGGATGTTTTTCCTACACCAGGAGGACCATACAAGCATAAAATTGGACTTCGCATGTCCTGCCGCAGTTTCAGAACGGCGAGGTATTCTAAGACGCGCTTTTTGACTTTCTCCATCCCGTAATGGTCTCTTTCTAAAATTCTACGAGCTTTTTGAAGGTCAAAGCGGTCTTTGGTGTAGGTCTGCCAGGGCAGCTCTAATAGCCATTCTATGTAAGCGGTCGCTACGCCATATTCTGGGGAAAAAGGCGGTATGCGTTCCAAGCGAGCTATTTCTCGTTCAAAAGCTTGCTGCGCCTCGGCAGTCCATTTTTTGTTCTTCGCAGCCTCCTGATAACGGGTAAGATCGGACTGTTCGGGAGACTCGCCCAGTTCGTCTTGGATAGCTTTTATTTGCTGACGCAAGATATAATCGCGCTGCTGCCTTTCCAGAGTGCTTCTTACTTTATTTAGGATATCTTCGGTGACTTCTAACACGCTGAGCTGGCTCTGGAGCTGGGCAAGCACTTTTTCTGCGCGTTCTCCGATGTTATCCAGCTCTAAAAGCTGCTGACGCTCTGGGACATTCAGGGGGAGGTTATTAGCGAGAAAATTAGTCATGAATGGAAGCCCCTGAATGTTCTGGAGAATAGTGCGCGCCTCCTGAGGACTGTCAGGCAAATGGTCCAGAGCTTTGAGAGCATTATCTCGCAGGGCAATCAAGAGCCCTTTCTGACGAGTCTCGTCGGGTAAAGTCTCGGGGATGTATTCGTATTTAGCTTTGAGAAACGGTATCGTTTGAACAAACTCCGTTAGGCGGATTCGGTGTCTCCCCTGAATCATAAGGGTTACGTGTCCGTCTGGGGAGGTCTGAGCCCGAAGGATTTTCGCTAAGGTGGCGACTAAATAGACATCGTCTGGTCGTATCTCATCGCTCTCTGGATTTTTCTGAGCTGTAATAGCGAGATACGAAAGCTTTTCAGCCTTGAGCCGTTCAAGTAGCTGGATAGAGCCCGGGCGAGCCACAGAGATGGGGAGTATTACCCCTGGGAAAAGTACGGTATTCCGCAGAGGAAGGACGCTTATAGCTTCCAACTCTACAAGCGGGAAGTCCGGCATGCCTTGTGCCCTAAGCACATATGCCAAACTGTCAGTATCCTCGGCAAAAGGGTTCTGCTCCTCTCGCATAACTTGTGTTATAGCGCAAAAGCTATGCCTCAACGAAGATAGGGGATTGGTCGCTTTACCTTTGCCAGATGCGGGTCGGAATCCTTTTCGGGGGTGCTTCTCGTGAGAGAGAGATTTCTTATGCTGGTGGAAGGACAGTTTATGACCTTTTAGATAGGCAGAAGTTTCGCCCAATACCCATCTTCTTAGATTTTTCGCATCGTATGGTGCGTTTGCAGCCGAGGTTTCTTTATTACGGCATGATTAGTGATTTTTTTCCTCCTGCTTCTCTGCTGCCAAAAGGCGTGCGGTTTCCCTTGTACGCTGAACAGGTTTTCTACCCCGATAGTTCGTCTTATATGCAAGCCCTTACTCAGCTTGGCCCCATACTGCCCTTAGAAAATGTTGCTGAGGAAATGGATATTGCTTTTCTGGTTCTGCATGGGTTGGGCGGAGAGGATGGAAGCATTCAAGGTCTTCTTGAGCAGCTCGGGGTGCCCTATGTAGGCACAGGTATCGCAAGTAGTGCATGGGGCATAGACAAAGTCAAGCAGCGAGAATGGCTCACACGGTACGGATTCCCTGCGCCCGAATATGTAGTTATTCCTCGGTCGCTTTTATGGTCGGACCGAGAGGCTATGGTTTCTCTGGTTGCAGATAAGGTGGGCTTTCCCTGTGTAATCAAGCATCCGTGGCAGGGGTCTACTATCGGAGTCGCTATATGTACTTCCCCGCATGAGGTCCCAGAAGCCATAATGCGATGTGGCTTCACATGGCCTGTCAGGTGGCTGCCGGAGCAGCCTTCTGCTCAGCTTATGGAGCTGATAGAGGGCTTGGGCCTTCCCATGGCATATCGGGATAGAGAAGGGGAGGTGAGGGAGCTTATCACAGATTGGCAAGAGTTGGAGCACTTTTTACGGCGGCGCCCGCAGTACGGCTTCGTGGAAGCATGGGATAGCCCCCCGTATCTTCTGGTGGAGCGATTCATTCACGGCGAAGAGTTCTCAGTCATCGTCATAGAGATGCCTAATGGAGAAAAACTCGCTCTGCCCCCCACGCACATACGCAAAGCACGAGAGCTATACGATTACCGAGCGAAATACCTCTCCGGAGTGAGCTCTAAGAATACCCCTTCGCCTGACCTTCCAAATGCTCAGATTCAGCGCGAAGCAGAGCGTCTCGCAGAAGCGGCGAGCATACAAGTATATGCCCGGTTAGATGGGATTGCTACACCTGATGGGAGGATTTTCTTCAACGATCCCAATACCACTTCTGGCATGTTACCAGCCTCGCTTCTTTTCCATCAAGCGGCTGAGGTGGGGTTTGCGCCGAAAGATTTTCTAACATATCTGATTGAACGCTCACTTCAAATAGCTCGCACGGGGCCTGGGCGGGGGTTTGTGCGACGGCACCGTTTGTCCTTGCATCAGCCTGTGCATAGTACCCGAGCAGAATGTCAGCGTATAGCTGTCATTTTTGGTGGAAACTCCTCTGAGCGTCATATATCCTTAGAGAGCGGGCGAAACGTCGTGGAGAAGTTGTCCGCTATTTATGACGTCCTTCCGCTATTTCTAAATGTGCGTGGGGATGACTTAGAGCTGTGGGAGCTTCCCCCGCGCCTTCTTTTCAAAGATAATGCTGATGATGTGGCTGCATCGCTCGGTGAGGACTCCATACCGCCTGAGGTCCAAGCTGTCAAAGGAAAGTTAGAAAAACATGCCCTTTATGGACTGAATATACACTCTACTTACTCAGCACACAATCTTCCTTGGGAGGATTTGAAGGAACGGGTAGATTTTGTCTTCCTCGCTCTGCATGGCCGTCCCGGAGAAGATGGAACTGTGCAGCAGCGCTTAGAAACCCTCGGAGTTCCCTACAATGGCAGCCCTCCCGAGGTATGCGCGCTCCTTATGGACAAATATGCCACCCAGGTTCATCTGCGAGCTGGTGGCTTCAAGGTGCCCAAGCATTACCGAGTAGATAAAAATGCTTGGGACCGCTCGCCTCAAAAGGTCATAGAGGCGATAGAATTACATTTTGGCGGTTATCCGCTGATAGCCAAGCCGGTTGATGAAGGCTGCAGTACAGGCGTGCGTGTCATGAATAACGCCCAGGAGCTCTATCTTTACTTAGAGGCCCTCTTCCGTACAGACGAGCATGTGCCTGATCAAGCTCGGGAAACTTTGCGCCTCGCTCTTGACGAACCTTTCCCTCGCAAATCGGAGGCTCTTATAGAAGAGTATTTACACGGTGCGGATTGGGTGGAGGTTACCATCGGAGTTATCACGCATAGCACGGCAGAGGGCAAGCGATACCAGGCTTTTTTGCCCAGTGAAACCGTGAAAGAAACGGGCGTCCTTCGCTTAGAAGAGAAGTTTTTAGCTGGAGCAGGACAGAATGTAACGCCTGCTCGCCTTTATCCCGATGACCCCAGAGCGAATGAAAAGGCTCTGCGTGCGGTTCAGGATACGGCTGAGGCCATAGCCAGGTATTTAGGCATACATGGCTATGCTCGCATAGATGGATTCGTTCGTGTTTTGGGAGCGGGAAACGTGGAGTTTTGGACCATAGAGGTGAATACTTTACCAGGACTCACGCCAGCGACGGTGTTTTTCCACCAAGCGGCTTTAGCTGGGTATACCCCCGTCGAGATACTTCAGCATATCATTACGGAAGGGCGGCGAGCATGAATGCACGACTATCCTCTGGCGAAGCGGCCCAGCTGAGCTATCAAATAATCGCCCGTACATGGCTACCCCTTGCTCTAAACTGGCTTATGATGGCAGTAGAAGGACCGCTGCTTGTGGGCCTACTTGGGAGACTCCCTGAAGCTACGATAAACCTTGCAGTATTTAGCGTTGCTTTCTCCATAGCGCTAATAGTAGAAGCGCCGATTATGATGCTCCTGAGCAGTTCTGCCGCTCTGGCGACAGATAAGACCCGCTATGAAAAGCTTTGGCGTTTCGCCTCTATAATGGCCCTGCCTTTGTCAGGGTTCATGGGAGTCATCGGGACTCCCGCTGTATTTGAGCGACTAAATAACTTGCTGTGGCATTTGCCCTCTGATATGGCACAGAGGGTGGCAGGGGCGGTTTGGCTGCTTATCCCATGGCCTGCGGCCATAGCCTATCGGCGCTTATGGCAGGGTATTCTAATTCGTTCGGGAAAGTCTAAACGAGTAGCCCTTGGCACTATTCTGCGCCTTGCCGGCATTGGGGTAGGAGTTTCTCTCGGGCTACTTTTCACTTCATGGAATGGGGCATGGATCGCCGCTATGGCTCTATCCGCAGGCGTCTTATCGGAAATGGTCGCAGTACGACTTTGGACTAACTCCACTCTGCGTCATCTCCCAAGCTCTAAGGATATTCCCCTTTCGTATGCGCAAATACTCAGTTTCTACCTTCCATTACTCCTTACCTCAATACTCGGGGTGGCCCTCACGCCTTTCCTGACTTTGCTGATAGCCTATGGCAAAGAGCCTATTTTATCCCTGGCAGCATACTCACCTACGACAAGTACGATATTCCTATTTAGCTGTTTAGGCGTTGCTTACCAGGAGGTCGTTATCGTGCTCTGGGGAACCCGAGTCGGCAGGGACCTCTTTTCCTTCGCTCATCGTATCGCAATAGGTACTACCCTCGCATTGGGGATATTAGCCTTTCCAGGAATGTATGAACTGTGGTTTGGAAAGATATTTGGCTTGCCACAAGAAATACAACGACTGGCTCGCTTTGGGCTACTGTGCGGCTGGCTTATGCCTGCGGTGGTGGTGTATTTGTCCTACCTGAAAGGCTATTTTATATGGGCTCATCGCACTCGTGTAAATCTACTCGCAGCGTTTATAGAGCTCTTAGGGGTTTTCGTGATAGGATATATGCTGATTTTGGGCACCTCTTTGGTGGCTTTGTATGGGGCGCTTATTGGGCTGCTTGCTTCAAGGGTAGGGGTGGTGTTTATGCTTACAGTATTAGCCAGGAGGGCGCTTGGTCCTATAAAGCGTGCGCATAAGATGAGTGTGATTTAGGGGGCTGCGGTTTTGCTTGTTTGAAGAGGTGAGGGGGTGTGGGAAGGTTTTTTGAGGCGGCGGCAGCCGCCTTTGG
>JANWXY010000014.1 GCA_025057135.1 Bacteroidia bacterium | reverse complement strand
ACTATGGCCTCTGCTATGATGAGGAGCATGAACAGCCACGCTGGACCGTGTACATCCTCAGTGGCGAGAAACTAAACGAAGGGCGAATACGACGAACCCAGGACTTTCGCCCTGATCCTAAGATTCCTACACGGTCTGCGCAGCTTTCTGACTACAAAAAGTCTGGTTATGACAGAGGACACCTCGTGCCTGCTGGCGACTTCAAATGGGACTCTATCGGCATGAGCGAGACTTTCTACCTCTCTAACATGAGCCCCCAACTCCATGAGTTCAACGCTGGCATTTGGGAGGAGGTAGAAAGCACTGTCCGTGCCTGGGCTCGCCAGAAAAAGGTACTGGTGGTCTATACAGGACCGATTTTGGACAAAGTACGCAATCGCATCGGTACGAGCAAAGTCTCTGTCCCCCCCGCTTTCTATAAAGTGGTATATCATATAGATGAAAAAAAACCAGCAGCGGTCGGCTTCATCGTGCCTCATGCCCCCTCTCAGAAGTCGCCTATGAGTTTTCTGGTACCCGTGGACTCGGTGGAACGGGTGACAGGTATAGATTTCTTCTATGAACTCCCCGATGAGGTAGAAGAGCAGGTAGAACGGCGCTTTGAGCGATCCCAGTGGGAAGTGAAGCAGCGCCGCTAACTTTGCCTTTACATGAAAATAGTTCCCGTTCAATCTGCCGCCGAACGGCGCGCTTTTTTGGATTTCCCACGAAAGCTTTACGCCGATGACCCAAACTGGGTTGGCCCACTGGATATGGAACTTCTCGCTCTCTTCAATCCTAAGAAAAATCCGCATTTCGTCGAAGGTGAAGCGCAATGGTGGATTGCTATCGGCAGAGGGGGAGAAACTGTCGGACGTATAGCTGCTTTCATTTATTATCCCAAAGCCAGACGATACGCCATACCTACGGGGGGAATGGGGTTCTTTGAAAGCATAAAAGATTACAGTGTAACGGAAGCTCTACTTGATGCTGCTCAAGAATGGCTTTCTCAGCGTGGTATGCAGGCGGCTGATGCCTGTGTAAATTTCGGGGAAAACGACCGATTCTGGGGAGTCCTCATAGAAGGCTTTGACAGTTCGCCTTCGTACGGCATGCCATACAATAAGCCCTACTATGCAGACTTTTTCACACGCTATGGATTTGAACTGTATTTCAAACAGGAGTCTCGCGAGCTGGATTTGGGCCAGATTCCTGAACGAATTATTCGGATTGCTCAGAGAGCCGCTCAAAAAGAAGGGGTGACCTTCGCTTATCCAGATTTGCACAACTTGAAGAAGTACGCTCTGGACTTCATGGAAATCTATAATGATGCGTGGCAGTATCATGAACATTTTGTCCCCCTGACCCCAGAACGGGTAATACGGATTGTGGAAAACCTACGACCTATCCTCATAGAGGAAATGATCTATTTTGCCTATGTGGAAAATGAGCCGGCGGGAATCATTCTGGCGATTCCGGATCTCAATCAGATTTTTCGTCCATGGCGCGGACGCCCCTCTCTGTGGCAACTGCTCAACTTTCTCTGGCGCAAACGCCATAAGTACGCCTGGTATCGGCGAAAGCGTATCCTTACCCGAGCCCGGGTGATGCTCATGGGCGTCCGGCCAAAGTACCAACGACGAGGTTTGGAATCTGCTCTGGCTTACCTGCCCGTCCCGCCCGTGATAAATATGGGGATTACCCATGCAGAACTGAGCTGGGTCGGTGATTTCAATCCGGCAATGCTCGCTGTCTTAGAAGCCACGCAAGCACGGCGGAGTAGAGTGCATGCGACATTTCGGTATTATTTCACGCCCGAGGCGAAAGCTCATGACCAATCGGCTGAACGCCGAGTTATCATGCGCCCTTCCTGAGAGGCTTTCGTGCAACTACATAATATGCAAACCCTGTCAAATCCCGCCAGAGCACCCCGCGCCGAATAGTTCCTTTGAAAAGTAGGTGCATAAATAGCAAAATAGGCATGAAAAAAAGCCGCCGGTAATTCCGCGCTACCCGCACCCGAAGTATCCTCGCTCCCAAGTCAAGCAGATGATTACAAATCTCTGTCGGCAAGTATAGCCGAACATGGGTCGGGTCGTCAAAAAAATTCAGCGTTCCTGGCATGGAGGGCAAGTATAAACTCCTTTCGCCGGGTGTCTCTATGTACATATAACCGCCCGGCTTGAGCTTAGCCCATAGATGTGTGATGATACTTTCCCCATTCGGCACATGCTCAATCACATGATTCATCGTAATCAAGTCATAAGTGTCATCGGGTATCCGAGCCCAATCGGCTGTTAGAAGGTCCATCAGGATAAACTCATCCATATGAGCCTTATCTTCAGCGGTGAGATTGTAATCTGACTCGCGGTCTAATCCCGTATAATGGCACCTCGGGAAAAACCCCTTGAACAGAGTGGGCGAGTGATTCCCACAGCCTATGTCCAGTACTTTGAATGCAGACCTGCGCGGGATGTATCTCGCTATGACCTGAAAAGCAAGTCTGGGGAAAAATAGGTGATATAAGTACTGCAGATGACGATACATATCGGCAAAGGTAGAAGTGTCACCCCTCAGCTTGTCCTGTAAAGTGGGAATATTTTGAACAATTCTTTGGTTTTCACGGAGGTGTCGCCCCCTGAGCTGCGGAAATTGTACCTATATTTGCCTTAGGATATGCAGGCTGCACCTACTCTTGCGTCCACTGAAAATACGGCAAAAACTCTTTCTATTTGGCTTGGATGGACTGCGGAAGCGGACCGCACCCGTAGAGAAGTGCTTGGCATAATGCTACGGAATGCAGGTTACATCGTAGAAGCACCGAATGAGTTTAATCCCATCTGGCTACCGCAGATTAGTCAGCAGCACGACGCAGCCTTTCTGATACTCGGGACTACGAAAGGACCCGTGCTGCCCGACGGTTCTCTGCTTCTGCGGCGTCAATATGAGGCCCTTCTGCAGCAAGTGTCCCCAAATTTCCGCTTGCTTATTTGGGCCCCTTTGGACGAGACGAGCTTATATGAGGTAGAGGCCCAAGACATTCTCACCTACATAGAGAATACCATCACTAATCGCGTGATGCTCACGCGTACCCCCAGCTTGCCCCTCCTGATAGGGGAAGTGCGAGCTTTCCTCAGCGAGGCCGTAGAAGCCCGTCAGGCTGTAAAGCAATATGAAATCGCTTTCATCCACAACGTACGAGATGCCGAAAGCTGTTTCTCCACCATAGAAAGTTTATCCAAAGTCCATCGCCTCCAGTCATTGAGCTTTCGTTCCGAAGCCGCCGAAGAAGATACTCCGGAAGCCCTTCGCTTATACTATCAAAGCCAGCTTTTAGTGATATTTTTTCATAGAGCGGGGGATTGGGCTCTATCTATCGCTCAGCAGATTTGGAAACTCGGTGGCGGCTTGAGCCGTCCTACTCCGATCCTTCTGATTGGACTTCCAGACCTCCCTCGCAATCGGTATCTGTCTATTAGCATACCGAATATCCGTCTGAGACTCACGCCATCGGAGCGAGTGGAGTCAGAAATCTCAGCGGCTCTGGCCGAAGCCAAAACCACTTCCATTTGGAGTGAAATACCCAGAACCTGTCCATATATTGGTCTGCGTCCTTTTGAGGAGAATGAGGCGGTTTTTTTCCATGGACGAGAGCGACATATCGGAAAGATTTTAGAACAGCTGCGAGAGAAAAAATTCATCATGGTGACTGGGGCTTCCGGGGACGGGAAGTCCTCTTTGGTATTTGCAGGGGTTTTACCCGCTCTGCGAGCGAACTTAGTATCCGCCTCGTATCCAGGTTGGGCTATCGCCGCTTTTCGCCCGGAAAAGCAACCCCTCACCAACTTCGCTGCCGCGGTAGCCAGTGCCTTGGGATACAGCGACACCGCCCGGGTAGAGACCCGCCTGTCTTATGGGTTCTCCGCTTTGGTGGAACTGTATAAGGAGTCTCCAGCCTTTGTAGACCCCAGCTCACCAGAATTTCTTCAACTTTCTGACCGAGAAAAGCTCAGGCGATTGCGCGAAGGTCAAAACTTATTGATTCTGGTGGACCAGTTTGAGGAGTTTTTCACAAATGAAGAAAACTACTCTGGTGGCGTGGCTTCCCCCTTGGCACAGATTACCGTAAATGTCCTATCGGAAACTATCCGAATAGCTCAGCGTGAGGACCTACCTATCTGGGTGATATTTACGATGCGCTCAGACTTTATCGGACAGTGTGTAGCCTTTCATGGCTTTGCAGAACTCATAGGAGAGAGTACCTATTTTGTACCCCGCCTTACCCGTGAGGAGTTTCAGGCAGTCATAGAAAAGCCCGTGGAACTCAACGGCGACCGCATCACCCCTCGCCTTACACAGCGTCTGCTGAATGACCTTGGGGACGGTATAGACCAGCTACCTGTGCTCCAGCATGCCTTGCATCGCATTTGGCATGCCGCAGATAATGGCAGGCAGCCTCTGGACCTTATTCATTACGCCTTCGTAGGGGGACTTGGCGCAAATAAGCTATCTGAGCAGGACCGCCCCCTCTTTGAGCAGTATTTAGCGGACCTACCCTCCGACGAAAAAGTACTCTATCAAACCCCCCGCCTGCGTAACGTGCTAAACTTCCACGCCGAGTGGCTATATGGACATTTGGATAGATTGTACAAAGAGCGGTACGGGGAAGAGGTCGCCTTAGAACTTTTACAGCAGGTAGTCCAAGCCCTTTTTGTCTCCCTCACGCGGATAGATGAAGGGCGGGCTGTTCGCTCTCGTCTCACTCTGCAGCAGATTACTGATATTCTCGGTTTAGAGGGCTTTTCTACTCAGGAGGTTGCGAAAGTCGCCGCTTTATTTCGCACTTCGCAGGTTAGCTTCCTTCAACCGAGCCTCTCGGATGATCAAAGCTTTGAGATGAGCCCAACGGAAACCCTAACCATATCTCACGAGGCACTCATCCGAAACTGGGATAGACTTATCCGGTGGGCAGAGGCAGAGGCTCAGAGTGTACGCATCTTTCGCGAGCTGAAATTCCAGGTGCAGCGCTGGCTGACAGCTAACCAATCTCACAAGCTCCTTCTTAGCGGAGGCGCCTATCAGTATTTCGCCGAATGGTACTATGAAAAACGACCCAATGCGCCCTGGATGCGGAGATACATCCCATCCGAGGAGCTGGTGCCTGATATAGAACCGCTTGTTCAAGCTATCGCTTTACGGGATGCGATAGAACTTTACTTAGCCAGAAGTAAAGCTCGGATAGAACGCAATCGTCGGCTACTTTTTCTGGCTCTGGGGGTGATAACTTTACTTCTACTGCTGAGTCTCGTGGCGCTTTATTATGCGCAGACCCAAAGAGCCTTGGCTGAGCGCAGTGCCGAAGAAGCCCGCCGTCAAGCCAAAATCGCTCAAGAGCAGCGCGCTCTTGCAGAGAAAAACGCCGAAGAAGCTCGCTATCAGCAGCTTATCGCCGAGCGCGAACGCCTAATAGCTCTTCAACAAAAGCTCTTAGCGGAAAATGCCCTGCGTATCGCCCAAGCTGAACGGCTCAACGCCGAAAAGCAGCGTCAAATAGCTGAAACTCAGCGTAGAATCGCCGAGATAGAACGGGAAAAAGCAATCATACAAAAACGAATCGCCGAAAATCAAACCCGGCTGGCTGATGCCGCCCGCATCAATGCTGAATATGACCGCAGCCAAGCCGAATATCAAACCCAGATTGCCCTCCGTCAGAGAAATAGGGCACTCATCCTACAATCGCTTTTCTTAGCTGAGCTCTCCAGAGAACAGACCCGCATAGGCAAGCCTGAAATCGCCGCCCGCCTCGCAATGGAAGCTCTCCCCAGACAAATCGGTGACCCCAACGACCGTCCCTACGTAGAAGAAGCGGAAGCCTCCCTCTATTATGCCCTACATGCCTTGCTGTATCCTAAGCCACCCTACCAGCTTATCGGACACAAAAATCGAGTGATTTATGCTACATTCAGTCCAGATGGCTCTAAGCTCGCCACCGCCAGCTGGGACAAAACCATTCGTATCTGGGATGTACAGAGTAGGTCATCCAGAGAAGTACTGAAAGGGCATACGCATATTGTGGAAAAGGTGTTCTTTTCCCAAGACCTCAAATATCTGGTGTCTTTTTCTGAGGATTTCTCGGCTCGGGTTTGGGACCTCTACAAGGGTCAGAGTATCGCTAAACTGTGGGGGCACAAGGACAATCTCACTCATGTTTCCCTCTCGGCTGATGCAAGTCTCATCCTCACAACATCTCTGGATAAAACCGCTCGTTTATGGAGAGGAACTAACGGAGAAAACATTCAGACCTTCAATCTGGATAGCGAAGGGCTCTATGGCATACTCAGCCAAGATGGGAAACGCGCAGCCATAGGCACCCAGTTGGGTAGCCTATACATCTGGCTAAATGGTACAACACAGCCTCTCCGCCTGCAGGCACATAATGGACCCATAACTCAGATCATCTTATCACCCGATGAGCAGTACATACTGACACTAAGCGAAGACGGTACCGCAGCTCTCTGGACATGGAACCTCAAACTAATCAGCCGACTCAAGGGCCACACCGGGGCGCTCAAAGCGGCGTCTTTTAGTCCAGATGGCAAAAAAGTCGTGACGTCTGCCTCAGACTCTACACTCCGAGTATGGGAAATACCATCAGGCCGAGCGCTTCATACTCTCACAGGACATAAAGGAGTGCCTTATGCTGTGCAGTGGAGCCCAAGTGGAATGCATATTCTTTCCATCGCCACCGATCAGACTGCCCGCCTCTGGAGCGGCAGGACATTTTTGCGTTTGACGGAGTATAGCTTTCCTCCGCATATACATTTCAAACCCGCTTTTAGTCCCGATGGCAAGCTATTGGCCGTTCCCGGCCCGAAAGGAGCTGTATTCGTGTATCCACTGCTGCCGGACCATCAGTCGCTGATAGACTTTGCCTATGAGAAAAAACCTCGTGAGCTTACGCCGGCAGAAAGAAGGCAATTCTTCATAGAGGATCCCCGAATCCTTGCTGAACTTCCACCTAAAAAGAAGCTCCCGAAAGCTCGGACCCACGAAGTTCAACCTGGTGAAAATCTCAGCTCCATCGCTGCCAAGTACGGCGTGTCCATAGAGCAGCTCCGTATGCTCAATCGCCTTTCGTCTGACGCCGTACAATCAGGAGATACCATCATAATCACTTATGAGGAGTAGGGGAGAAGCGATCCGAAAGTACATTTTACCTTTCATAGTCGCACTTGGACTGAAACTGCTTTTCATTCCTTTACTCCCTTCTCTCATGAAGGGAGTAGGCACTCAGATATTTCCCTACCACACAGCGAAGCTTCATGGCCCCAAAAACCAGCCCGTAGATACCGCAGCTTGCCCTCTTTTCCCCAGACATCCGAGCCCCATCGTATATTACAATCCAGATTATCCCAGCTATATCCAGCTCCACATCGGCATAGCCAAGTGTCTCAAGTGCTGTCATGGCTGCAAAATGAATAGCTGCTTCTCAAAGGTATTGGCAGAAAACTATCGCCTCCCTACCTATGGTGCAATAGTCATGACATTACGGGCGGCACTCGGAGAGTATAAAGCCTACGAAGGCATAATCATTTTACAAGTTCTCCTCGCTGCCTTAGCCTCTGTCTTTTTCGGAGATATTGTAAGTCTCATAACCCAAAAAGAGAGCTTACGCCTGCCCGCTACACTGATTTATGCGAGCTTTCCTTTCATTTTCCGCTATGAATATATTTTGGGTTCGGAAGGCCTATACCACTCCGTATTGATTTTTTCCATATGGTCGCTGTATAGGAGTCACCTTAGAAGCATAAAAATGCTCGTAATGAGCGGTCTATTCCTCACCATAGCTTACACCCTCCGTCCTCTCACGATTCTAATGTTTGCCCCTTTCTCTCTCTACATCCTGATAGCGTCTGAAAAAGAAGCATGGAAGAAGTTAGCGTACTTCCTTTCGTCGTTTGCAGCTTTTGAAATCATTTGGATGCCTCTGAACTGGTATGCCCATGGACGCCCCTACCTTATCCTAAAGCATCACTATGCTCCAGGCATAGATAGCACCGAGTGGTGGCGCACTTCGGAGCTCCTCAGAAGCTTCGGAGACAACTACTACTGGTTCTATTACAGCCGATATCGGCTTCCCCGACGAGCTTACACAAAAGACTTCGGTCCCCAAGAGGAGAAGCACCTGGTGAGTCTGTATCAAGAGTATTATGCCGAGAAGGCTTCGCAGAGTTCTGTAGTGAACTACGCCCTGGCTTGGGAAAAAAGCATCCAAAAGGAAAAGCCCTTTCTCTATTATATCGGTTCTCGCTTCTATGCTGCCCTAAACTTCTTGACCTCCCACATCCAAGAGCACGTCACTTATGCCCCCTTTTGGCAGGTCGGCGGTACCCATGCCATCGCTTATGCCTATTCCATCCTGCTCTGGGTCATTTTCGTATTTGGGGGACTCATATTGAGCCTATACTACTTAGTCAAATGGAAAAAGGAGCCCTTCATGGCATTCCTAAGCCTGTGCGCACACGTCGGATGGGGTAGCTACGCGGGTTTAGGCCTTATACAGAGCAGGTATATTCTAATGGGTCTGGTCTTTTTTGCGGTGCTTGTAATGATAGCCATAGGAAAGGTTTTATCTCAGCGTACTAAGCTTAGTCTAAGCCCTAACTCTGCTCATACTCCCTCTAATCCCGTAGGGTAATATCACAGAACAGTCCTCCAAAGCGACGAACAGAGTGAGTGAGGAAATGCCCCTTGTTTTAGCTGTAATGGGGAAGTGAGACTTCCATAAGAAACTGGGGCAGGTGGCGGGTAAGCGAGAGGTGTGTGGTACTTGCTAAAACAAACCTATTCTCACTAACTTTACTCAAAATACCTGAGCATATGCGACCTTTCAAGCAGACTTTTTATTTTGGAAACATACTGAAAGGGCTTTCGTTATTGGCCATAGCATGGGCACAGGTTTCGTCCTATCCATTTCCCCAGAAGCCTTCATCGGCGCCTCCTGGGCGCACTCCTTCTGTGGCTAAAAGTCCTCCGGCCACTCCTACAAGGAAACCACTACCTGCTCCTCCCAAAAATGCTCCCGCCAGAACCGGTTCCACTCAGACTACAACGCCTATCAGAAGACCTACGCCAAATAGCCCTAACTATGCATCTCCTGCAATAAATCGTTCTCAGTCCGTACCTCCGAGGACACCCTCATCAAGTAAGCCTACATATGCCCCCTCTCCTCAACGACCCTCTCAATCTGTATCAACTCCCTTACCGACGCAAGCTCCGATAGAAGAGCCTTCTTACGCACCGGCATATAATCCTCCTGATTACACTACGCCCTCAGCAGAAGAGGAGGAGGATCCGGATCCCACAGCCACCATTCAGGTAGAAAAAGGGCCGGTACCGACAAATATGGATGATATCAAGAAGCGCATAGTTTATCCTCCTTTGGCAAAAGAAGCTAACATTCAGGGAAAAGTGATCGTTAGGGTCTTAGTGGGCAAAGAGGGAAGATATGAGCGCCATATAGTACTTCGCTCGCCACATAAGCTACTAACAGAGGCTGTGGAAAAAGAGCTCCCAAACCTAAGTTTTACACCTGGAATCAAAGATGGCAAACCTGTTAAGGTATGGGTAACCATTCCATTTGATTTCTCCCTCAAATAACCATATTTTCTACCAACTTCCCCCAAAGAACTCATTCTAAATGAAGATACATGCCTCAGGTAGCGGCATATGCTGGGTAGTTTAGACAAAAGTAGATGGCAATAAGCTCAGGAGGGGCTGAGTGATGGAGGTCTGTGGTAGCTGGTACAGGTCCGCTTTTCTGCTGTGTTTGGGTTGCCAGCTTATTATTGTCCCATAAGATACATTATGTTAGATTTTTTTGAGTGCGCAACCGATAAACACGCCCCCTCATACCTAAAGGCGATTCAGAAGTAAGCTCCCATCTCAGGAGAGAGTAACGGATTGTTTTTTTCTCTGATGACTCACCCAGATAAACGGGGATCAATCAACGCTTCTGCGCACTCCTACCCACAACTGTACGTGATTGGCTAATCTCCACACTTGCATAGGCTGCCACTCATGCCTCAATAGCTCGGGCAAAGGATGTCCCGGATAAGACCACGCGTAGCCATAATCTAAAACCCAAATCGTATCAGTAGCTTGTAGCTCACAGACAGGAAGTTCCGCATAAGCATTCGCTCCGAAGATGCGATAGCGTAGCTGTAGCTCCTGAGCTACTTCGTCAAAAAAATGAGAACTGACACGCCCTTTACAAGACAGAGGTAAATAGTAAGAATACTCCAAGGCTATCCAACTCGGCATACAAATAAGAGGCTGATGGGTAGGCTTCTGCATAATCAGCCTCGCAAGATGCCGATTGAAAGGGGCTTTTCCAGGTGGCACTGGATTCCAGCTTATTATCCAGCTCAGGAGCAGCCCAGCCGTCCCGATCCAGCGTCCTACCGCAGGCAAACCGGCCGCTGCATGCCCAAGGAGCCAGTAATACCCTACCGCCGCCGACATTAGATACCTATCTTGCCATATCGGAACCTTCCACGCCATCAGTCCAATCGGCAAAAAGAGTCCTAAAAATGCCCAGAATGGATAACTACTCATCAACGAGCGTTGATAAAGAGTGGCCCCTGTGAGAGTCAAGAGGGCTATCACCGTTGGAATAGGCTGGTTAGAGAAACGCCAGAGCATATTGTATAGACCTTCCCAAGAGGCAAAAGTCCCAACTTCACTGCCGCTGTAAGAGATAAGCCGTTCCATGAATACAATACCTATAAGCCAAGAGCCGCCTGTAAGAAATAGTATGGCCGTAAGGATGACAGGTTTAGTAGATTTTTTGTCAAAAAGTAGGAAGATAAGCTGCAAAATAGCCACTCCGACCCCCATATAATGAGTGTGAAAGAGGAGCAGAAGGGTGATTATCCATACATAAAACCCTCTATTACTTCCCCGCCAATAAAGAAAAGCGATATGAGCCAAAGCTGTCAAAAAGCCCAATAACGCATAAGCCCGAGCTTCTCGTCCTACTCCTTGTCCATAGTCCGAAAATATCCACAGAGCAGCGGCTATCCAGCCAGCCAAACTGTTACGACTGTAAGTGCCGAGACAAAAGAGAGCGGCGGCAGTTAAGGCGCTAAAAATAGCGGGTAGAGTGCGCAACGCCACCTCACTATCACCCCACCAGCGCCGCCACAAGTGCAGAAGAAGCTCCCAAAGGGGAGGATTATTACCCTCTAAAAGATAGGAGATAATGCGGCTGGGGGGGAGGTGAGAAGCAGACCAACTGAATATCTCATCAGTCCAAAGTGGAGCTTCACCGAGCTTATGAAAGCGCACGACAAGTGCCAGAAAAAAGACCAAGCTCAGGTTTATCCATCCTATTTTATAGCACTTCCTCATCGAGAGGAACGCCAGAGGCGAAGGATTCCCTTTGAAGCTAAATAATCATTCTCTGGGAGCAATTCTCGGAAGGCATGGAACTCTCCCACCCATCCTTTCGGAAGCGAATCGTATGGCTCACCCGTGTAGTAATACACGATACCCTGAGGGAGAAGGCAACGAGACGCCCAAATAAGAAACTGAGGAAGGGCTGCTACTGCCCGCCCGACAATCACAGGAAATCGCTCCCGAAGCTCCTCTGCCCTTCCCCATTTGACTTCTACCTGAGAGGTCATGCCCAATCGGTCAAGCATAGACGAGACCGCCGCCACTTTTTTACGAGTGCTGTCAATCAGAACAAACTTTGTCCTTGGATGAGCGATAGCGAGAGGGATTCCAGGCAGCCCCCCCCCAGTACCGAGGTCCAGTACTGGTCCAGGCTCCGGCAATCGCCACCATCCCAGAAACAACAAGCTCGGAACAATATGGTGCGCCCATACCCACTGAATGTCCTTACGGGAGATTAAGTTTATGAAAAGGTTCGCCTCCCGCAGGAGCTGAGCATAATGTTGTAAGCGAGTTACCTGCTCTTCCCTAAGGCATGCTCTCAGAATCTCAGGGAGCTCACTTGAGAAACTGGGTTCGGAGGACATAGTGCAAAACGCCCCCATGCTGATAATAAGCGATTTCTATGTCAGAACGCAGAAGGGCTTTCACAGCGAAACGCTTTTCTGTATTCGCGGCTGGGTCTACCGCTCGTACAGTAAGGACTTTGAGTGGATGAAGTTCATCAGCAATGCCTTCTATGTGATAAGTTTCCTTGCCAGTGAGGCCGAGGGTCTCTACATTTTCCCCCTCCATAAACTGGAGCGGGAGAATGCCCATGCCTACCAGATTACTGCGATGGATTCTTTCATAGCTTTCAGCAATGACGGCTTTAATGCCGAGGAGATTAGGTCCTTTAGCTGCCCAATCACGAGAGGAGCCACTGCCATATTCCTTGCCTGCGAGGACAATCAAAGGTGTGCCTTCTGACTGATAGCGCATAGCTGCATCATACACGGTCAGTACTTCACCAGTAGGATGGTGAATAGTCCATCCCCCTTCTCTATCTACGAGCTTATTTTTGAGGCGCACATTGGCAAAGGTGCCCCGCATCATGACTTCATGATTGCCTCGGCGAGCACCGTAGGAGTTGAAGTCTTTAGGTTCTACGCCGTGAGCTATGAGATACTTGCCTGCAGGAGACTGGGAAGCTATTGAACCTGCGGGAGAGATATGGTCAGTCGTGACGGAGTCCCCCAAAATCAATAGTACCCGTGCGTCTGTAATATCTCGCAGAGGTGGCACAGCTGCACTTAAGCCCTCAAAGAAAGGCGCTTGGCGAATATAGGTAGAAGTCGCATCCCATGCATATCTATCTCCTTGAGGAGCGGCTAAACTTTGCCATGCAGCTTCACCCTGAAAAATAGTGGCGTAGTTAGAGCGGAAATCTGACTCATCGATCACCTTTCCCATCAGCTCCGCCACTTCTTCGGGATTGAACCAGATATCGCGGAGATAAACGGGATATCCATCTGGGTCATATCCAATAGGCTCACGCTCAAAGTCAATATCTACCCGACCTGCCAGAGCATACGCTACTACGAGAGGCGGCGATGCCAGAAAGTTCATACGCACTTGGGGATGGACCCGCGCTTCAAAGTTTCGATTGCCTGAAAGGACGGCGGCGACAACGAGATTTTTCTCTTGAATAGCCTCCGAAACCGCTGTTGGCAAGGCCCCACTATTTCCTATGCAGGTAGTACATCCATATCCTGCCACATGAAAATGTAGCGCCTCTAAGTAGGGCAGCAACCCCGCTTTTTCTAAATAGCGAGTAACGACTCGGGAGCCCGGAGCGAGAGTCGTTTTCACCCAAGGCTTAGGACGCAGGCCCGCCGCTACGGCGCGCTTCGCTACGAGCCCAGCGGCAAGCAGTACGGAGGGATTGGACGTATTCGTGCAGCTTGTGATCGCCGCTATAACCACGGCTCCATCAGAAAGTACATATTCAGCATCACCCGCCGAAAGGTGAGCATACCCATTGGTTGGAGCGTGTTCCTTTACCAAGGTAAGCGGCTGGGGCACTGTGGGATGGTATTGTTTCTGATAGGTCGTTTCCAAACTCTTCTGAACCGTGACCTTGACCTGTGAAAGGGGTATCCTATCCTGAGGACGGCGAGGACCAGCAACAGAAGGTTCTACACTTTCCAAATCTAACGTTACCACTCGTGTATAGATGGGCTCTTCTTCACTTTCTCGCCACAAGCGATTAGCCTGTGCATATTGACGAATCCGCTCTACTTTGGCGCTGTCTCGCCCCGTCAGACGTAGATAAGCCAGAGTCTGGTCATCTATGGGGAAATAGGTAATCGTGCAGCCAAACTCAGGCGACATGTTGGAAATAGTCGCACGGTCAGGAACGCTCAAAGCATCTAATCCTGGGCCGAAAACCTCCACGAATTTATCTACTACGCCCACCTTGCGTAAGAGCTCAGTGATTGTGAGAACAAGGTCTGTGGCAGTGACACCAGGCCGCAGTCGTCCCGTAAGCTGGAGGCCGATGACCTCAGGACAAGGAAAATAAAATGGCTGCCCAAGCATCGCTGCTTCGGCTTCTATGCCACCCACGCCCCAAGCTACAACCCCAATCCCATTCACCATCGGCGTGTGTGAGTCCGTGCCTACCGCAGTATCAGGAAATGCCAGACCATTCCGCTCTACGACCACTTGCGCTAAATATTCCAAGTTGACCTGATGAACAATCCCCATGCCGGGCGGCACAATCCTAAAATCACTGAACGCTTGCTGTGCCCATTTGAGAAACTGGTAACGCTCCTGATTTTGCTGATATTCACGCTCTATATTACGCTGCAGGGCGGCGGCATTCCCAAAGGAATCCACCTGCACAGAATGGTCTATCACTAAATCCACCGGCACGAGGGGATTGATGCGACGGGGGTCTTTTCCATTCACAGCCACAGCATCTCTGAGGGAGGCTAAATCCACCACAGCAGGAACGCCAGTGAAATCCTGCATGAGCACGCGCGCAGGAATAAAGGCCACCTCATCCTCAGTACTGGGTTTGCCATCCCATGTACGGAAAGGCGAAAGATGCGCTTCCGTAACCTTAAACCCGTCCAAGTTTCTCAGTACATTTTCCAAAAGCACCCGCAAGCTATAGGGGAGCTTGGCGAGGTTTATATTGAGGGCTTCGGCTGCTTTGGGCAAGGCTATGTAACCCAATCCATCCACAAAGGGCTCTTTCCATGAAGCCATGCGGCAAATATAGGGCCTTCATCCCACATGCACCCGAAAAGCGCTCTGGCAAAAGTGAAAACTAAGTTTCCCCTACCCTACGGACAGCCGACGGCGAGCCTATGCGAAAAAACTATTCCACCTCGCATCACGATAGCGATATACAAGCCGGGGGACAAAGTGCTCATATCCAGTTTTTCGCCACCTTCACGCCAGATGAGCCTTCCAGCACTATCGTAAAGACCGAGGATTTTTGCTCCGGAAATCAGGGGTTCCCTCCCCTGCCCCGATGCATTGACCGACTCAGAACCCAAAGCAGAGAGTGAGCCGCAAGAGGGGCTCAGAGTGGCTCTAAAACCCCGTGCTTGTTTGTTCTCTTCACTAATCAAAATCGTGCCATATGCGAGAAGAAAAAGCCGCATGCGCCAGATTTGCTCTGGCGTGAAATGAGTCATACAGCCGTCATCTACATACCCCATGAAGTTCGTGACGGGGTCTGGCAAGTCCGTGGGCACCTCTTGGCAGGTATTTGTGCTGAGGGAAGGACAGCCGTAATGCGCCTGTCGCTGAGGCGGGGTATCGCATATTTCATCTCCCTCTATCGCACAAGTAGCAGGAGTAGTCCCTCTGCATCCTCCTTCAAATGGATGCATCAGACTGAAAACATGCCCTATTTCATGTACAGCGGTACGTCCTTTATCGTAAGGGCTGCGCAGTCCTGGTCCTTCTCCGACTACATCTCCTAACAGGACTACTCCCGGAAGACTCACCGTATCGCCTAAGGCCCTGGCATAACCTATGACCTGCATTGGCATCCAGCTCACTATCCACACATTCAGAAAACTATCAGGGGGCCAATACACGGACCGCTTCAGGGTATCTTCCTCCGATGTCCAATCATGGTTCGCCAGAGGGGATACGGTGCGGGTCACCCCACAGGTGGGCACCCCTCCTGGTCCATATCGGGGTAGATAGAATTGAATCTTCGCCGCAGCATAATCTCTATTCAGAATCTGAACTTGTTTGCCGACCCGCTCATCGGGAATCTCGCCTGCTACTTTTTCTATCACATGAACTGCGAGAGGCACCCAAAGTGTATCTCCCCCATCTCTGAAAGAAAAACCAGAAAGCGCAACGAATGAGGTACGGAGAAAGTTCTTATTCACCGGACAGAGCATCTGTGCCCACATAAGGGACACTAATCCCCCCAGTCGCAGCCAGTCCCGAAATACCTTTTTCACCTCAACGAATATAAGACTAACTGGACGGAATGTTATACCTTTGCACCGAGGGCCTGTAGCTCAGCGGTTAGAGCAGCGGACTCATAATCCGTTGGTCGGGGGTTCAAATCCCTCCGGGCCCACATGCATGTAACCCTCCGTTGGGCGAAAAGTGGCCTGCACTTTATCGCTTACACGGAGGGGGGGCATCGGTTGGAGTTTGACTCTCCAATAGAAGTCGGTGGAACTAATCAAGCTGCTCGCCCAATGGAAGGGCTCTTAGCCGCAATGCTCGCCTGCTTTTCAGCAGATGTAGTTAGTATCCTCAAAAAGAAGCGCAAACTCATCCGCTCTCACACCGTAGAAGCACAGGCTCAGCGGCGAATAGAATATCCACAAGTATTTACCCATGTACGCATCCTCCTGAGCATTGAAAGTCCTGATGCTACTCCTGCCGACGTGGAACGCAGTATAGAACTCTCTCGCACTAAGTATTGCAGCGCTATGGCAATGTTTGAGGCGGCAGGATGCGTGATTGAAATCCAGTATAGCCTCACCCCGTAAGCACATTAAACCAGCCCCCGAGCGCCATTCCCATGAGGACCATCAGCCCCATTCCTATTACTGCGAGCCATAGAAACTCCGCTAAATCGTAAGTATGGCGAAAAGCCCTCTTTTTCGCGAGATACCCTAAGTCAAAAGCCCCTTCCTGATAGCGTCCGTTTGTTTTTTCACTGAGTAGCTTCAAAGCTGCTGGAAAAGTCTGCTCCTCTCCTTTGCCGATAAATACCGAGTGTATCGGGATTTGCCTTTTCTGAGCCTCCTCAGCGAGGTAAAGTAAAGAGGAGCTCTGAGGCACATTATGAGCGCCATCACTTACAAGGAGAACATGTGTATGGGGTTCAGCGAGCGCCAGTGCGGTCTCTATGGCGGCTGATAGGTTTGTCCCCTCCCCTAAGTCCATACGAGATACTTGCCGCAGAGCAAACCTAAAAGCCTCTCTATCTCCTGTCAGGGGAAGCACAGCATAAGCCTCCGAAGCGAAGATGATCAGACCCACTCGTCCTACGGGTAAGTCTTGCAGGGCTCTTTCCATCGCTCCCAGAGCAAAATGCTGCCTGTCCGGGAGCACGTCCTTTAGGCGCATACTGCGAGAAACATCCCAAAGAACCCAGATATCCAGCTGCGTATGAGCTGACCGCACAAGGCTCAACTGCGGCTCGCTTAGAGCAAAGCTGCTGACGAGCCCCATAAGACCAGTCCCCCAGGTCGGCAAATATGCCCGCCAAAAGCGGCTTTTCTTTTTCTCTCCCACATATCCAAGCGATAAACGCACGCGCAGTCCCAGTATGGTTAAGCCCACCCACAATGGAATAAGCAAAAGGTACTCTGGTGACTCCCAGGTCAAGCTCATGATGCGTCTGCGCAGCGGTAAAAGTACGCATCCTTCTTCGCTGAGGCGGAGGGTGGGGTTACTTTATGAGCGGGCGCACCAGCCAGGTCACCTTCCGCAACCTCTCAGAAAAACGCCTAATCTTATTGTTCTCTTCCTGTACAAGGGCATGCAATCTATCCAGTTCCTCATCAAGGGCCTTAAGTAACTGAAAAACTCCTTCTACATCCTCCCGTTCTACTGCCTGCATAACATTAGAAGTAAACTCTGCTTCATGTTCTGCCAGCTTGCGACGGATAATCCGATATTTTCTATGCTGTAAGAACGCCATGGAGAAATAGTAGAGGGATAGCATGAAGAACTCATAGGCGGTAAGTATGAGAATACCCATGACCGCCACGATAAATAGCAGTTCAGAGAAAGAGTATCCCTCGCTGAACTGACCATACGGCGGATCTGACAGGAATACCATGCGCTGGATACGACCCAAGCGAGGCTCTTGGTTGCATTGCGATGACAAGATCAGAATCCTGTTTCATTTTCAAAAAGGCTGCACTTTTGGAGGATGCGATGGCCGTTTTGCCTTCTCCTCAGCGGAATAATCTGGGCACAAGACGCAGACATGTTTTTAGGGAGTGAGGTATATGGACTCTTTGAGAGATGGGATGTGCGAGGAAAAGTGGATACTTTCGTCCCCATAGAGACACGCCCCTGGGGCAGGGAAGAAGCATATCTGCTCCTTCTGCGAACGGACACTTTACGGCTGCACCGATTAGATAGAGCCCGCTATGAGCGAATTCTCTTTCTACTCTCCGACAGCCTGCCACCGCGTCGCTGGGCAAATACACTACCGTGGCTTCTCCCCGCTGGACGGGATATTTTCAAGGCCCAAACCCCCTGGGGGGCTCTATACATTGGCGCACTGCTTCATGTAGGGGCAGGGCGCGATACAACAGGTTTGATTTATCAAAATACTCGCGGCGTTTATATCCGAGCCAAGCTCGGCAGAAAAGTTGGACTGTATGCCGACTTCTTAGAGACACAAGCTCGTCCGCCTTTTTTTATCAGCCAGCGTTACCAGACTTATCAGACGCTCTGGGGCGAGACTTTTGTAAAGCCCTTTGGCACAAATGGATTTGACTATGCCAATACTCGGGGCTACCTCACATACTCCCCCCACCCTGCCCTGCGTATCAAGTTCGGCCGAGATAAGGGCTTCTGGGGCATGGGCTTTCAAAGCCTTGTATTGAATGACTATCCCCCAGAATACCTGTATCTGCACCTTCGGGGACGGCTCGGCCCGTGGGAATATCACTCCCTCTTCGCTCAACTTATTGACTTCATCCCGAACAAGCCCGATGCATGGGGAGACCAACCGCGAAAGTATCTCACCCTTCACCAGCTTATTTGGCGCCCCGCTCGGGGCATATCTCTCGGGATATTTGAGGGAGTGATGTATAATCCTTGGACTCCCAGAGGGCACCGGGGCGTAGAGCTGAGTTACTTTATCCCGATTATTTTCTATCGGACGGTGGAGCAGATGCTTGGCAGTCCCGATAATGCCATGTTAGGTGCTTTTGCTCGGGCCAACCTGCTACGACGCTTTCAAATCTATGGACAGCTCGCCATTGATGACTACAACTTTGGCAAGCGCCGAGAAGGGCGCGGCTGGTGGGGCAATAAATACGCATGGCAGCTCGGCCTCAAAGCCTTTGACATAGGACTACCGACGCTGGACCTTCAAGTAGAGCTCAATGCCGTTCGTCCTTACGCGTACAGCCATAGCATCATCTCTGCAGCATGGGTTCATCATGGGCAGTTTTTGGCTCATCCTTATGGAGCAAACCTGAGAGACCTCACGATCCTTCTCCGCTACCAGCCCATTCCTGGACTGACGCTGGAAGGGCGGCTCTCAGAGATTCACCAGGGGCTCAACTCCTCTACGACCAACTGGGGCAGTGATATATTTATCAGTGATGTGACACATGCCCGCGATTTTGGCAATCGCCTCCTTCAAGGAGAGCCGATAAAATATCGTTTCATCCATGGGCGGCTTGTTTATCAAATGCAGCGCCTGCCAGTATATGCAGAAGTGGAAGGCTTCTGGCGAAATGGCTCTTGGGGCTGGTGGAGCGGCTTACGGTGGATGATACCTCATAAAGTACTGCGATTTTAGAATAAAAGGTGTCCAAGACTGAAGCTTCTATCTCAGCTCCTCCAAGCGGATGGGAAATCTTTCTACTATGCGTTTGTTATAAGCTCTCCACCCCCCTCGGAATGGTCGGCTGTTTAGACGAATAAACTCCTCCATCCGAGGAGAATTGAGCTGACGCAAAAGCAGCTCATAATCTCCATCATACTTTATGAAG
>JANWXY010000056.1 GCA_025057135.1 Bacteroidia bacterium | reverse complement strand
TACAAGCCGATGCAAATACTCAGCTGCCTCTATCATTCGCACACCATACCAACTAAAATAATCCCCCCTAACCAAACGTATCTCAGCCTGAGGCCACATCTTCTGAATCTCTGGCACATGCTTTTCCTTGAATGGATAAGGTTCATCGGAAAGGAGAACTACATCAGGCGTGAGAAGCTCAGGCCTCTCTATCACAGGATAGCGCCCAGGAAGCTCAACAGCCAAATTCACCCAACCTAACTTCTCTATAAGGCTACCGATATATGTCATTCGTCCCGCCGCCATGAATGGCTTCCTCCAAATAAGGTAAAGTACTCGGATGGGACGAGCAGCCTGGGGCAGCTGGCTAAAAGCTGCCTTTATCCCCTCCACAATCTCCAAAGCCCGCCGTCGGGTATCTGTGATGTCGCCAAGTTGAACAATACTTTCAAGGGCATCTCCATAGCTTTCCACATTCGTCACATAAACCGGAGCCAGAGCGGAGAGCGCCTCTACATCCTGGCGGGTGTTTTCTTCCTTTTCGGCGATAATCAAGTCAGGACTCAAAAAGCGAACGGCAGAAACATCTACCTTTTTAGTGCCACCAACAACAGCTACCGCCTTGACCTCCTCCGCAGGGTGAATACAGTACCGGGTGCGCCCTACAATCCTTCCAGCCAATCCTAACGCAAATAAAGTTTCCGTCTGCGAGGGACATAAAGAAACAATTCTATGAGGTTCTACGGGTATCTCTATTTGCCTTCCGAGGCTATCGGTTACGCTGCGCGTCCGCTTCATACAGGCGAACAATCTCAGAGACCAACGGATGTCTCACTATGTCAGTCTCTGCGAGGCGCACGACAGCTATGCCAGGGACACCTTCCAGCAGATTAATAGCATGCAGGAGTCCGGAAGCCTCAGCCCGCGGCAGGTCTATCTGACTTAGGTCTCCGGTAATGACCACCTTGGAATGGTGCCCGAAGCGAGTGAGAAACATTTTCATCTGTAATCGGGTGGCATTCTGAGCTTCATCCAGAATGATGAACGCATCATTTAGGGTGCGCCCTCGCATATAAGCCAAAGGGGCAATTTCAATCACATTCTGCTCAAGAAGCTGCTGGAGTTTCTCACTGGACAGCATCTCCTCCAAGGAGTCATATAGCGGACGCAAATAAGGAGCGACTTTTTCTTTCAAATCCCCAGGCAAAAAGCCTAGACTCTCACCAGCCTCCACGGCAGGACGGGTGAGAATGATTTTGCGAATCTGCTTCTCTTTGAGGGCCTTTACAGCAAAAGCAACAGCAGTATACGTTTTGCCCGTGCCTGCAGGTCCTACTGCAAAGGTAATATCGTGAGTTTCTATCATTTGAGCTAAGAGGCGCTGCCCCTCGGTGCGAGGCGATACAATCTGCCCTGAAACTGTCCTAAGGATTGACGGTGTCCGTTCATTGGAGGGCAGGGGTTCTCCACTACGGAGACGACCCACTATTTCTCGCACTCGCTCACTGGGAAGGCGTCCATGCCGACGCACCTCCTTTATCATGGCTTGGATAATCTCCTGCAAGCGAGCCACGGCTACAGGGTCCCCCTGAGCTTTGATACTGCTACCACGCGCTACAAGTTTGACGGAGGGGTACGCACTGCGCAGAAGGTCTAAGTTTTCGTTACCGACACCGTAGAAGCTGAGTAAATCTATGCCATCTAAGAGAATTTCACTTTCGGTGACGCTACTCTCCATTCACAGCGAAGATAAACTTTTACTGGGAACGAAAAATCAACATATCCAGAAGGGCATGTATCGGTACGGCAGTACTATTTGGCAAGTCGGAGGCGAGACTATGAGCGCGTTGAGCATAGGTCTGCAAGACAGACTCTGCATAATCAAAAGCACCAAGATCATGTAACCTACGGCGAGCATCAGAAAAGGGAAGCCTCAGGAGAGCACGCTTTTCAGAAGCGCTAAGTTGTGAAAATGCCCACAGCAAGGGAAGAGTAAATCGCTTTTGCTGGCGGTCAGAATCTGTGGGCTTACCTGTACATGCGCTATCTCCCCAATCTAAAAGATCATCACGAATTTGAAAGGCAATACCGATAGTCTTTCCTAACTCCGCAGCGGTGTCTATAACAGCTGAGGAAGCCTCAGCAGTCCAAGCTCCCATACAACATGCTGCCTGAAAAAGCGCAGCCGTCTTTTTTTCTATGACTTCAAAATACTCCTGTATAGATACACTGCCCGTTCGCATCCGCTTGAGCTGGAGTAGCTCTCCCTCCGTGAGCGCCTCCACGGCTTCGGAGGTATAATAGAGAAGTTCGGGAGCTTTGTACTTCAAAGATAAAAGGAGCCCCCGAGCGAGAAGCCAATCCCCAAACAATACAGCTATGCGATTACCCCAGAGCCCACGCAATGAAAAAAAACCGCGTCTATAGTTTGAGTCATCTATGACATCGTCATGAACAAGGGTAGCATTATGAAGGAGCTCTATGAGCACACCCCCTACATAGGATAGAGGGGTAATCTGCCCCGCAGCCTTGGCTGTGTATAAGAGCAGGAGAGGACGTACTTTTTTTCCACCACGACGCAGTATAAAGCTGCCCAGCTTCTCTAATAGCCAGCTATTCCGATAGACTGCGCTGCGCAAGGTCTGTGCATAAAATGCCTCAAACTCACGCCACTCTGGCAGGGCTGAATAAAGTTCAGTGAGAGATATCCGAGAGGGTGTAGTGGCGATCATTTCAAGGTTTTCCTCCTAAAAACAAATAGTTCAGGACACGCAGCACAAGTAATAGCCATAAACCAAATCCCATAAGGAGTAAAATGAGCTGATTGAAGACAGGTGTGGGGAGTATTTTACCAGCTATACATTTCACAGCACTGAAAAAAGGCTCATACCCTCCGCCTACACACTCTGTAATCAAAGCAGGCTCATACATACGATAATAGCGCTCATTTCTGTAAAGGATTTTCTGGGTCGTCTGACTGGCAAGCGCAATCCGCTCTACAGCGTCATTATGATACCTAAGGCGAAACTCTGATGGTATATCCGCTTCTCGGGCGACGATAGCCATAGAGACCGCCTGCATCTCCCTTTGAAGGAGTTTTTCCAAGGAGTCCAAAGAGGGAGCTTTCCATCCTTGCAGGTAAATAGTAGTATCGCCGTTTTCTCGCCGCATGGGAAGCTCATGGAGTAGATGATAGCGAAGGTGAGACTGACGCGCTTTGAGTGGGTATAGCAGCTTATGATAAGGATTATTCACAAAGTATGAAACCACCTGAGCCTCATAAGCCCACCGAGTGAATGAAAAATCCGCCAATATTGGGACCGGCCTACTACCACGAAGCGATGGATTGAACTTATCATAAGGTATCACCGCGCCACTCAAAACCAGCTGCGGTATAATCAGTATCGGTATGAGAACGTAAATAGGCACAGGATGCGTGAAAGTATCCGAAAGATTGAGAGATAGGAGATTACTCAAGATAGCCACTATGTACAGAAGCAGCCAGGTCTGCATCCAGTTGGCATACAATCCGATAAGTAATGAGACTACCCCCCAATATAGAGTGACTTGAATCGCTGAGAATAGAGCCACCCAAAAAAGCTTAGCATGTAGATAACTAAACCAGCTTAGATGGAGAAAGGCTTCTCGCAGGCGAATCTTCCTATCTCTCAGGAGCTCTTCCGCAGAGGAGAGCATCCCCAGAAAGATGACAGCCAGAATATTCGTGAAAAAGATCGTGGGTAGGTTATCGTTCTCATACAGAGTGTAGGGTTGTCCAGGGGGATGATAATGCAGAGTGAAACCCACGATTAGTCCAAGAAGCGGAGAAGCCACGATGAGAGCAAGCGATGAGAGCCAAGTGCGCCATTTGCGAAGGCCTTCTCGGGCCCATAACACAAAGCCCTGCCTAAAGATAGAAGCTGGCGGACGGGCTCGGGGAACAGGCACTTCTATTTGAGTCTTAGGGGCGAGATAGTCTCGCCAGAAGATTTGATACCACTTTTCAGGGGGTACATGCCGCTGTTCGGAGATATTACCTGCCTCATCTATGCGCCGCTGCTGAATGATATCAAAAAGAGACTCTGGCTCTACACGACGGCAGCTCGGACATTCTACCTGCTCACTTTCTGCCAGACCCGCAGCCCGACGAAAATGCTGTAGAGCCGCTATAGGAGACCCCCAGAAAATAGTATATCCCCCCTCATCCAGAAAAAGTAAATGATCTAACTTTTTATAAATCTCCGAAGACGGTTGATGCAAGGTAAAAAAGACAATGCGCCCATCACGCGCCAGAGCCTGGAGAAGTTCTACCACTTGTACGGCGTCTGAGGAAGATAATCCTGAGGTTGGTTCATCTACAAAAAGGACCAGCGGACCCCGAACAAGCTCAAGAGCGATATTGACGCGTTTGCGCTGGCCTCCACTGATAGTAGGATTGAGAGGCGAGCCTACGGGTAAATGGGCTATATTCATCAGCCCCAGCTGCTTAAGGGTTTTTTCTGTAGATTCTCGTGCTTCCTTATCGCTCCTATAAGCCAAACGGGCAGCGTAATAAACATTCTCCCAAACGGTAAGCTCTTCTATTAGCAAATCATCCTGAGGAACAAACCCGAGCAGCCCCTGTACAGCCTTTCGGTCAGTGTGGATGTTCTTTCCATTCAGATAAACCTTCCCACTGGTAGGCACTTGCTGACCGCTGAGAATGCGTAAAAGGGTACTTTTCCCTGCACCACTGGGACCCATTATGCCAACCAGACGCCCCTGGACGACTTCAAAGCTCACAGGATGAATAGCTGTGCGTCCTTCCTTAAAGCTATGGGAGACCCGACGCACTTCCCACAATAGTCGCTGCTGAAAAGATGTAGGCTGAAACTGCTCCAATACCTCTTTGTAAGTCAAAGTGTATCCTTTGATACGCAGAAGAGAACCTTCTACAAACACCCGAATCACATCGCCATGAATCCACTGCCCATTTAGATGCGCTTCCATCTGAGGCCCCACCAGCCGCATCAAGAGCAAACCCACCGACGGCAAATAGAGAAATGCTACATAACCCGGTAAAGGCAATTGCATATGCCGAACTGAGGGCGCCACTGCTTTATCAGGAGCACCGACGATTAGAAGCTGAGGAGAGTCTATACTTCTAATGCGACTTGCCTGAGCAAAAAGCTCTATCATGTACCGCTCCGGCTCCGGAATCTCAAACTCCTCCGCCATTTCTTTGAGAAACCGCTCCTCTTCTTGCTGGAAAACCTTGTCCGCATAGGCGAGCTGAACGATATATGCGTACAGAAGGTATCGTAAATGTCTGGGGAGCTGCTGTGAAATAGAGCGGAGGACTATTTGCGGACGCAGATTATTTTGATTAGCAATATAGTGTTGAATTTTTTGAATCTCTGCTTCGGCATCTACGCCAAGCTCGCGCAAGAGCTGCCGTAAGATGACAGTTTCTTTTTGAGAAAAGCTACCTTGCAAAGAAAAATATGCTAATATCCTCGCCAGGCCATCCAGCAAAACCTCCTGCATATGAGCAGCAAAGTTTAGGGATTCTCCCGATATCGCTCAACTCTCAGGAGCCCCCGCACCTCCACCAAAGCCCGAATAGTACTTAGGAGATCCGGTTCATTATGTACATAAAGCTCAATAATCCCCTGAAAGTAAGACGCTTGCCCCTCTATGCGTATAGAACGGATATTTTTTCGCTTGCGGAGAGAAATCACTTTTACGATATCCAGCAGCATACCTTGGCGGTCCTCCCCCTCTAAGAGCAGAGCGGCTAAGAAGTCTTTTTGCGGCGTACTCACCCAGCGTAGCGTCCGAACCTTTGTACTGTCCAGAGATAGCAAGCGCTGTATCTCCTTACAAGTCGTGCGGTGAATGATAAGCCCATCAGCGGTCATATAGCCCATGATAGCGTCAAAGGGTATGGGGTAACAGCACGTAGCGTACGTGTGCTTTTCTTCGCTATGACCGACTTCTATAGCACCACTGAGCAAGCCCAGTTGTTGGGAGAGCTGATCTATTATGGGTGTAGTTCCATGGGATATGCGTTTCAGACGAATGAAATCTTGAATGCGCGTGAGGTCAATTTTATGATTACCGAGCCGATACCATAGCTCTTCCAAAGAGGGCAATCGTAAATACCATAAAAGTTCCCGAATGGAGGGATCATCCTGCCGCAATCCTAAATGTCGTAACCTCCACTCAAAAATCGCTTTTCCCCGCTCGATCGCTTGTTTTCGCTGATGTTTGAGGTATTCTCTGATTTTCAGCCTCGCCCGGGCGGTTTTTACGAAAGAGAGCTGCTCTTCTGAGGGCTCCGCTCGTTCGCTTGTGATAATTTCCACCTGGTCAGCATTTTGCAAAATTGTGTTGAGTAGGACTGGTCGCCCATTGACTTTGGCAGCGATTGCGTGTCGCCCTATTTCCGAATGTATCTCATAGGCAAAATCCAAAGCGGTGGCGCCAGCGGGCAAAATTTTCAACTCCCCCTTAGGGGTGAAAACATACACCTCTTCATGAGCAATATCCAAACGCATTTCGCTGAGGAGCTCTACCACGGGGAGCTCTGGATTTTCCAGAAGGCTACGGATTCGGTTTAGCCATCCTTCCAACGCCTGATCATACCCGGCGGAATGCCCATTCTGTTTGTCTTTATAGCGCCAGTGAGCGACGAGCCCATATTCTGCCGCTTCGTGCATGCGCCGGGAGCGTATTTGTACCTCCACCCACTTGCCTTCTGGTCCCATAACCGTGATATGTAAAGCTTCATACCCAGTCGCCTTTGGATGGGATATCCAGTCTCTGAGGCGATTCATGTTAGGACGATACAAGCTGGTGATGATGGAATAAGTACGCCAACAATCCGCCTTTTCTGTGGCAGGAGGCGAGTCTAAAATGAACCGAACCGCGAATATGTCGTACACTTCTTCAAATCTCACGCCTTGGCGCTTCATTTTATTGTAGATGGAGCTGATACTTTTGACGCGACTCTCCACTTTGAAGCGTACAGGTAGCTCTTCTTTCAGTTTCTGAAGAATCGGCTCTACAAATCGCTGAATGTACTTCTCGCGCTCACGAGCTGTGGCTTGAAGCTTTTGAGCTATCTCCTCATATTCTCTGGGCGCACGAAACTGTAAGATAAGGTCCTCCATCTCACTCTTGATTGCATACAACCCTAACCTATGCGCTATCGGTATATAGATATACTCTGTCTCAGCGAGAATCTTGGCTTGTTTCTCTGGCTTGAGACCGGTGAGAGTGCGCATATTATGAAGGCGATCAGCCAGCTTGATAAGGGCCACGCGAATATCATCCGCCATCGTAAGAAGGATTTTGCGAAAAGTCTCCGCCTGAGTAGATTCTAATGGACTCTGAACCCGAGTGATTTTCGTGAGCGCCTCAACAAGCGTCGCCACCCGCTCTCCAAACTCTGCATGAATAGTCTCTAAATCGGTATCCGTGTCCTCCACCACATCATGCAGGAGAGCAGCTATTACAGCGGAGACATCTTTCAAACCGATCTCTTTGACTAAAATGAGAGCCACGGCTATTGGATGCAGAATGTAGGGCTCCCCTGTACGCCGCCGCATGTCCCCATGTTGCTCTAAGGCAAAGCGAAACGCTTTTCTGAGTTCCGTCCGTCCCTTTTTATCTAAAAAGTCACCACATGCTCGCAAAAGCCGTCTGTAAGCAGAAATTATGGCTTTCTTTTCCGACTCCATAAAAGTCTGCTGCCATACGCTGGGCATACGAAAAGATACGAAAGAGACCCGCATATTTGCTTTATGTGGCGCTGGGTCATGGGGACGCTATGGCTGATGAAGGCCCAGAATCCTCTACCGTACAAGGAGCTTCACCATCGGCTCTATTCGCTCGTCCGGGATACCAGTCATCGGGAGTGGCTGCTGCGTCTGCGACAAGAGATGGAGGCTATCCGTCGCATAGAGTGGAATGACCGATTTTTCCGAGAAATAGCCGGCATATATCTCAATCAAAGCGATACTATTACTGCGCTCCTTAGCACAGCTCGACGATATCTAAAAGTTGATAGCTCACAGATGCACAGGATATTTCTTCCAACCCAAGATAAGGAAGCAGATGCGGCTACAATCATCGCTGTATATGAGACTATTCTGAGCAAAGCTAATCAAGACACCTCCCATACGGGCTATCTCCTAAGACAGGGAAGTAAGCTTGCCCGTAGTATTGCGGAGTCATGGCTGTCTGCAGAAGAGCAACCGCCCCTCTCTATTCTGATTGAGGCTGGATTGAAAGGCTACCTGAAAGCCCTCGTATCTGCCTATGCATTTTTTGGATTTGATGCATCGCCGGAAACTTGGCAAGAAAAGATGCGTGTGATAGAAGCGGTAGGATTGCTGGAATATTACGCTTATGGAGAAAGTGCAAATACTTTTCGGGCATGGCGAAGAGGGTATGTGAAATGAAGGATTATTGATGAAGGTAAGTGGGGCGCCAGCGCCTGCGGCGCTGGCGCCCCATCTAAGACTCCTCCCCGCAGTTTCATACCCCCATAAGAAAAGCCCTCCGGCTCATCGCCGGAGGGCTTAGATTCATGCTACTACAAGGCGCGACGACTACTCTACTATGAGGAGACGAATGACCTCCGAGCGCCCTTCTCCTGAGAGAAGAAGCTGATAGGTACCCGCAGGAAGGCGCAAATGGAGGTCTTTACGCTGTCCTTGTATGTAGTCGGTAAGCACTACCTTTCCAGCAACATCCACAACTCGCAGCTCATAGATACCCACAGCAGGCGCTATAATGGTAAAGCTTCCACTATTGGGATTCGGAAAAGCAGAAAAGCTGCCAGCAGAGCTACCCAGAGCTGTGGTGATACTCACATTCACAAATACTGTATCACGCTCTTCACAGACTCCATTAGTGGAAATCAAGATGAGCGTATAAACACCGCTACTTGAGAAGGAGTGACTAAATGAGCTGCCAGAACCAGTGGCATTTGCAGTGCTGCTGCCTGGATTATACAGTTCCCACTGATAGGAATTTCCGCTCGTAGAACTGCTGACGGTGAAGGTCTCACTCACGGGAGAACTCGTAGAAGAGATATTATGCGTTCCACCACTGGGATAAATAGTAGTTCCCACTTGAATAGCTGCCTGAGGCTCGGGAGAGACTGTCACGACAATCGTATCTGCTGTGGTATCAGCTTGACATATAGGCCCATTCGCCAATCCTCGGGTATTATTGAATATGGCGCGTGCGATGACTTGATAGGTACCCGAGGCAAGGGGAAGATTATATATCGGTGAATTGGCGCCAGAAACGACCGAACCATCTACGACCCACTCATAGTTATCAGCAGGCGGCGTTACGGTGGCATCCAAAGGGAGAGAAGTACTCGTGGCAATACACAGCGAGGTATCTAAACCGAGACTCGGCACAGGACGAGTCACAAGCTCAGGACCATAGCCACGGATGACCAGCTCAAATCGGCCTTGACTGAAGGAGCTATATCCTTCCACGATAATGACTATTTGGTCCCCTGCCGCTAATCGGACAGAGTCTACGGTAGGAGTGCTCCAGTTTTCTCCCATAGGCTTTATAAGATTGGAAGTCTCAGTACCTATCACTCTTAGATCAGATCTCAGCCCGCACGCATCTTCATCAGAGGTAGTATCACCAGTAGTGAGGTTAATAAGGTTCAAGCGAGTATCGTAGTTGGTAAATGAGGCACAGGTGTTGAGAAAGAGGGAGTCCATACAAGTAGGCAAGGTCAGAATGTAGAACAGGTCCTTAGCGCCTGTACCGCGAGGATTGCCAGTACCAGACGAGCCGACAGCAGTAGGATTTCCATATTCATTTGTCGTGCCGAGATTTGTGCTATCTTGAATCACTGCCTCCCAGCGTTGAGCGAGAGAGTTATAAGTCAAGCTAATAGGTATAGCTGTAGCCAGGCGGTTCCCAGGTCGCTCATTTAGTACTACTGAGTCCACATTAGAGGTATCAGCTGCAGGTGAGCAGCCAGTATAGTTTTGTACGACGAGCCGCATATAAAGCGTGGCCGGGATAGACGGAAGTCCCGAAGAGGGGGTAAGTAGAGTTGCGGGAAAAGTCCCTGTGTAGGTTAGATTGTTCCATGTAGTTTGATTATATGACCATTGAATGACGTACTGAGTTCCCGCCGAGGGGGAAGCATTCAAGGTGATAGGCGCCCCAAACAGCACCGTATCTTGCGTGATGTTTACAGGACCTGCACCGAATGGCGTCGGGCAAGTGATAACCACCGATGCGACAGCAGTATCGGTATTAGGTGACAAGGAAGGGCAGCCTGGGACATTATTGGCGATTAGCTGTACATCCAGCGTGGCAGGCAGAGAAGAGACAGATGGAGCCGGTATAGTGTAGGGGAAAGAGCTCGGAGACACAGGTACGCTTGTCCATGAAGAACCGCCATTCGTAGACCAGCGGAGTGTGAGGATGCCTGATAAGTTAGATGCGTTATTCACACTCACCGTAATATCCTGACCGACCTGCGGTGTGGCAGGCGAGAGGGTGATAGCATCTGCCTCTATGACAGATGGACATGGTATGTAGCTTCCATCCACTTCATCAGCGCCTATATCCGGTGCGCTGCCCGGGTCACCATTTGGACCTGGACCTGGATTCGGGAGGGGGCGCGTCTGCCCATCATAATCCACCATCGGCAAAAGCGCCGAATTCCCGCGATCGATGATAAAGGAAGGCACAAGGGGATCAATGTGCAAATCGTAATCATTCGCAAAGGCTACGGGGCTGCCTAACTGCCAGCCATTAGCATCATAACCTATGCCTTGCCATGCAGCGAGCGTAGCGTAATCAGTGCCGCCCTGACGCCCTATGAAGTTGCCCCCAGTTACGGTTGCATTTATATGATAAGCATTATAATTGATGGTAGAGCCTGCAAGAGAAGACGCATTGATTATAATACCAAAGGCACGTGCACTAGATGCAGTCCGACGATGAGTATTTTGAATAAGATTACCCGAGATAGTCACCCCACCAGTGACATTAGAGGATAGCACTATACCCGTTACGATACTATTGGTAAAGCCCGCAGGCGGGGGTGTTAAGTCATTAGGGCCCAGCGAGGCACTATCATCGTTGAAGAGGTGGATAGAGTTGTGGAGAATCTGTACGCCTACATTACTATTAGTAGCTATGGCGTGTACAGCTATACCAGATACCATCCAGTGAATAGAAGTAAACGCGCTATTATCTCCATCCCCCCCTATACGGGAGATAAAGTTATTGCGGACAATCACATTAGCACTACCTGATCCAGGGGCTGTCACTCGGATACCCGTAGCTCCATAGCCGAATGTGCCAGTATATCGGATATTGTAGATATAGTTACGCTCTATCGTAAGTCCAGTTGCCTGATCTGAGATTATACCTGCAAAGCCTGGCGCAGAAGGATTGGTACTCTGTAGAGCATTTCTAATCACATTCTGCTGAATAAAGCCGCCATTTGTAGAGAAAAAGTATATCCCTCCGGCAAAACCTGCTCCTCCGAAAGAGGCATCTGTGTTAGTCGCATTTGGCACTGGCTCAGGAATACCAATCGTGCAGCGAGACACGAAAGGGGCTAACACCTGACCATTTGTAGAGCCACGCATGTAGATGCCATGGCGAGCCCCCGAAATCTGGCAGTTCGTTATTTGAACCTGACCTACCAAGCTACCGCTGGGAATAGCATTACCAAGCGTAGCTGAGTCACCGACATACACGCCTGCATAGGTCTGTGTGCGATCGACACCATCTATGATTACACTATCTATGTGAATCCTGCTCAAAGTCCGACCAGCTCTCGGCGAAATGCCTATCACAGCAGACTGAGTAGCTGAGTTGGTATTTTCTACAAGGCGAAGATTACCGCGGCCATTTAAGGTGAAAAATTGTAGGTTATCCACAGGGGAACCTCCCAATCTCAGTAAAAAGCGCTGAGCGGTAGTGGGACTTTTTGAGAGAACTACGGGTATATCTACATACACCTGTACAGCACAGGGAGGATTTGAGCAGGCGTAGCCTCCAAGCCGAAGGTGATTGGGTTCCACAGTGGGATCATACCCTGTTACGACGCGAATAATAACTGGACCAAACGTACCATCTACTCCATTTGATTCCAAAGCATTGAAAGCGTCCTGGATAGTCTGGAACTGCCGAGCAGCAAGGTTAGTAGGACTTCCATCTACCAGATACGGCTGCAGCCCATCTAATGGCTGTGCTCGCAAGCCCTGCCACAGCCCAGCGGCTGTGATAAGCGTGATCAGGTATACGTACCGCATACTGTCCGCAAAGTTATATCAAAGTAGCGCTCGCTGAAAAATAGTTGCAGAGGTTTTGGATATCCTATGTGACCCGACTCTCGTAGGAAATGCTCAAAGCAGGTGCGAATAAGCTGGTAACTTTGCTCCGATGGACGCAGCTGAAAGGATTAGGGAGGCAGCCATACAGGAGTTTGCTCAGTATGGATACGATGGGGCACGCTTAGAGAGAATCGCTCGGGCGGCTGGCGTCCACACGGCGCAGATACATTACTATTTTCGGAATAAGCGCTTCCTGTATGAAGCTGTCCAAAAAGCCCTAACCCCTCCTTCTCTGGAAGACGTACTCACTCCCCTCAAGGACATGACAAAAACCCTTCCAGAGCGCATCCAAGGGTTTTATGAGCGCTTCTACTCGGCGATAGAAAGCATGTCTTCCCTGTCTGTAGAGAGCTCCCCCAACCACAGACTCCCTGCCATTCTCCTTAGTCCCAGACCCCTTCACCTCCCCGAATGGATAGAAGCACTCCGGAGTGCGCAAAGCTTCGGCTTGATTAAGCCTTTGCAGGTAGAGCTCATTCTCACATACCAGTGGAGTATAGCCCTTATGCCGCTATGGTTCAGCGTACCGAAGAATCAGTGGGCGGACTATTACCTCAAAGATGCCCCCAAACTCTTCTGGGAAACCGTCAAGGGCGTATAACAGAGCGTCCAATCCGCAAATAAAGGCTTCTTGAACGAGTTTTCAGTGATGGACGACTAGCCTATTCCAAACTCCTGTATCATTAAGGGCCACCACAAGATACAGGCCTGGGGTAGGCAAGGTTACCTTCAGGGTCTCGCCCACTTTGACGCTCGCCCGAAAGTTGAAATCATTTTTGACCCCAATAATAAGGACCTCGTACGCTGAAGGGCTTTTGAGATATACGCTCAGCTCTCCGCTGGTGGGATTCGGGGAGACCTCAAGAGTATTATCCTCTCTCCCAAGCTCTGGTAGATACTCGTCCAACGAGTCAGGCTCTATGGGCGGAAAGGGTTTTGGAGCGCCTTTTTTAGGTTCAAACTGCTCTTTATCGTCCCTCACAGCAGAGGCATAGGCGGTCCCTCTGAGCTCTTTCACACAGGTAGTCAGCAGCTCGTCTAATACCACCGCATCTTCGCAATCAGATTCAAAAAGCTTCTCGTCGCCTTTTCGGCATTCTACGTGGTACTTCAAGGGGGGCTTCTGATGAGTTTGTGCTCTTAGGGACGAGGAGGATAGACCTACTACCATACTGGTGACGATGCCGAGCATTTTCCAGATGCAGTGAGGCTTCATGGGGAAGCCCATATGCACTGGTGTCATATCATAAAGTTAGACATTTGGATTTATAGTCAAGCCCATTCAAAATGGCACTGACTTTGCGGATTGGGAAAAGTTTATGGCTTATTTGCACCGAGAGGCTCCCCTGTCTGAGTAAGCTGACGGAAAACTTCTTCAAGGGGGAGTTGGCGCTTCTCCAAGCGCAGAAGTGGTACATTCTGCTGGACGGAGGCTTGATAAATGGCAGCCCGTATTTCCACACCGGCAGGCGCACGCACTCGCCACAGGTTTTGCCCCTCAGATGCCACTTTAGCCGTCGAGGGGAGAAAGTCCCATGCTAAAGGCTTCTTTTGGGTCTCTACGATATACTCCTCCTGGCCGAGGTGCTTGTCTATGTCAGCCAGTGGAGCATTCAATACAAGCTCCCCCTTATGTAAAATGAGCACATGGTCAGCTATGGCCTGCACTTCGGCTAAAATGTGCGAGGAGAAAATTACCTGATGGGAACGCCCCAGCGAGCGGATGAGCTGGCGAATTTCTATGACCTGATTAGGGTCTAAGCCGCTGGTCGGCTCATCCAATATGAGCAACGGCGGGTCGTGTAATAGAGCTGCGGCCAGCCCGACCCTTTGGCGATACCCTCGAGACAAAGCCCCGATAAGCTTGTGGGCTTCGGGAGTTAGGCCCACTTTATGAATAAGCTCCTCTACTCTCGCTCGGAGGAATCGCCCTTTTAGCCCATAGAGCCCGCCCCTAAAGAGCAAGTACTCTCGCACATACATGTCTAAATAGAGGGGATTGTGCTCGGGAAGGTAGCCAATATGACGCTGAATTTCGCGCTTATCCTCAGGGAGTTTCCACTTGCTAAAGCGCACTTCTCCACTTGTAGGACGCAGGTAGCCCGTGAGTATTTTGAAGGTAGTAGATTTTCCAGCGCCATTCGGACCTAAATACCCGTAGATACCGGGCTTATCTAAGGTAAAACTCACTCCTTTGAGGGCCCACTGAGTACCGTAGCGCTTCGTCAGGTTAGAAACGCTAAGCTCCATCACACCGCCAGCAGCAGACGAATCGGGTCTTCCAGCAGCTCTTTGACGCGTACGAGGAAGCTTACCGCTTCTTTTCCATCTATGACCCGGTGGTCATACGATAGAGCGACATACATCATCGGACGAATAGCCACCTGTCCATTTACAGCGACTGGACGCTCTTGGATTTTGTGCATCCCTAAAATAGCCGTCTGAGGGGGATTCAAAATGGGTGTAGAAAGTAAGGAACCGAACACTCCCCCATTCGTAATGGTGAAGGTGCCCCCCTGCATCTCTTCAATAGAGATTTTATTCTGCCGCGCGCGTGCGGCGAGATCAGCGATAGCTTTCTCTATCTCAGCGAGTGAGAGAAGGTGAGCATTACGGACCACAGGCACGACTAAACCGCGATCGGTGCTCACGGCTACGCTGATATCGACATAGGAAAAATAGACCAGCTCATCCTCGTGAAGCTGACTATTTACCTCTGGAAACTCTAATAAAGCGGTCGCACAAGCCTTGGTAAAGAAGCTCATGAAGCCTAACCCGATACCGTGTTTCTCCTGAAAGCGGTCTTTGTAAGCTTTACGCAGCTCTAATATGCGGCTCATATCCACCTCGTTGAAGGTGGTGAGCATGGCGGTCTGATTTTTAGCTGCGAGTAATCGCCGAGCAATCGTTTGTCGAATCGGGGTGAGCTTTTTTCGGAGCTCTTGCCGGGCGCTTTCAGTAGTGGCGGAGGGTGGCGCTGTGGCTGATGGCGTTGAGACTACCTGAGAAGAGGTAGTTTCAGACACAGCAGACGAGGGACCTGGCTGAGCGGCAAGGGCATCGGCTTTTGTGATCCGCCCTGCGGGGCCACTACCTTGAACCTGCGTGGGAGAAATGCCTTTTTCAGCCAAAATCCGTGCAGCTGAGGGCATAACATGTCCCCCGCCTGAAGGCTCAGCTGGAACCGATGGAGCTTCCGTTTGCGCAGGCACCCCGCCATTAGAAGAATGAGAGACATCGGCGGCTTTTTCCGCCGCAGGGTCTATACGAGCTATCACCGAACCCACAGGAACCTGAGCGCCCGCTTGTACCAGGATCTCCAGCTTACCAGATACTTCAGCATAAACCTCCAGCGCTGCTTTGTCCGATTGTATCTCCGCTAATAGCTCATCCTTTTCCACCCAACTGCCATTAGGCTTGTGCCATTTATCCAAAAGAACCTCCGTAATAGATTCGCCAGGACTTGGAACCCGAATCTCTATCATACGCGTTCAGCGACAATGTCTAAAGCTTTACGCAAAATGTAATTCTGCTGCCGAACATGATGACTATAAGAGCCTGTGGCCGGGCTGGCAGACTCTCGGCGAGCGATCAGCTTAGGTATAGGTAAGCCATATTCCATAAACTTCCGCAAAATAAATGTCCAGTAGCCCATATTAGAGGGCTCTTCTTGTACCCAGTAGAGCTCTTCTATGTGGAGATGATCAGATAAAGTCTGCCTGAGCTCCTCTTCTGGGAAAGGATAAAGCTGCTCTATCCGAATAATCGCCGTGTCATACTTTTTATGCTCACGGCGCACCTGGACAAGGTCGTAAAATATCTTTCCTGTGCACAGGAGCAAGCGACGAGCTTGGTCAGGAGCGACTTCGGGGTCTGGAAGAATAGGGCGAAAACCTCCCTCCGTCAAATCAGACATGGAGGCGACACATTCAGGATGACGAAGGAGACTTTTCGGCGTAAAAATGACCAGAGGGCGACGAGTGATACTACGCACTTGACGACGAAGGGCATGGAAAAGATTGGCTGGGTGAGTGAAGTTGCAAATATACATATTATTTTGAGCAGCCAAAATGAGAAATCGCTCTGGACGAGCGCTGGAATGCTCGGGACCTTGCCCTTCATATCCATGAGGGAGATAGAGTGTAAGCCCATTCAAACGCTGCCACTTTGTTTTCGCAGCGGCGATGTATTGATCAATGATAATCTGAGCCCCATTCATGAAGTCCCCGAACTGCGCTTCCCATATGACCAGAGTGTGAGGGGATGCCAAAGCGTAGCCGTATTCAAAGCCCAGAACCGCATATTCCGATAAAGGTGAGTTGTAGATATAAAATGGTGCTTGTCGGTGAGAGAGGTGATTGAGGGGAATGTGTCGCGCTTCCGTGCGCTGGTCTATAAGGACTGCATGCCGATGAGAGAAAGTGCCGCGCTCCACATCCTGTCCTGAAAGGCGAACAGGATTATTTTCCAAAAGCAGAGAGCCATAAGCCAGCATTTCTACTGTACCCCAGTCTAAACCCGTACCTCTCTTCACAGCTTCATAGCGAGACTCATATACCTTGCGGACCGTGGGATGTGGGGTGAAACCCTCGGGTATACGAACCGCTTGCTGCGCAATAAACTCCAAAACCTCTTTTCGGACACTTGTTTGAGGTTCAGCTTCCATCACATGGTCATCATACAGTTGTATACCCTGCCATGTGCGACGGGGAATAGTATCAATTGCGGGGTCCTCGTGCCGTGCCCGTTCCAGCTGACCCTCGTAAAACTCCATGCGCTCCCTTTCTATGCGTTTATACTCCGCATCAGATAGCACACCTTCTTGGATCAAACGCTGCGCATATACCTCAAAAGGTGAAGGGCACTGGGCTATAGCTGCGTACATATGGGGCTGAGTAAAACGAGGCTCATCCCCTTCATTATGCCCATGACGACGGTACCCTATCACATCTATAAATACATCTCGGTTGAAAGCCTGACGAAAGGCAATGGCCAGGCGCATCGCATGAACCACAGCTTCGGGGTCATTTCCATTTACATGAAAAACCGGAGATAAGGTGACTTTCGCAATATCGGTAGCATAATGGCTGGAGCGCGCTTGTGCCTCTCCAGTGGTAAAGCCTATTTGATTATTCAGGACAATGTGAATAGTTCCTCCTACTTCATAGCCTGGCAAAAGAGACATTTGCAGTGTCTCATACACTACCCCCTGTCCTGCGATAGCCGCATCCCCATGAATCAGAACCAGTACAATTTTATCGTGGGTTCCTCCGTAGAGGTGGTCCATTTTGGCACGGGTCGCTCCTGTAGCTACGGGATCCACGGCTTCCAGGTGAGAAGGATTAGGTAGCATAGACAAATGCACTCGCTTGCCCGCGACCACTGGATCGCTGGAATACCCTAAGTGATATTTCACATCCCCATCAAATGTGTCCGTGGCAATCCCTTTACCCTCAAACTCTCCAAACACCGCTTGGAAAGATTTCTGCATGATATTCGTGAGCACATTGAGGCGACCACGATGAGCCATGCCGAATACGAACTCTTCTATGCCCAACTGAGCTCCCTTTTCTACAAGCTCATATAATGCGGGGATAATAGCCTCATTACCTTCCAAGGAAAAGCGCTTCTGACCGACAAACTTTCTATGGAGAAACCGCTCAAAAGTCGTGGCATTGCAGAGCCATTGCAGAATAGTTTTCTTCTCTTCTGGTGAAAAACGGGGCAAGTTCTCAGGCTTTTCAAGACGCTCCTCAAACCAGGCAAAAATCTCAGGTATCCTGATATAGCGGTACTCTATGCCGATAGTAGAGCAGTATACGCGCCTTAGGTGAGCGATAATCTCTCGCAAGGTAGCGGGGCCCAACCCTACTTGCTTACCAGCCTGAAATACCGTATCTAAATCATCTGCACTCAGTCCGAAACTTTGAAGAGGAAACTCCCTATCTAGGACTTCATCCTGATTGGCATAATCGGCGAGGGGATTGAGACGGGCAAAAAGATGTCCGCGATTGCGATAGGCTGCCACCAGCAGCATGACGCCAAATTCTTTCTCTATTAGCTTCGTGTCAGGAGCTGAGATAGGCTGAGGAACTGCCGCCCCATTAGAAAGAGCGGCAAAGTAGCCCTCAAAAAATCGCTGCCAATCTGGTGGAAGCTCCTGAGGGTTCTTCTCGTACTGTCGGAGTAAGCCTTCTATATAGGACGGGTCTGCCCGAAAAAGGTAACTGGCTTCGGTCATATGTTTATCACTCTGTGGAGATGGCGTAGTAGGCTTTTTCGCCCTTCCGATATAGCCCCTCTATCAAGAGCGCCCCGTTCAAATCGCGGAGAAGGGATTCGGCTTCTTCTACGCTGGATACAGGCTTTTTATCAATCGCAGTTATGACAAATCCGGGCCGAACCCCAACTTCCATCAGGGGACCGGGGGACACATCGGTGACCTTAAGCCCGCGCGATATGCCGAGGGCTTCGGCTTCCTCTGCGGTGATTGGACGGACACGTGCCCCGAGAGGAGCTAAAAAGCTGCCCTCTTTGCGTTTGGTTTCTTGTGCGGTATCGGGACGCCCTTTCAGTCGGACGAAAGTTTCTAGTTTTTTAGCCCCGCGGTAATATCCAATCTTGATACGATCACCTGGATGATGACGAGCTACCATTTCGGTCAGCTCAGCGGCATTGCGTATGGGTTTATCGTCTACTTCTACTATCACATCTCCGGGGCGTATGCCAGCATCATCGGCGGCACTTTTTTCATACACATCGCTCACATATGCTCCTTGAGAGATAGGAACCCCACTTTCAGTTCTCCGCTCATCCGTGAGGTCATTCACAGCCACACCTAATAAAGCCCTTTGTACTTTGCCGTATTTGCGCAGGTCCTCTACCACCTTACGAGCGATACCAGATGGGACAGCAAATGAATAGCCTGCGAAGCTGCCCGTAGTAGAAGCTATGGCGGTATTGATACCTACCAGTTTGCCGTCTAAGCTTACCAGAGCGCCGCCGCTATTCCCAGGGTTGACCGCTGCATCCGTCTGAATGAAAGACTCTATCCGAAACTGCTCACGGAGCAGTCCAAGTGCTCGCCCCTTGGCACTGACGATCCCAGCTGTTACAGTAGAGGTCAAGTTGAAGGGATTACCTACTGCGAGGACCCAATCTCCCACGCGCAGCTGATCCGAGTCTCCGAATTCTAAGTATGGCAGCTCTGAGGCGTCTATTTTGAGCAGAGCCAAATCCGTAGAGGGATCAGTCCCCACAACGCTCGCCTTGAATGTGCGATTGTCATATAGGACGACTTGTATCCGAGAAGCTTTTTCAATCACATGATTACAAGTGACAATATAGCCGTCCGGACTGATGATTACCCCAGAGCCGCTCCCAGGCAGAAACCCTTCATCTCCATCTTCCATGAGAAATCTATGAAACGGGGAAACTTCTGGCAGCATCCGAGTCTGAATATGCACAACGGCAGGCATGGCAATCTGTGCAGCCACGGTAAAATCTACCGGCGGATGTATATCCCAGCGTACTGGCTGCAAGTATAAAGGGGAAGGAGTAGAAGGCGGAACAGGGTCCTTTTTACGAACCAGCCACCATGTCGTCAAGCTCGTAATGACAGCGACGACTACGTTTCCCACAAGGGCACGCATACGCGATAAAACAAATCACCTCAAAGGTACGAATGTTCATTCATTTTACATAACTTTCTGAGCAAGCTCCCCGCGGAAAGCAAAAACACCAAGTCGCCCGCTCGGAGACTTGCAGGGAGCTATGTTAGCGCTTATTCAATATCTCCTGTAGAAGCTGTTGAGCCAAGCGTGAATTCACAGTTTTGAGCTGCTCGTAGTACTTCTGTGCATCATCTATACGATTCTGCTCGAGGGCTATGAGCCCCATTTCATATAAAGAGCGGGCATGGTCTGGCTTTCGGCGTAGAGCTTCTTGAAAAGCTGACTGAGCCTCAGCTGTTTTTCCGAGCTGTTTATACGCCATGCCTTTGTAGTAAGGGGGACTGGGGTCCTGAGGAAGCTGGGCTTCGGCTTGCGCAAGGAGAGGAATGGCTCCCTCCGGGTCTCTTTGTGCCAGCCGCACCTTTCCTAACCCAGCCAAAGCTTCGGCGGGTGGCTTGGGGGCCTTGGTAGCACGCTTGTATGCCTGCTCTGCCAAAGCAAGGCTATCCACCTCCGCATATGTGTCTCCAATCCAAACAAACACATTCGCCGAATCAGCTAAGCCCAACTTCACCGCTTTTTCCCACCACGGTATAGCTTGCAGCCGTTTGTTTTGCATCCAGAGAGATACACCAGCATAAAAATACGCCTGAGGTTCCTTAGGGGCATGATGTGTAACCTGCTCAAAAGCTTGATAAGCCTCTTCGTAGCGCTTTTCTTTGAATAATACGCTTCCTTTACCCCACCAAGCTTGTGCCATGCCAGGATTCTTTTGAAGGGCTTGGCTATACGCCTGGATAGCTGCATCCTTTTGGTCTAAGTTTTCCTGACAGTAGCCTATCCAGTACCAGAATGAGGGATTATCCTGATTCTGAGCTTTGTTCCGCTCTAAGATAGAGAGGGCTTGGGCATATTTGCCTTCCAATGCGAGAGCTCGGGCGCGAGCCAAATCTCTGTTTTCTTCTACTCCACGAAGCTCACCTTGCACCTTGACATCTATATCCTTGGGCGGAGCGAAGGAGCTCATACCGTGCTGTGCGTGTAGGATCACAGCATACGAAATAAGTAGTACGCCTTTCACGGCGCCTAATATAAAATTTTTTCCGCGGATGTACCCATCCATCTATGACGCATGCCAATTAGTTTCGCCTTTATGGAGACACTGAACCCCTGGCACACTCTTTCTTCAAAGTGGATTTATGACAACCCCTGGATAGCTCTACGGGAGGACCAAGTCATAACCCCAAGCGGACAACCAGGCATATATGGAGTCATCCATTACAAAAACTTAGCACTTGGTGTCATCCCCGTAGACGAAAAAGGCTATACCTACCTCGTCGGACAGTATCGCTATCCTCTGGGAGAATACTCATGGGAAATACCCGAAGGGGGCGGGAAGTTAGACAAAGACCCCCTGGAAGAAATCCAGCGGGAGCTCCGCGAGGAAACAGGACTCACAGCCAAGGAATGGCGACTACTCCTCCGCATGCATCTCTCTAATAGTGTATCTGACGAACTGGCACTGATTTATCTGGCATGGAACTTAGACATGGGGGAAGCTCAGCCAGAGCCTACAGAAGCGCTTCGGTGCTTACGCCTGCCACTTTTAGAAGCGATAGAATGGGTACATAAGGGAAAAATAACGGACTCGCTCTCCGTAGCTGGCCTCTTATATGTGGAGAACCTCCTTCATAGGAAAGCCCTAACTTTGCCGCTCACATGCTCAGACATCGGGCGTTCATCCTGACCCTACTGGGGATATTTTTCGCCATAGTCCTGTATAATCTATATTGGGTCGCTGAGAGGTTCCGAATAGAAAGGAAGCTGGGAGCTATGGCTCCTGAGGCTCGGAATGCTTGGCTCAAAGATGCTGATAACTACAAGTACTATCGTCGTGCCGTAGAAAACTCCTTCACCCTCGGACTGGACCTACAAGGCGGAATGTATGTAACCCTGGAAGTCGGCGTGGAAGACATTTTACGGGGATTGTGTGAAGTACCACAGGATACCCTTTTCCGACAAACATTAGAAGAAGCCGTACGCCGCTACCGACGAGGTGAAGGAAACCTGGTAGACCTTTTTGCTCGGGTGCTGAAAGAAAAAAGCCCCAATACCACTTTGGCTCAATTTTTCGCAGGTCCCAAGTTAGGACTGGCTTATGATGCCAGCGACGGAGAGGTTCTCGCCAAACTGCGTCAAGAAGTAGAAGATGCCGTAGACCGCACCTATAAAATTCTGCGCGTGCGCATAGACCAGTTTGGTGTCGTCTCTCCCAACATTCAGCGACAACCCGGAACGGGACGGATTCTCTTAGAGCTGCCTGGAGTCAAGGATAGCGAGCGGGTGCGAAAACTCCTACGCACTACCGCACAACTGGAATTTTGGCCCACCTATACCATCAAGGAAACTTTCCCCCTCCTTCAAAAAGCTAATGAAAAAATAGCCGCCATCCAAGCTGGTCGTACCGATACCACAAGTGCCGCAGATACCACTAAAAAAGCTGCTGATACCACACAGGCTACTCCAAGCTCCACTGAGGAGATTCTCTTAGGAAAGAAAGAAAAACCGCGCTCCGATACAGCTACTAAAAGTGACACTGCAGCCTCCGAAGAGGAAAAGCGGAAACGCTTTGAAAAGGAAAATCCCCTATTCTCAGTCCTCATCCCTCCCCAAAACCCTCCCGAAAGCAGCCCAGTAATAGGATACGCTCGCATTTCAGATACTGCGACCGTAAATAGCTATCTCCGTCAACCAGAAGTACAAATGCTCTTTCCCGATAACCTGGCTTTCGCATGGACAGTAAAGCCAGAACAAGAAGGTTCCGATGTCCTCACCCTGATAGCCCTCCGAGTGAATCCCAATCGCCAAGCCCCCCTTACTGGCGAAGCCATAGAAGATGCCCGTCAGGACTTCAATCCTGATGACGGACGCCCGATGGTCACCATGCGCATGAACGCAGAAGGCTCCCGTATCTGGAAGCGGCTAACCACCGATTACTTAGAGAAATCCATAGCTGTCGTACTGGATGGGTATGTCTATACCTACCCGGTCGTCCAAAGCGTCATCGCCAATGGCAACTCCCAAATCACCGGGAACTTCACCGTAGAGGAAGCCAAAGACTTAGCTAATGTCCTCAAAGCCGGTCGCTTACCAGCCTCCATCCGCATAGAAGCGGAAGAAATAGTGGGGCCATCCTTAGGAGAAATAACTATACGGCAAGGTCTGATCGCCTTAGGCATTGCGTTTGTCTCCATACTGCTGACTATGTGGCTCTTTTACAGCACAGCGGGACTCATAGCGGATATAGCTCTGCTACTTCTCGTACTCTTCATGACGGGTGTCATGGCTGCCATGAATGTTGTGCTCACTCTACCCGGCATCGCCGGTATAGTCCTCACTCTCGGGATGGCTGTGGATGCGAATATCCTTATTTATGAGCGCATTTTGGAAGAACTGCGTACAGGTAAGTCTCTGAAAGGAGCGATTGAGAGCGGCTTCAATAATGCGCTCTCTGCTATTGTAGACTCCAATCTCACGACTTTGATCGCTGGGCTCATCCTGTACGCCTTCGGCATCGGACCTATCCGAGGCTTTGCGGTAACGCTCATTATAGGCATCCTTGGCACACTCCTCACTGGCGTACTCATCACCCGGCTGATGGTAGAAGGGGCTTATAGCTCATCCCGCTGGAATCCCCACTTAAGATTCCGTTCTGAAAGCATGGAGCGCTTCATGGCCCGCATACCAAACATAGACTTTGCTCGTCAGTACCCTCGCAGTCGGTGGATTGCCCTTGCTCTGACAGTTTTAGGCGTGATCGCCATATTTGGGCTGGGGATACGCCAGGGGCTGGAATTTACAGGGGGATATCAGTTTCAAGTTGCGCTTTCTCGCCCTGCTGATTTAGATGCTCTGAGAGCTGACCTTACAGAAGCTTTCAAGGGCAATACTCCTGTAATAAAAACCGTCGGTGCTAAGAATGATGTTTTGATCAGCACAAGCTACCTGTACGACCAACCTAACATGCAAAGTCAGGTAGAATCAGCCCTTCTCACTGGCCTACGCAAGCGTCACGCTGATGCTAATCCCCAGATCACGCGCTCAGCCCTCATAGGCCCAACTATAGCTGAGGATATTCGTTCCAGTGCTTTCACATCGGTCATTTTCGGCATTTTGGGTATAGCTCTATACATTTTGTTGAGATTTAGAAGTTTAGCTTACTCAATCGGAAGTGCCCTTTCCTTGGTAGCGACCACGGCGATTTTGCTCGGGGTTTATGCTGCTTTGAGCCAGTCCAATTTCCTGCCTTTCAGCTTAGAAGCCAATCAAGACACCATCGCTGCTGTCCTCACGGTGATTGGATATGTCATAAACGATGCTGTAATCCTCTTTGACCGAATCCGTGAGGAAAGGAACCGCCCAGGCACAGAGTCTGTGTCCTCTCCCGTCCTTCATAGCCGCAGTATCAACTTAGTCCTTTCTCGGACCATCTTGACAACCTTCACGGCGGCACTGGTGGTATTTATCCTGCTTCTAATCGGCGGAGAAAACACGAAAGGCTTTTCACTACTACTCCTTTTAGGCTTTATCATTGGGATTTTCTCTACGATATATGTGGCAAGCGATGTATCGGCACTACTCTTTGAGCGTATGGCTCGTCGCAAGAAGGCTCAGCCTGCTCCTTCTCGCTGAGAGCCTCGCATGGATAGGGTGTACAGGCGGCGGTGCCGACTCAGACACTTCAGCAAGTGGAAAAGTGCGCATAGCAGCTGATGTAAGCCTAAAGCCAGCGTTAGAGCCTCTCGTAGAAAGCTTTCATCGGACTTATCCCAAAGCCCGAATAGAAATCATCTACACTTCTGAGGCCCAGGCTGTAGATGGTCTATTGGCAGATAGTTTTCAAGTAGCTATCGTGGCTCGTAGCTATACGCCATCTGACTCCATCGCCCTTGTGGAGCAGAAAATTCGCCCTAAAAAAACGAAGATTGTCCGCGAAGGCATCGCTGTGATTGGCTTTCCTGAACGAAAAGACAGTACTTTACCCATAGATACTCTTATCAGTTGGCTTCTCAACCCTCAGTCCCCTTACACCTTCGTCATAGAAGGTGGCGGGGGCTCAGGCATTCTTCGTTACTTGAAAGACACCCTTCTCCGCGGGGAGATGCCCAAAGCTTCTCTTTACAGAGCCGACTCCGCACCTGCTGTAATAGCTTATGTCCAGCAAAATCCCCGCGCCATTGGGCTGATTGGAGCTGCTTGGGTATGTGATAGAGAAGATACTACGGTAGCGAAGTTTCTCCGAACGGTACGACTTTTTGCTCTCGCTCCCAGAGGAAAGCGCGAGTTCTACCAACCCTATGCTGGCTATCTGAGGGAGGGATATTATCCATTATCGCGGGATGTCTATGCTCTCAACAGAGAGCCTCGCTTTGGACTTGGGTCAAGATTCGTCAGCTATGCCGCAGGTCCGGATGGACAGCGCATCCTCCTCAAGTCAGAACTTCTACCTGCAAACGCCCCTGTTCGCATAGTAGAGCTCAAAGAAGAGGAGATACGGATAGAAAAGGAATAAAGCGAGTATCTATTTGCCAGATGAAGCTATGTCTGATTGGCGAGCTGATGCGCTACCTCATTCCAACGAAGTCCCGCATGGGCAGGTACCTTAACCCATTCTATTTGGACTGGAATACGCTGGAGGAAGCTAACATAGCGTTTCGTTAGAGGCGTGCGTGCCTTCCACTCCCCCAAAGCCCACCGTCTCAATCCCTCGTAGTCATGGTAGATAACGCAAGCGGAGATTTTATTTTTAGCACACCAGCGTATAGCCTGAACGACTGCATAAATCTCCCCCCCAATCTGCCGATGGGCTGTGAGATCCGGGTCATCTGCGGGGACGGAGCCCCCTTCTCGGTAGATTTCTCTCCCATCTCGTCTGATCACTAAGCCATATCCAACTCGTCCGCTTTCATGCCATGAGCCATCTACATCTATCTCTATCCCCTGCTCTCGATACACACGACGAAGGAAAGGTTTTCATAGCATCCATGGCTGCTGAGCCTCTGTCAATTTTCTCTGCGTCCATATGCCCCCAAAGGCAAGGGTCAGTAGAGTGAGTCCTCCAGCTATTACTGGCGAAAGGGGCGGTAAGCTTATACTGCCTCCGGGCAGCAGCGAAAGTAGATATACACTTTTCACAAGAAGCCATGCTACTCCATAAGCCGCATACCCAGCGAATGAACCCAATAAGGGAATCGGCATCAATACTATCCAGCCCACTGCTGTAAAAGCCACCGCGGTAGCCAAAGGTACAGCCAATAAATTGGCTACCAAAAAGTACAGCGGAAATCGCCCGAAGTATGCCCAACTCAAAAAGAATGTTCCCGCTTGAGCCGCTATGGAGATAGCCATAAGGTCTTTGAAGTAACGAAAGAGAGCCATTTTCTCAGAAAAGAACCTGGAAAGGGCGGAGCGTGCCAAAGCATAGAATGCCATGATTCCGCCTACGGCAGCATACGAGAGCTGAAAGCCAATCTGATAAATAACCGAAGGGTCCGCTACACTCTGTAAAAACGCCGCAAAGCCCAAGGCATTCAAAGGCAGATAAGATTGATAAAGCATCCGCGCCAAGATAGCCGTGCCACCCATGACAACGGCCCGCATTGCAGAAGGGGAGGCCCCAGTCAGAAAGCCATACAGCACTATCAACCCCAAAAGAAGGCTCTGGCTTATCCAGTGATGGCTCCACCCCCCTGGCAGCTTGCCAAGAAGAAAAAGCCATAGAGCAAGAACTAATCCCACATGCATGCCCGAAACGGCAAGGATATGAGCCGTTCCAGACAACTGAAAAGCCGACTGTATCTCGGGGTCTACGCCACGCTTGTATCCCAAAAGTAGCGCCTGTATCACCCCCAAAGCCCCATCTCGCTCAGGAGCTACTTCATTCATGCCCGCAATTAGTTTTTGACGCAGGCGCTGAAAATAGCCACGCCAGTAGCTCCTTTCTATACCGAGTGTTGCCACCTTCTCAGTAAAGCCACTCACAAATACCCCTTGCCTCTGCCAGTAGGTCGTAGCATAGCGCAGACTATCTAAACGGCAAATGGCATTTACCCGAGTTCCTATGGGCAGAGTCATCACGCTACTGTCTTTCGTGTAGAGAAGAAGTCGTCCGGTAACTTCACAGGAGCTCTGGACCCGATACTGGTATAAACTGTCCACCTCAAGCAGTAGCCTGTAAGCTTTACGCGTGCGAGCTGGCTCTTCTACTATGTAACCTGAGAGTTTGACGAGCTGTCCGATATGCCTTTCTATGCCTGCAGAAGAGGGATACCTATCACTCCAAGCTCTAATCTCTCCTAAGAAGGCAAAGAGGGGGAGTGCCCATACCAGCCGCCCCCACTTCAGACGAATCCACAGGTAAGCAGAAATGCCCGCTAAGATTACTACCCCTGCAATAGCCACTTCAAATGCTGCCTCACTCAGCAGTATGCCCGTTATCAGCCCGACCGCCGCCCATATGAATGGATAGCGCCATGCAGGCATTTCAGACTATTCCACGGTCACGGATTTAGCTAAGTTACGGGGCTGATCTACATCACACCCGCGCAGGACCGCCGTGTGATAGGCAAGAAGCTGTAAAGGAAGGACTGTAAGGATGGGCGAGAGGGGCTCGGGAACATCAGGGATATAGAACACAGACTCAGCATACTGCTGGATATTCTCATCTCCTTCTGTGGCGATGGCAATGACGCGTCCCCCACGAGCCCGTACCTCCTGAATGTTGCTCAGAACCTTTTCGTACAGACTATCTCGGAGCGCAATAACTACAACTGGCATGTTTTTGTCTATCAAAGCGATCGGGCCATGCTTCATCTCAGCCGCAGGATAGCCTTCGGCATGGATGTAGGAAATTTCCTTAAGCTTGAGGGCTCCTTCTAAAGCGACAGGAAAGTTATAGCCTCGCCCGAGATATAAGGCGTTCGTCGCAGAGGCGAAGCTCTCGGCTAACTTCTTGATAGGCTCATTCAATCGGTCCAGCGTTTGAGCAACGAGATCAGGCAAAGTGAGTAAGCGCTCTATGAGAAGGTCATGAAGATTTCTATCTATGGTATAGCGAACTGCCCCCAAATGCAGAGCAAATAGGGTGAGTGCCGATAGTTGGGCTGTGAATGCCTTCGTGGAAGCCACTCCTATCTCAGGCCCAGCGTGAATGTATATGCCCGCATGGGTTTCTCGGGGTATGCTGGAACCTACAACATTCGTGACACCAAGGATGAGCGCTCCTCTGGACTTCGCCATACGGAGCGCTGCCAGGGTATCCGCTGTTTCTCCACTCTGACTAATACCCATGACCACATCCCCATGCAAAATAACCGGGTCTCTGTAGCGAAACTCCGAAGCATACTCAACATTTACAGGCACTTGAACGAGCTGTTCAATCAGATATTTGCCCACGAGGGCAGCATGCCAGCTTGTTCCGCAACCAACAAGCGTAAGGCGCGAGGCTCCCAAGATGCGATCCATGACGCCGCTAATGCCTCCCAGACGCACTTCCAGCGGCTCCTGCCGAATCCGACCTCGGATGCAATCGCGTATTGCCTGTGGCTGCTCAAATATCTCTTTCAACATGAAGTGCGGATAGCCGCCTCGTTCTATGGCTGCGACATCCCAGTCAATATACTCTCTGCGAGGTGCACATGCCTGCTCCCGCAACCCAAATATCTGGGGCTCATCCATATCGGGGTGCAAAATGGCTGCTTGATCCTCTGCTAAATGGATGACTTCCCGAGTATGAGGGATTACAGCCGTAGCGTCAGAAGCCGCGATAAATTCACCTTGACCTAGCCCTATCAGTAAAGGACTGAAACGACGAACGAGAATCAGCAGGTTGGGCGCTTCTCTGACCATCATAGCTACACCGAATGTTCCCTCCACATCGGCAAACGCCCGACGAATAACTTCTGTCCATGTGAGCGTCGGAAACTGACGACGCACCCAAGCGATCCAGTGGGATAGAATTTCTGTATCCGTCTCGCTGACAGGATGTATGCCCTCCTTCTCTAAGCGGGCTCGTAAAAAGCCGTGATTCTCAATGATGCCATTATGCACGAGAACGACATTCTCATCGTAGCTAAGATGAGGATGGGCGTTAGCATGGGTAGGGGCGCCGTGCGTAGCCCACCGAGTATGAGCGATTCCGACCGTGCCGGAAATATCCTCCCCTCTAATTGCCTGAGCCAGAGCAGAGACTTTGCCTGCCTGCTTGTATATCTGAAAGCGTTCCCCACTAAAAACGGCTATGCCGGCTGAGTCGTATCCTCTGTATTCCAATCGGCGCAGCCCTTCTACCAGCAGAGGTGTAGCATTCCTGAAACCTGTGTAGGCGACTATTCCGCACATTTAGGCAATATTACACATTCTCATCTCAAAAATGCCGTAAGTTTGTTGCATGAATAAATGGCTATGGAAGCTTGGACTTGTCGGACTGACTGTCTCTTGTAAGTCTCCAAAGCCGGTTTCCGTTGCCAATGAGCCTTCTATTCCCCTAAAAGGTTCTTATTCCCCTTGTGAAGAGCTGCGGTTGCGCCTATCTCCGATAGTTCCTCCAATACAAATCCCCACAGGTCACTCGCAAGACCCCTTCCCCTCAGAAGTCCAAGACTGGCTTAAAAAGCATCTTTTACCCCATGGTGTATATGCGCCAGTCGGTCGATGGTCAGGACCTGAGAGTAAAGAGTTATGGTTAGTAGAGGTCATATCCTCTGAGGGCGCTTCTTTCTATGCTATCCTAACTGATAGTACGTGTAGCATTTCGGATACTGCGCTTTGGGCTTATCAGCAAGTTTATCCAGATCGCGTAGAACAGGCATCTGCCAACTTACTAAGGGATGGCACCTGCCAGATTCTGAGAGAATCCCGTCAGACGGAATTCATCGGGGATGAGCCCCGCACGACAACAACTACCAGTGAGAAGCGTTATCAAGTGGATTGGACTGCTGGGAAGCTACGCACTTTATAGTCAACCGCTGGATGCTCCCAAGCCTTTTTACTGGGGAGGAAGCTGGGGAATAGGCGGCGTGCATTTGTGGGCGCGTCCTGCTCTCGCTCTGCGGTACAATCATACTTTCCTACACTGCTCCCCCATCCCCGCCTACTTCTCACTTGGTGTTTCTCATCCTGTCGGTTATTTCAGGCGAAAAGAACGATATGATCGCCCGTTATACCTTGGCTTGCATATCCATCAGCGGTATCTCCCCGGGCGTGAGCTGCGATGGGACACACGCTTGATAGGGCTTATCGGGGTGCGCATATGGCTCGAGCCTTATCTCCAACGGTTTTATATGCAGGTAGGCGTCGGGATGCAAGCGCAGAGAGTGGCTCAAGCCTTTTGGCGCATAACACCCACAGGAGAAATCCAAATCGGCGGCTTCTATCGCCCACACAAATACATACCCAAACGCCTGCATAGAGAAAGCATAGAAAACTGGTAAGCCCCTCAAGTAGCCGCAGACGTTTCTCATGAAAGGCCGACACACGACAGTCTGTGGATAAAGCTTCTCAAACTCGCCAAAAGGAGCCCCGCTACTACCGAAAGTTCGGAAGGCCGAGAAGGCTCGCATTTGTACCTTTGGATGCGGAATGACGGGGCGTGGATGGGCTGCAGTAGCGCTACTTGTATTATCTAATCTGTTTATGACGCTTGCTTGGTACGGCCACTTACGAGCTCAACCGACAAACAAGCTTTCGCTTACAGGCTGGCTCGCTGTAATCATCACCAGCTGGGGCATAGCTTTTTTTGAATATGTATTACAAGTTCCCGCTAATCGCTTAGGCTTTCGCGGAACGGGCGGGCCTTTTTCCTTAGTTACCCTAAAAGTCCTTCAGGAAGCTATTTCTATCCTTGTATTTGTGGTAGTTGCGAAGCTACTCTTTGCTGGGGAGAAGATAGAGCTCCGCCACTGGGTAGCTTTTGGGCTAATTATTGTCGCTGTTTGGCTCAGCTGGTCTGGAAGAACCGTCTAAGTGTCCTACATGCTCATCTTCGCTTTGAATTTTACAGCTCAGTCCTACCTGCCTGCATATTTGCAATAAAAGCTCCACTTCTTCGCTATTGTCAAGGCGCTCAGTGCGAATGAAAGTTACTGAAAGTGGAATGTTCTCGCTAGAAATCTCGGAAAAAAAGTTGAGCAAAGCCTTGTGAGAACCGCTATTGAGGTACATCAAGCGCATGATCAGCTGCGTACCCGGGGCTATATGGCTTTTGTGAGCGAGGAGCCAGTCCATGAGATTCTGGTAAAACTGTCGGCTATCGGGCATGCTGCTCATGCCATCTATTCGTAAATAGCGTTTCTCCAAATCAAAGATAACCGAAGGACGATAGGCAGAACCCTCAATAAAAAGCCGCATTCCACTACAAAGGTAGGTAGCTGAAGGAGATACTCTAAGTTTTCGTATCTTAGGAGGGTGAAAAGCCGCTTATTTCTGGGGATTGTAGGGTTATGCATATGGGCGCGTCACAGAGGAAGTTTCGTTGAAAATAAAGGGCAGACCTATGCTGAGGCCCGCTTTGAAGCCGTATGGCGTCAGAATCATATCTACCTCACTCCAACAGGCATAGCCATATTGTTAGCCGATGAGCGGCCCTTCGAGCAAGCCCATCATAATAAATGGGGTGATCCCTTGCCTGTAAGAGCGCATTTTTTGCGCATCTCATGGATTGGTACAAGCCCCACAGAACCTATCGGCACCTTACCCGAAGATACCAAATACAACTTCTTTTTGGGACCATGGAGAGCTACAGATGCTCGGGGCTTCCGAGAGGTCTGGTATAAAAACTTGTATCCCGGAGTAGACCTAAGCCTACGCCTTACTACCGAAGGCTTGAAGTGGGACTGGCATGTCCGAAATCCCTCAGCTCTGCAGTCTATCCGTCTGCGATATGAAGGCGCCTCGGTTTATGTCCAAGGAGAGTCTCTTTACATAGAAACCTCTATTGGTACTCTCGTGGAGAAACTACCACTTGTCTATCTATCCGAGTCCAAGCAGCCGATTCAAGCTCGGTATCGGATGGAGGGCCCCTTAGTAGGATATGAGCTGCTCTCAGAAGTGGGTACTTCTGCTTTGGTGATAGACCCCGTAGTCGTTTTCTCTACTTTCTCAGGGTCGTATTCTGATAACTGGGGCTTCACAGCTACTTATGACCTACAGGGAAACGCATTCGCTGGCGGAAATGTGAGTAATGCTCTCTGGACATGGAACCCGGGAGGGATATATTTTCCTGTGACTCCTGGGGCTATCCAGACGACTTACGGCGGGGGAGTTAGTCTGGCTTCCTCACAGCCCATTTTTTATAGTAGTGACATTGCACTCTGGAAAACCAACCCCACTGGCTCTACGATTCTTTGGGCGACATATCTCGGTGGCAGCCATAACGAACAGCCGCACAGCTTAGTTACAGACCCTCAAGGTAATCTATACGTGATGGGAGCGACCCGCTCACCGAACTTTCCCGTGACGACCGATGCTTATCAAACGACATTTGGGGGAAACATAGATATAATAGTCACAGCTATCAGCGCCACGGGAAATCAGCTTCTCGGGAGCACCTATTTAGGGGGAAGTGGAGAGGACGGGATCAATAGCCAGAGCTTGCCTCTGTATTACTTCTATGCAGATGATGGGCGAGGGGAAATTTTTCTTAGCGATACGGCTTGTTATATCATATCCTCCAGCCGCTCTGCCAACTTTCCTACGACACCTAACGCATATCGCACTACTCTGAGTGGCTCTATGGATGTGGTAATCTGCATGTTATCCTTAGATATGCGTCAGTTATATGCTAGTACCTTTTTAGGGGGGAGCGGAGCAGACGCCGGTTATTCTCTCAGAACGGGCTTTGGGGGCGTAGTGTATGCAGCCGGAGGCACTAATAGCACTAACTTCCCCACCACAGCCGGAGCCTATCAAACCACCTACCAGGGGGGACGGGCGGATGGCTGGCTCGCTGTGCTATCCCCTCAACTAGATCAGCTAATCATTGGTACGTACTGGGGGACGCCCGCTTATGACCAAATCTTCATGATAGATATAGACAGACAGGGGCTACCTTGGGGAGCTGGTCATACAGAAGGCAACTTAGCACCTACCCCAGGCACTTATGGGTTTGCTGGGCGAAAGCAGTTCGTCTTTTCCATGGATGAGGTACTATCTCAGGTCACGCGCCTTTCCGTCTGGGGCTCTTCTGGACGCACCACACCAAATATCACCATTAGCGCCTTCGCAGCTGACCGATGTGGCTATGTGTATGTAGCAGGATGGGGAGGATTAGACGTCGGTAATCCCAGCCTAAATGTGGGCTCTACCATAGGCCTTCCTACTACCGCTAATGCCAATCAAAGTATTACCGACGGAGCAGACTTCTATGTAGTGGCATTTCAACCGAATCTTACGGGATTAGCTTATGCCTCTTTCTGGGGCGGCGCACTCTCTCAGGAACATGTAGATGGTGGCACAAGTCGCTTTGATAATCGCGGCATCATTTACCAATCTGTGTGCGGTGGCTGCGGAGGCAACTCTGACTTCCCCACCACTCCAGGCTCTGTCTCTACACTAAATCGTAGCCCGAACTGCAATAATGCCCTTTTCAAAATAGACTTTGAACTGGGGGAGCCAGTAGTAGCCGCTTCCGCTATCACTCCGCCCCGAGGATGCGTCCCGTATTCTCCGACGATTCAAAACCTCAGTCAGAATGGTACTTCGTACTATTGGGACTTCGGAAATGGACAGACCTCTACAGCATTCAATCCTACGGGCATCACCTATACCCAGCCGGGCACATACATCATCACCTTAGTCGCTCAAAACCCCACCACCTGCAATCTGAGAGACACCCTGCGCCGCGCAATCACCGTATATCCCACACCGCCAGCGACTTTCACCTATACGACTGGATGCAGACTAAATATAACCCTCACTGCTACACAGAATGTCAGCGGAGCTTCGTACCTATGGCGCCTTGGAGACGGTCAGACCCGCAGCGGTGCCTCTATTACATATACTTATGCTCAGCCCGATACCTATACGGTGCGTCTTATTGTCACGGGCCCGTATGGTTGCGCTGATAGTACCGAACAAACTATCATAGTCAGGCAATCAAATGTAAATGCGGACTTCCGGTGGTTCGGAGATACCTGCCGAGGCCGATTCAGCTTTGAGAATCTCTCCACAAGCGCGCAGAGCTACCTATGGATTTTCTCTACCGGTGATACCCTCACTGCTCCTAACCCTACCTATACCTTCCCCGCCTCCGGCAGCTATCAAGTCACCTTAATTGCCTACGACTCCGGCGGATGCACAGATACCAGCCGTCGTACGATTGCGGTTTCTCAGGCTGTACGAGCGTACTTCGGAGAAGACATAGACTATTGCAATCTCAGAGTACAATTCACCGACAGCTCCAGAGGCGCCACATATATCCGATGGGACTTTGGAGATGGAAATACCAGCACGACTCGGAACCCTACCCATACTTATACTACGCCTGGCATTTACACTGTTACTTTGATTGCTACTTCGTTTGATAGCCTATGCCGAGATACTCTCAGCAAGCAAATAGCCATAGATTACCGCTCCGAAGCACGCGCTGAAATCTTTATAGACACTTGTACTCGGAGGGTTCGGTTCGTTTCCCGAAGCCTTTTTGCAAATGAAGTCATATGGCAGGTTCATACCCAGAGTCTGACGGGTAACGCTGTAGAATGGCAGGCTCCAAACGCAGGCACTTATAGTTGGACGCTCATTACCAATCCATCCGCAAACTCTATCTGTCGTGATACCTTAGTGGGTCAGATAACAATCCCACAGCGCATAGGTATAGATTCCCTCCGCTGGGAAGGGGATATCTGCGCTGAATGGGTACGCTTTCTAATACCTCTGACACCAGATCGTATTCTTGGAATAAATGCAGGAGGCATCCAGTACCCACCAGGTACAGATGAAATCATCCTGCCCCTGTCAAATGCCGGAGCCTATACCATACAGGTGATTTATCTGGATAGCTTGGGATGCCGAGATACTTTTGTTTATACGCTATCTTCGGATGCCGTAGTGAGCCGAGCGCTATTCATCCCAAACGTATTCACGCCGAATGCCGACGGAATAAATGATGTTTTCCGAGTAGTAGGGTCGACAGAGTGTATTCAAGAGATGGCTATCTATGACCGCTGGGGACGCGAGCTTTATGTAACTCGTACAATGCCCTTTATCTGGGATGGACGACTGACAAATGGCGAACCGGCTCCGGAAGGAGCTTATGTGTATGTTATTCGGCTGAAAAGATATACGCGAGGTGGTACGGTAACGCTTCTGCGCTGAGCTTGGAGGGGAATAAGTAGGGTGCGGGGGGGCGCCAGCGCCTTCGGCGCTGGCGCCCAAAAAACCATAACATCCCCAAAGAAACTCTACCCCTCTCCCCCAAATCTCACAAAACACTTTTCCCCCAACTCACTACATCTCTCCTCAGCCCAAGAGGAACTCAAACAAGATAAGTTTGGGATACTATAAAAGCTTTACCGTCTCAACGGAGAGCAGCTCGGGCTGCCCTCTAAAACTACCTATACGCCATGAAGTGGTAGCGCGCTTGTCGTATGAGTTCGGTATCACTCTTAGAAAGCTTTGGTCAGATAAATGCTACTTTGCCCGACATGCCTCAGAAAAAGGTTATGCTGCTCGGCGCAGGTCGCGTCGGACGGGCAATCGCCACCGACATGGCAGAAGCCCATGAAATCGTAGTAGCTGATGCCTCCGCCTCTCAATTGGAACGCCTGAAGCGTGACAACCCAAAAATCCAGACGAAGCTGGCGGATTTTCTCGCCATAGACACCCTAAAGCCAGAAATCAGCGAAGCGGACCTCATCATAACCGCCGTACCAGGAAATCTCGGTTATCAAGTGGTCAGCCAAATCACAGAGCTGGGAAAGCCCGTGGTGGATATATCATTTTTCGCCGAAGACCCGTATGACTTGGAATCTTTGGCGCATAAAAGCGGTTCCATAGTCATCGTAGATGCAGGCGTAGCTCCGGGACTCAGCAACTTTTTATTAGGCTATGAACTAACTCAGCAGACCATAGATACATTTATTTGTTATGTGGGGGGGCTGCCTATTGAACGACCTTGGCCCTTTCAATACAAAGCGCCCTTTTCACCCAGTGATGTGATAGAAGAATACACTCGCCCCGTCCGTCAGCGCATCGGCGGACAGCTCGTCACTAAACCTCCCCTGTCAGAAGTAGAACTAATACATATTGACGGCATCGGTACATTGGAAGCATTCAATACCGATGGTCTGCGCACGCTTCTTCGCACCACGAAAGTACCTACCCTTATTGAAAAAACGCTTCGTTATCCAGGGCATGCAGAGTATATGCAGGTATTGGCCTATACGGGATTTTTTTCAGAAAAGCCCATAGACATAAATGGGCTTTCGGTCGTGCCCCGACAGCTGGCGAGTCACCTGCTCGGACAGGCTTGGGACATGAAGCCTGATGAACGGGATTGCCTAATCATGCAACTACAGATGCAGAGCGGAAGAAAGACCATCCAGTACACGATTATAGATTATGCCGATGAAGCTAAACAGGTCAGTGCGATGGCCCGCACTACGGGCTATACTTGTACGGCGATTGCCTCTTGGCTTTTGGCACATCCTGAGAGTTTGCAGCCGGGTGTATATGCCCCCGAGCAAATCGCAGCCCATAGCGACTGCTTTTCTTTCGTGAGAGACTAC
>JANWXY010000028.1 GCA_025057135.1 Bacteroidia bacterium | reverse complement strand
GCCCCCACACCCATCCCAAAAGCACAACTATCCGTCGGCATGAGCTGACCCAGAGCCCTCTAAATGCAGCCCTCCTGATACTATCCATTTTTACTTTCGCATATGCTCAGGAAGGCAAACTCATCATACGAGTTTTATCCTCTGAGAATCGTCCTTTACCATATGCTCAAATAGCTATCTCTTCACAAACGCTTCTCTACACCGCAGACTCTCTGGGGATGGTTCGTGTCACTCTGCCCGCAGGGCGATATCGCCTAAGGGCTTCTCACCTCAGCGCTTACCCCACTGAAACGGAGGTGGTCGTGCCAGGCTCTGGCACACTGAATGTTACTCTCACATTAGCCACCCGAGAAGTTACGACTGACTCCATTACAGTTCAAGATACCCGCACAGTACCCACCGCTCTACCCTCTGCTCCTTTTCTACAACCGATACCTATACGAACCGAAGCCCTCAAGTTTATGCCCAATGTGAAGCCAGACATAGAAAGTCGGCTGGTACTCATGGGGGCGTTATCATCCAGTGAGCTTTCCTCTCAGTATCGCGTTCGTGGTGGAAACTTTGACGAAAATCTCGTTTATGCAGGGGAAATAGAAATATACCGTCCCTTTTCCGCTCGGAGCGGACAGCAAGAGGGGCTCGGTTTTACGAATCCGCAGCTGCTTGAGGAGGTTTTTTTCAGTACGGGAGGCTTTGAAGCTCGGTACGGTGACAAACTCTCTTCTGTCCTTCAAGTCAACTATAAACGACGCGACCGCCCAGAAACGACGGCTGAATTAGGACTTCTAACCCAGAGTCTCGCTACCAGCGGCAAAATCGGAAGACTGTATTATACCGTGGGGCTTAGACGCTTTTCTATCGGCTACCTTTTGCAAACTTTACCTGTGAGAGGCGAGTATCGGCCGGTATTCTACGATGGGCAGGGGTATTTGTGCTGGATTCGTAAGGACAGTGTGGGACGAGAGGTATGGCGTATAGAGGGTCTCATCACAGGGCTCTACAATCGCTATAGGCTATTCCCCCGAACCGGCGAAGCAACATTCGGCCTCATCAACGCCGCTTTCCGAGTGCAATTATACTTCGCTGGGGCAGAGGAGCTACGATACAGAACGGGACAACAAGCACTCGCCCTCACTTGGCGCCCCACTCCCTATCTCAAGCTAACTCACCAAGTGAGCTATTTCGGAAGTTTAGAGGATGAAATCACAGATGTGGAGGGCGCCTATCTCCTGGGTGAAGTCCAGACCAGTCTCGGAAGTAGCCTCTATAACGAAATCACAGTGCTACGGGGAGCCGGCAGTCAGATTCGCCGCATACGAAATTACTTAGATATTCACACCTTTTACGCTGAGCAGCGCGGAGAGTGGTTCTGGGATAAAAGCCTTAGGCGCCGCTTATTGTGGGGAATTCGTTACCAGCAGGAATACTTTTCGGATCAAGTGTATGAATGGAGCGCTCTGGACTCCGCGGATTATGTCACCATGGATGAGCGGTATTTCTGGCATCAGAGTCTTCATAATCAGCGTCTCATGGGCTTTGCTCAACAAGGATGGCGCTGGAATAAATGGCGATTAGAAGCAGGAGTTCGGTTTCATTATGCCCAAGCCAATAAACAGCTACTTTTCAGCCCTCGTTTCCAACTCCTTTATCAGCCTAACGATAAACTCCAATACCGACTGGGAATGGGGCACTATGCCCAGCCCCCTTTCTACCGAGACATGCGAGCCATAGATTATCGTCTCAATCCTCTGGTTAGAGCTCAGCAGAGCTTGCAGCTCGTGGCGGGGGTGGATTACAGCTTCACGATTTGGGAGCGCCCATTCAAATACTTCGCCGAAGCCTACTACAAAGGCTTATGGGCGCTGATCCCATACGAACTCGAGAATGTTCGCCTGCGCTATTATGGGAAAAATCAGGCTTGGGGTTATGCTTATGGCTTGGACATGCGCATAAATGGGGAATTTCTGAGAGGAGTTGACTCATGGGCTGCGATAGGTGTGCTTTCTACCCGAGAATACATTCCAAGCATAGGCTGGATGCGTCGTCCGAGCGACCAACGGCTCAGTGCTGCCCTGTACCTACAAGACGAGCTGCCTACCAACCCACTGTATAAGCTGACTTTGCAGCTCGTATGGGCGACGGGAGCGCCTTTTGGCGTGCCGCGTCGCCTTTCCGCCCGCACGATATTCCAGATGCCTGCCTATGGTCGCGTGGATTTGGGATTGAGCCGTATTTTCCTTTTGGATAAAAAGTATCTGCGCTCTCTGTGGATAGGTATAGATGTTTTCAATCTTTTCCAGCGCTATAATGTGGTCAGTTATCAATGGATCGCTGATGTGTACGGAGTGCGCTGGGCTGTACCAAACTACCTCTCTGCCCGTTTAGTTAATCTTCGGGTGATAGCTGAGTTTTGAAGATAAGCGGCTGCCAGAGCTATCGCCGCTGCATCCGTCGCATGGTCCGAGTTAGGCAGAGGTTCGTATAGTTTTAGATGATGGGGTAACATCGCTGCCACCTGCGCCTTGGGAGCATGAGGGCGGCCTGTGATGGCTCGCTTTATTTCAGCTGGGCTGAGGACGAAAACCTCAGTCTGACCATTTTCTAACAAAATTCCCCACAAAAGCCCTTGCACAAGGCCTAAGGTCAGAGCACTCCGTGCATTTTTCCCGACAAAAGGTGCTTCCATAGCGATGCATTCGGCTGGCAAGTACGATTGTATTTTAGCTTTCAGCCAAGCATGAATTATCGACAATCTCTCTCTGAGGGCCTTAGGCGGTAGGTGTAGAGCTTCACAGGAGGCAAGGACATAGCCTCCTTCTTTCTGCTCCACAACGCCAAAACCCACCGCTTGACTACCTAAATCTACACCTATCCACCGGTACATGTTCAGCAAAACAGAGTGGTCGTTGTGTGGAAGCCTTTCAAGCTTTGTCTCATTAGAGTGTGCCAAATAAATAATCCCACCAGCGGCTTGTCACTCCATAATACCGATCAGGAGTGCGATAATGGTGCCAATAATGATGTCGCCATAATCCCCTCAGCCAGCGCAGGGGTGGTATAGGATGCACATGGATGAGCAGATGTATAGTTTCATAAAATAGGTATCCCATCCCGAATCCCCCATATACTGCCCCCACAGCCGGATGCCCCCCTCCTATAAACCAGAATAATCCAAAAAATAAAACCTCCAGCTGTATAGTAAGACGAAGGGAGGTTACAATGTGCGTAGGGTCCTGAGGCTGGCGATGATGTATCCAGTGAATATCATGTTTCTCCGCCAAAGGGCGCCCTGGCTCTTCGTGGAAGGCAAAACGATGCAAAAGATATTCCACCAGCGTCCATACTACCCATCCTCCCGCAGTACATGTTAGGATTAGCCAGAGCGGGCAAACACTGTACGACCAATAGAAACAGATAAGTATCACCGTTCCATAGAAAAGGTATGGCGGTACCAGAACCTTATATGTACCCAGTCGGTGCATTTTCTTCAAATATACGATGTAGCCACCAAACAGTAAACCCCGATCCGCCATAAGCTAAATACCTCTGACCACTCTATCCTGCGTATGTAAGACGGCCGGGCGATTGTTCGTTCTCCCCGAACCTAACTAATCTATTTTTTTCTGTCTTTCAACGGCTTCTATTCGCACTTTCAATCGCAATATCTCCTCTCAGTGGAGCGGCAGTTGCTTGATAAAGAGATTGATTTAGGTAGCTTATAGTGAGGTCGCTAACAATGCATGAGGTAGCGATTCCCACGGAAAATCCCCCTCGGCAAAGCGACAAACCGAAGAACTACTGTCCTAAATGCTCAACTTTGGTATTCAATCCATGAGAGGTTTTGCCTCCTTGTATCCTTTATACCTTCATCCTCTACCCAACATTTTTGCGACTGTGCTGCCGATTGTAGCTGGATTTTCTATGACATGAACGCCGCACTGAGCGAGGAAGTCCATTTTTTCTTTGGCTCCCCCCTTTCCCCCAGCGATGATTGCTCCGGCGTGCCCCATACGTCGTCCAGGCGGGGCAGTTTGCCCTGCTATGAATGCGGCTACTGGCTTAGTACCGTGTGCTCGTATCCATTCACCTGCAATCTCTTCATCAGTACCGCCTATCTCGCCTATCATAACAATGGCCTCGGTCTGGGGGTCCTCCATTAGGAGCTGAATTATGTCTATATGCTTAGAACCCACGACGGGATCTCCTCCGATTCCTACGCAGGTAGATTGTCCTAAGCCAACTTGGGTGAGCTGATGCACAGCTTCATAAGTCAAAGTCCCTGAACGGCTCACAACTCCGATAGTGCCAGGTCTGTGAATAAAACCTGGCATTATCCCCATTTTGGCTTGTCCTGGCGTAATAATACCTGGGCAGTTTGGACCAATCAGGCGTACGTGGGGAAAATCACTCTGCAGGACGTATTTCACTCGGAGCATATCACGCACAGGTACTCCATCGGTGATAGTTACTATCAACCGAATCCCTGCCGATGCGGCTTCTAAAATTGCATCCGCAGCCCCAGCAGCTGGTACAAAGATGATAGAAGCTTCTGCACCAGTGGCATCTACAGCTTCTCGCACGGTATTGAAGACAGGAAGGCCCAAATGGGTCTGTCCGCCCTTGCCGGGAGTGACGCCGCCGACGACTTTTGTGCCATACTCTATCATTTGTTGAGCATGAAAAGTGCCCTCTTTCCCCGTAAAACCTTGTACGATGACTCTGGTATGCGCATCCAGGAGAATCGCCATGGGTGCAAACCTACAAAAAAAAGCCCCCCGTGAGGAATACACGGGGGGCTTTTATGAGCTGGATAAACCGTTTACGGATTGAGAGCGGCTTTGAACTCTGAGGACTCTCGCTGCTTGCGGAACTCTAAGTCCTTTTGGGCTTTCTGCGCCAGAGAGCGATCCTGCTGCACCGCCCGACGAAGATTAGTAACTAATAGATTATTGTCCGCAGAGCGCGCTCCGACGATAGCTAAGACATAATAGGCCAGAGCATGATTAGGGTCCTGTTGGACGGCGCGTTCTAAGGCTACTTTTGCTCCGGCAAGGTCATTCATGAGGAGGCGAGAGAGTCCCGCATTGTAACGAGCCCGAGGGAGATCACCTGCATTATTGAAAGCTTCCGCAGCGGCGGCGTATTGAGCTGTTTTTTCATAAATCACCCCCAAGTTAAAAGCGGCTTCGGGCGTGGGGCGCGCCGCGTAAGAGGCTTGGAAGTTCTGGGCGGCTTGTGCATACTCTTTACGAGCCGCATATACTAATCCCAAGTTGTTCAGAATAGCGGGATTATTTGAGGATAGTCTATTCGCTGAGTTGAGATAGTCAGCTGCTTCATCTATGCGTCCCGCTTGTATAGCAAGGGCGCCGAGATCGTTTAGAGAACGATGATCCTGACCATAGCGAGCGGTATAAGCTTTCAATAAGCGCTCTCTACGCATAGCATCCGTTTGTCGTGTCGTGGCGAAGTACAGCTCCTCTTGCATCAAGGCATTATGTAGAGCATCTTGAGAGATAGAGCCACTCAGAAAAGCATTTGCGATGCTATCTATTTGCTGATCAGAGAGACGCCCTGAAAAGCCTTCTAAACGCACAGTGGTACGCCGCAGGGGGGCGAGGATGAATTCTACTTCCTTTGCGCCTCCAACGAGCTGCATAACTTTTTGCTCTTTCGCATCGGGGGTCATATTAGAGGCTATTACTTGTATGACTTGTTGCTTGACATTTTCGGGAAGGGAGGTCTGAGCGAGATTTTGCTTGAAGCCCTCCCAGTCTTGCGGAGTAGCAGAGACTTTGAAGAAGGTGGAATCCAAATACTCCTTATATCCTTCCTTACGCATCTGCTCCGTGAGCCACTTTTGCACTTCCTTGTAGCGATTCAGAGATAGGAACTGATTTCGGCGGAAGCGTCCCTCAGGAGAGGCGTAGCCTGCTAAGGTGATGGAGGTGGCAGGAAACTTCTTTTGGAAGAAAGCGACGATGTCCTTGATTGATTGACGTTCGTACTCGCCCGGTTGAATCAGATGAACATTCTTAGGAAACTGGAAGAGGGCTTCCATCGTAATAGTTCGCTTGGAGACGTAGGTGTGCTGCTCAAAGAGTACATATGGGCGAGCATCCACCAGCCGAGAAGTCGTGATGCAGCATGGCGCCAAATCAAAGTCTGGCAAGTCAAAGTTTTTGCCCTTGCGTTCATAAGAGTTTTCAGCGACCATCATACCTCCATCCATCCCCTCCTGAAAAGCGAATACTCCTTGAGTGGTTAGGGTCACTCCTTCTTTCTTGAGCTGCTTTTTAGGGTATTGGTCAGCCGAGATATTGATGGTACGAATCTCATATCGCTGACCACCGTTTTTGATGACCAGCTTACCAGTGTAGTTGGATTTAGGACGGAAACCCGACTTGGGTGGAATCGTCACTTTTCCGCTGTATTTGACTGAGTCTGCATGTACTTCTAAGGGATTAGGGCTGATAGAAACCGTAGTCCCTTTGAATTTGGCACAGTTCGTAAGTAGAGAAGCGCTCATGGCGAGCCCAACTGCGCCTAAAAGTCGGTAGTGTGCTTTCGCTCGCATAAGTCTGTGTTTTTTCATTCAGTGCAAAGGTAGGCATTTCAGATAATGACAGCAGAGGGGGATAGTTTGAACTATCCCCCCCCATAGGCTCACGAGGAGCCTATTTACGGCTGCATGTAACTGAGGCGTTCTGTGAATATGCCTCTGTCAGTTTCAACCCTTAGGAGATATATCCCCTGACTAAGATTGTCAGGGAGCTCTAAGAGGTATGAAGTAGAAGGTTGAATAAGCGACCTACTCAGAACCCTTTCGCCAGTCAGACGATAGAGGGATATCTCTCTTATAGATGCAGTAGGACTCTCTATGGTAACCGACGGTAGGGTGGCGGGATTAGGATACACGGAAAGATAGGCTTGCAAATCTCCTGCCGTGGCTTCACTCAAGCTTAGCACTACTATCTGACTTATGGAATAAGTATTTGCAACGGGCATCTGAATAGTTGGGAGATTTAGCACTTTGAATAGGCGAGGGGTTGAGAACCATATGATCGTATCTACATATCGCTTGGCTGAGGCTATTTCAGCTGGGCCAGAGGAAGAGTACCATCCAAAAGGCTCAAAGCCAGCGCCGTTTAGAGGATATAGCCCGGGGAAGGGAACATCCCCAGAGAAATCTGGAAGAAGAGCGGTTTGATTGCCTTTAGCAATAAGATTTTGGGTTAGAGAGTAGCTGCCGAAGACTTCTATGATAGGATAGTTTCCCACAGCTGTTAGTACTATTCCACTTGTATAGGGGGTCGTAGGGTCCTGAACGCCATGTAAGGAGATGACCGGCACATTTTCATTTTGGACAAAACTTGTGTCCCCAAGGGCTCCGCCGAGATTAAGGACTGCTTGAATGTGAGAAGGGTATCCAGGATGACCACTGCCTCCTTCAAAGGCATTACCGCTTTGATTAGGGCCAGAGCCGCGGTCCATGCCCGGCTGAGTAGTATCTACGAACATAGTGCCATCTTGCAGTTTGAACTTATTATTATCAAACTCTGAGGGAAGATTGAGATAAGCCACATGGAGCCCGATATAAGCTCCAGAGGATGACCCTCCCATGGCGATACGATTGGGGTCTATGCGCCATTGATTCGTAGTAGCGGCATCCTTTCGCAGATAGCGCACCAAGGCTCGGGCGTCTTGAACTGCACGCCACACAGCCTGAATAATACTTTGTGCGCGCAGCTCTTGGGTAGTAGCCTGAGGATTCCATCCCACTCTATGATCAGCGGAAATTGCAACATAGCCCCTCCTGGCAAACTCTATGCATAAAGCTACAATCCCAGAGTCTTCACGAGTACCTATTGGGGCCTTAGCAAATACAGCCGATGCAAAAGAAGGGGGCAAAAAGCTTCCTGAGTGAAACAGAATAATCACCGGACGGCGCGCCATCGTATCCCCAATCGGCTCATAAACATCCATGTACAAGTCCACTGGCGCGTTGTTGAAACTCACATTATTGCCATACAGGACATTCTTAGTGACCTTCAGCTGGCTAAATACTGGGCTCTGGAAGCGATTACCCGTACCTTGCGCATACACGAGCCCATAGCTCAGCAGGACTAATAGGATATTGTTTGCACGTCGCATAACACAAGTATAAGCATTTTTTAGCACATTCAACTCTCAGCCTACAAAAGTAGTCCCCGCAATAACTGAGTTAGGCTACCTAAACTGCATAAGTCCCAAACACCCTGTCCCAGATAGTCGTGGTTACGCCGAAGCGCTTGTCAGGATACTTGAAGTGGTGGAGATTGTGATTTTGCCATAAACCTCTTAAGAATGGTAGCGGAGGATGCGGATATCTGTGAATCGCATAATGCACGTATTCATAGGCAATATATCCAGTCCCGAAACCAGCATAAAAAGGCCAGACCCACTCTCCTCCGAGGATAAGCCAGAAAAGTCCCCAGAATAAAAGCGCTATTGGAAAGGTAACAAACGGTGAAGCCGTCACAAAGCGCAAGTCTCGGGGCACATCGTGATGGGCTCCATGAGCGAAATTATGCCATCTTTGGATAACTGGGCTCTCTTCCACATAATGTAGCACAAATCGGTGTAGTAGATACTCTGTAAGCGTCCATGTCAGAGCTCCGGCAATAAAGAGGAGCCCAACGCTTACCCATGAGAGCTTCACCCAACCTATGGCGTAAGTTAGCATCGCCACCGATACGGCTCCATAAAATCCCATCACCAAATACGTGTTTACATCCCTATATCGGCTAAGCCATTCCCAAGGCTGTGTGAAAAACACTTGCGGGTAGGTAAAGTTCTCTTTTTTAGGTTTTCCAGCCATACTACAAATATATGACATTTTCTGCGATAGGGTCAAAAAAGAAGGGGGGGATTAGCCCCCCTTCCTGACTTGCCGGATAGGCCTTAGTTTAGTTCTTAGTTGCGCAGGAGACTTACAGCTTCGCTGAGGTCATATACTTGCTTTTTCCCAGCAGCGAGTAGGATACTGCTCCCTACTGCTGATCTATAGCCGCCAGCACAGTGTACAATAATCGCTTTATCGGTATTCACTTCATTTACTCGCTCACGCAGGTCAGATAGCCGTATATGAAGGGCGCCAGACAATATGGGATCAGTGCTGACTTCGTCTGGATCGCGCACGTCCAAGACAAAGTAGTTCTGGCTATCAGACTTGAGCTTAGGCGCAGACTCTCTGGGGAAAAGTTCTGGTCCCGTTTCCTCGGTATAGTCCACACCAATGAAGACTCCCCGCAGGTAAGACTCGTAACCGATTGCCAACACTTGACTAATAGCAGACTCATAGGCGCTGGAAGAGCTCACCACGAGATAGTACGGTTCAGTTGGCGATATGAGGGTGCCCAGCCATGTATTGAAAGTTTTGCCGAGCGGGATATTGATAGCCCCGCGAAGATGCCCTTGGCGAAATGCAGAAGCAGGACGAGCATCTACGATTGCGGCATTTCTATCAATAGCTTTTGCAGACTCAGCAGTGAGTCTACCGAGAACTTTCACACTATCCAGGGCTTCCTTGTACCCCTTCGGTCCCGAACGATTGACTTCTACGCTATTAGGGAAGTACTTGGGCACGTGGGGCTGTCCAGTGACGAGCGCTTCTATAAATGTCTTTTCATCCGCCTGATGGGCTAAAATTACAGCCCAGTTATCCATCCGCTCTACACCTATACTGCTGGCGTTGAACTGTTTTAGGGCTTTGCCACATAATGTTCCAGCTCCATGTGCTGGATACACGATAGTCTCGGGCTTTAAGATGGAAAACATGCGCCGCAAGCTGTGGTACATGTCCCGGGCTTGGTCTTCGCGTTGTTTCTGGATATTTCCAGCTTTTGCGCGAAGGTCCGCTCGTCCCACATCTCCGATGAATAACCAGTCACCCGTAAAGGCGGCATATTCTCGCCCGTCCTCATCGTACAGAACATAGGTCATGCTATCAGGAGAGTGCCCAGGAGTTAGATAGGCTTTGAGCTTAGCTTTACCAACTTTTATTTCATCCCCATCCTTGAGACCTACATAAGGCACTGACAGGCCTATAAGTTCGCTGGCATACACTTTCGCCCCAGTCTTCTGCGCAATAGCCCAGTAGCTACTGACGAAGTCTGCGTGAGGATGGGTGAGACAAGATGCCACTATTCGGGAGTTTGTAGCTTCTGCCAACTCTAAATAAGGAGTTTCATTGCGCCCGGGGTCAATGACGGCCATTTCCCCGTCGCTGATAATTGCATACCCATACTGAGCCAGCGGCTCATCTAAAAACTGCTTGACTATCATAGTTCTTCGGTTTTTGATTTAGCCCCTTTCATATTCAAAGCCAGCCTGAATGAGCTCTCCTACGCCTCCTGCGTTGAATGCCTCAAACCCTTTTGAGCGCATGAGCCCAGTAGCAGCCTGGCTGCGTCCCCCAGACGCACAGAAAACGATGTAAGTCTTAGACTTATCCAGCTTTTCTATTTGTCGGTCAAAGCCGTTGTAGAAATCTACATTCTGGGAGCCCTTAATGCGGAGCTGTCCGTGTTCAGCGGGAGTACGGACGTCCAGAAGTACGACTTTGTCAGATTGTGCCATGTACTTTTCTCTCGCTTCTGATCCTGTGATTCGCATAGGCTATTGGTTTTTTTGGTTTAGTTACTCAGTAGGGAAACCTGCTTGGGCCACAGCGCCGAATCCACCAATGTTGTAGGCCTTGAAGCCATTTTTACGCATGATCTCGGTAGCTGAGGCGCTGCGGCGCCCAGAAGCACAGTGCAGGTAGTATTCTTTGTCTTTCGGTAGCTTTTGGATAGCTTGCTCAAAGTTACTATAAAAGTCTATATTCTGGGCACCTTTCACATGCCCGCTCTGATACTCGCTGGGGGTTCGTACATCTAAGATTACGATTTTATCAGGATTACCCTTCCAGCGCTTGTAAGCCTCAGCTGCCGAAATCGTGAGGACATCCTGCTGAATGGCAGATGCTTTACCTGTCTCTGAGGAAGAGGTTTGACCACAAGCGGTGGTCAAAAGCGATATTGCTACTATTGCAACTTTTGACATCATACCAAAGCAAAGTAACAAAAAATCTTTCAAAAGAGTTTCGCGAGGTCATTCTCCGAATCAAATGAGCTGTCGGAGAGGGAGTTTAGCATCATTTATCACCTGCATATCTAATGCGTCTTTTTCTGTCTGGGGCTAAGGGCTTCTGCTCTACCTTTGCTGGGATGGAAAGCCGTTATGCTCCCCAAGGCATAGAAGCGCGCTGGCGAAAGGCATGGGAAGAAAATCGCTTTTATCACAGCCAGCCCAGTGCTCGTCCAGCTTATACCATAGTCATGCCTCCCCCCAATGTCACAGGTGTGCTTCACATGGGGCATGTTCTCAATAACACTCTCCAAGACATTATAGCTCGGTTTTATCGTTTGAAGGGGTATAATGTCTGCTGGGTGCCAGGCACCGACCACGCTTCCATCGCCACAGAAGCGAAAGTAGTGGCGCGTTTGCGCAGCCGAGGTGTAGATAAACGAAGTATAGGTAGAGAGACTTTTTTAGAAGAGGCATGGAAATGGACGCATGAGCATGGCGGCATTATCGTAGAGCAGCTTAAGACTCTGGGCGTGAGCGCAGATTGGGACCGATTTCGGTTTACTTTGGACCCGCCTTTATACCGAGCCGTGATAGAAAGTTTCGTCCGACTGTACAGAGATGGGCTGATTTACCGAGGCAAACGGATGATACACTGGGACCCTGTGGCTCTGACAGCCCTATCGGACGAAGAGGTTATCTATAAAGAGCATGAGTCCACGATGTGCTATGTGCGTTATCCAGCAGACAATGGAGAATATCTGACAATCGCCACCGTGCGTCCAGAGACTATTTTGGCTGATGTGGCTGTCGCTGTGCATCCTAAAGATGAGCGCTATCAGCGCTGGATAGGTAGGCAGGTCCGAGTGCCTTTGACCGACAGGATGGTCCCTGTGATAGCAGATGAAAGGGTAGACCCCACATTTGGCACAGGTTGTCTGAAAGTTACTCCGGCACACGATCCTAAAGACTACGAAATTGGAGAGCAGCACAAGCTGCCCGTCATAGACATCTTTACCCCCGAAGCTCGCCTAAATGAAAAAGCTGGTAAGTACTCTGGCCTCTCTCGCGAAGAAGCTCGCCAGCGCATCATCAGGGATTTAGAAGAAGAGGGACTTTTAGAAAAAACAGAGCCCTACAAGCACAGTGTCGGCCATTCTGAGCGAACGGATGCGGTCGTAGAGCCACGACTTTCAGAACAGTGGTTCGTGAAAATGAAACCTTTGGCAGAACTAGCGCTTCGGGCGGTGGATAGTGGGGATATTCGTCTGGTGCCGGAGCGATTTATGGCTACTTATCGCCACTGGCTGGAAAATGTCAAAGACTGGTGCATTTCCCGACAGCTCTGGTGGGGGCACCGAATACCCGCATGGTATGCCCCAGACGGTCACATATTTGTAGCATCTACTGAGGAAGAGGCCCATAGAGCTGCCAAAGATGCAGGCTATGATCCATATAGCCTCTACCAAGACGAGGATGTTTTGGATACATGGTTCTCTTCATGGCTATGGCCGCTCTCGGTATTTGACTTTTTTGATAAGCCTAATAATCCTGACTTTCGCTACTACTACCCCACTCAGGTTTTGGTCACAGCCCCCGAGATTTTATTTTTCTGGGTGGCTCGGATGATTATGGCAGGGTACTATTTCGCTGGTGAGAAGCCTTTTTCTACGGTGTATCTTCATGGCATCGTACGCGACAAGCAGCGCCGGAAGATGAGTAAATCCCTTGGCAATTCTCCGGACCCCTTAGACCTGATACAACGATACGGAGCCGATGCCGTACGCCTGGGCATTGTAATGAGTGCCCCGGCAGGGAATGACCTTCTCTTTGACGAGGCCTTGTGTGAGCAGGGTAAAAACTTCTGTAATAAACTTTGGAATAGCTTCCGCCTCCTTCATTCTTGGCGAGAAAAAGCTCCGGACCTACCTCCGTCTCCTTTCCATTTAGAAGCCTATCAGTGGTTTGACAACATTCTGGCCCTTCTTCAGGCAGAAGTGGAACACCTCATCCAAAGCTACCGCTTTTACGAAGCAGCACATTTGTTATATCGGGTAGTATGGGAGCAATTCTGTAGCTGGTATTTAGAGGCTCTAAAGCCGGTTCCTGCCCGTTCTCTTTTGGAGAAAGTGGAGTTGCAAGTAGAGCGTCTCTTACAGCTGCTTCATCCGCTAATGCCGTATATCACTGAGGAGTTGTGGCATCAGCTAAAAGATGCGCCAGAGACAGCTACTATCAGCCTGAGCATCCTGCCTACAGCTACGGACCTTAGAGAAGGTATAGATTGGCATCTGTTAGATGCAGTCCAGTTAGCTCAGACGGCTATTTCTCAGATACGGCGGCTTAGGCAGGCATTCGGGCTCTCAGATATTAGACAGATTATTAGCTTTACTTATCAGGGGGCTTTCTATCCTACCCTTGAAATGTGGATGGAGCATTTTCTGGGTACAAAAGTAGAGAAACTTCTCATCCCCTCGTCAGAACGCCTATTTCGCGTTACAGTGCGCAGCACCGGAGCTCAATCTTATCTCTTTGAACGAACGGTCCTCTATCAGGAGGTCTTTCTTCTTGACGCTAATCTATCACCCGAGAAGTGGGAAGAAATGATAGACACGCTGCGCAAGGAAAAGTCACACGCAACGAACTTTAGGGAAAAACTACAAGCTAAGCTACTAAATCCTAACTTCATTCAAAAAGCCCCGGCAGAAATAGTAGAAAAAGAACGCAAAAAGTTAGAAGACACCGAGGAGCGACTGAGACTCCTTAGGGAACAGTTAGAGGCTCTGGGAGCAGAAAGCTGATAAAAACCGCAGCCGCAAGAGTGAGTTTAGAGAGAGGAGTTAGGGACGAATGTGATTTATTGACGAGAGTACCAATAATACAGGCTTAGGTAAGCTGAGTAACTATTTCTCCGACCCGCTGAATGTCAAGACTGTACGGGAGATTCATGACACCACTCCACTGGTCCATTGGATGTTGGTAGCTGGGAAGTTCTACTTGCATCATTGGGGAGCCCTCCCACA
>JANWXY010000021.1 GCA_025057135.1 Bacteroidia bacterium | reverse complement strand
GGGGGCCCCCCCCCCGCCCCTCTTAGCACTCAACACCAAGCCACCTTGATACTACCGCAGACCCATCAACAAAAGTTCTGCCTTTACCCTTTCACCCCTTCCTTATATTTCCATACCCTCAAATAAGCTACCTTGCCCTCCCCGACGAAAGAGAGTCAAATCAAAGGGCGGCATAGGCGGAGATTGTGAGAGGTATCGTGTTACTCCTGTCTGGAATGTCCGTTCAATCGTGAGCGCTATCGTACCCGCTCCCCGTATGCGCTGGCCCCAGCGAGTATCATTCAAGCGACCATCATGACACTGCGCTATCAAATGCAGAATCCTCTCAGCCCTGTCAGGCATTTTTTCACGCAGCCATGTCTCAAAAATCTCTGCCAGCGCTCCATTTAGCCGAACGATGGTATATGCCGCTGCTTGAGCCCCAGCCTCACCTGCTGCCTTTAGTATCGGTAGAATTTCATTATCCGTAAGCCCAGGCACTATCGGCGCTACCATCACGCCCGCAGGAATGCCAGCTTCACGCAACCGACGAATCACTTCTATACGACGCGCCCCAGCTGCTGTCCTCGGCTCCAAGATTTTACGCACTTCCTCGCGTAGCGTAGTTACCGTAATATAGACGTGAACGAGATGTAACCGAGACAACTCTACAAGTAAATCCACATCCCGTAAGATAAGAGCATTTTTCGTGATTATGCTCACGGGATGTCTATAGGCCAGCAGTATCTCCAGAAGCTGCCGAGTAAGCCGATACTCCCGTTCTATGGGTTGATAGCAGTCGGTGTTTCCCGCCAGCATAATAGGATGAGGACGCCAATCCGGACGACTAAGCTGCTCTCTAAGAAGCTGCGGAGCATTTTTTTTCACAAGTAACTTGGTCTCAAACTCTATCCCCGCAGAAAAGCCCCAGTATTCATGACTATTGCGCGCGTAGCAGTAGAGGCAGCCGTGCTCACACCCAGCATACGGGTTCATAGAATAGACAATAGGCAAGTCTGGGCTCTCAATCTTGTTGATTATAGAACGGGCTTGCACGGGGATGATTTGCGGACGAGCTTCATCTGGCGCAAGCTTCACCTCAAACTCATACGAAAGCGGATCAAAACGATTATCAGGATTATGACGAGCTCCACGACGCACAGAGCTACATAATGGAAAAATACCCAGCCCACCTGTGGATAAAATGTGAATAACCTACTTACAGAATGCGGTATGAAAAGCCGCTATGTATTTCTCTGCATTGGCTTTGACAGAATACACCGTTTCTACGGTATGACGAGCAGCATAACCGAGCCTATCACGCAGCTCCGCAGACTCAATCAAGAGCGAGAGTTTTTCTATCCACTCCGCCCTGCCTTTGGCCCAAAGTCCATTTATACCATCGTGTACAACGCTTGTATTCATACCTACGGGAGAAACCACGGCAGGAATCCCAACGGCCATATAAAGGAGAGCTTTCAAGGCACATTTCCCTAAACTCCATTCTGTATCGGGTAATGGCATAAGCCCAATGTGCATGCGTTGAAGCAGTTGGACCTCCGTCTGAGGACTCCACGGCAATACTTCTGCTGGAAAGGGCGGACGATATGCCGGTGCCCCTATGAAAAGGAAGTGTATCCGAGTTGTGTATTTAGCGTATAGCTGTGAGAGTGCATCTTCTATGGTCCGCAGATGAGCCAGTGTAGTAGCGCTACCGCTCCATCCGATAACTATGGGAGATGAAGCTCTATGACCCACAGGCTGATAAACATCAGTATCCACAGTAGTGGGTATAATACGCACCTCCTGGGCATGCTCCCTCGCATATGACGCTAAATACTCATTACATACCGTGACTACTCGGGCATGCCTAAGAAGTCGAGCGGTCTTATTTTGACTTTTTAGCCATGAAAAACTCTTGAACTGCTCAGACGTATCTGCCATCCATATTGCATCGTCAAAGTCCATAAGCACAGGCAGCCCCCGCATCCAAAGGTACTCTATCAGAGGTAATCCAAGTAGCGTCGCCTCCCTGTATAGATAGACACCGTCTATTCTTCCCCGAAAAACAGCTTCAAGCAGAGACTTGAAAAACCTACCCGAAAATATGACCGCCTTTCTCCACATAGAGACGCTGGGGGATAAAAACTGCTCATACGACTCCGAAGCGAAAAAGCCCTTCCACTCTACTTCAAAACCTGCTCCGCGAAGTATAGGCAGATAAGGTTCTATTCGGTATCTTGTACCTGGAACTCGGTTAGGAGGATAAACAGTGAGTAGAGCTATCTTCATGCGGAAACTTCACTCAATCACACAACTGAGCCAGACAAGTCAGACGACACCAGCGACTGCACGCAGCAGGGCTCAGCCTTATTCATCAAAGTAGAGTGACCTCAAGAGACTTCACAGCGGTTATTTTCCGACTCAGGAACCGTTTCCAGAACTCTACTCCATTGGCAAAGCAGAACCTGTGTGTGAGTTCAGCCGGAGAGAGCCCCACATCGGCAAAGGTTTCGTATTCTCTTTCAAAAAAGCGTTCCAGCTCAGGCCGTAGGACTTTGGGATATTCTAATGTGGTAGGAATGGCATCTATGGGGTCTATAAAACCATCAAAATCACTGCCGAGGCACAGCGTAGAGAAGGCATCCCGAGGAGAAATGCCCGCTTGCGTCAAAGTAGTGTAGATGTAACGAATCTGCTGGAATAGAGGCTCCAAAGGATGGGCTTGACCTGCGCGAACCGCACGCAAAAGCCGCTCCCCAGATAGGACACGCTCATCCAATATGATACCAATGAGACCACGACTCTGAGCAATAGCAACTAAATCTTCATCGTGAAGGTTTATGTCCCAAGGATTGAAGTTCTCACTTTGGAGGCGATGTTTTGGACGGTCTATTTTATGCCTTCTGGTGCGTAGGGAGCGACCTGATGCGGCGACATGAGATGCTAAAATAGGCATATCATATTCCCGAGCTATTTCATACACCTGCTGACGAGTAATGTGATCACAGTGCTTTACATCTATGAGGATGTACCGGCGATATGCCTCTTCCACAAAATACGCCCCAAATGCAGTAAGTCCCCGAAAACGCCCAACTTCTCTCAGGCTGCGTATGGGATTAGGCAAAAGTCGTAGAGCTCCGCGCTGCTCCACAGCTTTGGCAGGGGTACCCAGATGATTATAGACCATATGTAAAAGCGTAATCATATGCACGCCTTTTTCAGCAGCCCAGTTTAGCCGCTGACGAATCATTTCTCTTTCTAAAGGCACAAAGCCCTCATAGTTAAAGCCACGGATGGCTGGAAACTTGTACCCCCTATACTCAAAGCCCAAAGCATGAGCCCCCTCTATGGATAGGATGGCAGCTATTTTATCAGGTGAAGCCAGCGCCCTATCTATGTCCTCAGGCGTGCGGACAATGATTACCTCTCCTGTACCGTCTGGCTGGCGCAGGTAAGCTGAGAGGAGATTATACTCCTGCTGCAAAATCGCAAAAGGACTGCGCTGTAAAACCTGCCTAACCCTTTCCAACCGCATACGGAAAACCAGCGCATACATCACTGGGCGAGTGGTAAGGGCAGCGATCAGATAGCGCTCTATAGGATGCAGAGCTATGGTGACCACACGGGTGCCAGAACGCAGAAGCTTAGAAAAATCACTGGCGGTCAAACGAGGAGTACGACGCACCCTTTCTTCTGGAGTAGCCTGATCGTAGTCTTCCCAAGGAGAATCAACCGCACTGAGCATGTAGGGCTTCAGCGTACTATGAATATGCAGGTCAAAAAATAGGGAGGTAGTCATCGGTATCGTCTGAAAAGGATTTCTTGGGGATTATCGGCAAGGTTTATCTCTTTGCCCTCTATCCATGCCCGAAGGATACGAGAGGAAATCACATCTGTTATTTCACCCTCGCAGAGGATCAAGGACGCTTTATAGCCAGGCGCAATCAAGCCAAGTTTTTTGAGACCAAGCCACTGAGCAGGCAGGCTGGTAATCATAGCTACGGCCTGTTCATGTGAAACCCCATAAGTAATAGCTGTACCCGCATGATAGGAGAGGGTGCGCTGATTCCAGAAGCTCTCATGAGAAAGCATCACTGTGATCCCACTATCAAGGAGCACCTTGGGTAAAATGTAGCTATAATCGATGGGAGCATCTTCGGCGGGAGGAAGCCGATGCGTACGAGAAACGATGACAGGCACCCCATGCCTTCGCAGGAGTTCTGCCACTCGAGGGGCTTCACTTCCGCCTACGATTGCTATGCGCAGACCGTGCTTCTGAGCAAGTCTGACAGCAGCTTCTATGTCTTCGCTGGCCTCTACATGCCAAGCCGTAGGCTTTTCTCCTCGCAGATAAGGGCATACACTCGCATAGCTGATATTCTGCTCACCAGAGTCGCCAAGACACCATCGCTTGGCTTTTTCAAGGTAATCGTCAATCCGCTGCCAAGCAGTGATGGCAGATTCACGAGATTTTTTCTGCTCCTCTGGTGAAGCATACACCGACGGTCGCAGAGAAGGCGGATAAAAGTGAAGAATCGCCACAGGAAGCACCGCCGCTTCTTCACGCGTACGTCCGCTGAGCCGAACCACACAAGATTGACCTGCTATTAGACCTCCCTGAGGAACCGACTCAGCGTATAAAATACCATTAGCTCTGAGAGTAGGAAGCACGCGAGAGTCTATATTGAAGGCTGTATAGGCTTTCGCTTCTGGGGTAAATTCTCCTACTTCCGCATTGTCTCTCGTCGCGCGAACTGCTTCTATTTCTATCAGTCCGACAGGTGTGCCTAAGGCTATCAGTGCAGGATATAAATGCTTACCACGCGCCTCTACGATCGTGTATTCCGGTAGAGCGGCTATTACGGGGGATACAGCGACTATTGTATCTCCTGAAAGCAGAACATCTCCTTGTACAGCCAAGCCGCCATCCCCTCGGTGTATCCATACACCGCGCAAAAGTACTTGAATCCACAGGGCCCAAATCATCATTTATATCCAAAACTAACCCGTGCCCCTACCTGCCAACTGAACGCAGGCGAAAACTCATCTATGATTTCATTCCGCAGCCGTGCAGAAGCAAATAGCTCCACATGCTTCACTAAGTTGAAGAGGGTACCTACACCAGCATAAACATCGGGGACGATAACCGTTTTCTGAACGGTCCCTCCATTTCCATCGGGCTGAGATAAAGAGGAGTAGATATACGCTCGGGCCCCTAAATCCAGGTACGGCAAAAACCAGTAAATACCGCAATCTCGCGTAAGCCAAGTACCCAAGATACCTTGATTCATACCCATACCTATGGTGTAACCCCGATGCAAGCCAGAGAGGTTTGGCGCTTTGGAATAACCTATACCTCCTGCGACCTCTACAAAGGTAAAGTCTGCATATCCAAGGGGCAAACGAAACGAAGCTCCTATCAGATGAGGTCCGTATGTGCCACCGATGCCTACACGACCGAATCCATTAATCCCCTTTTGTGCGAAAACAAAACCCACAACCAGGGTTATCGTCATCAGGCTACGCATATGCCAAAAATAAAGCTTTTCGGTGTGATAAAATCATAAAAGAAGCACGGGCAGAAGTAGAGTACTCCTGCCCGTGATTGAACGCTCTATTATTCAGGCTTACTCCACCATCATGAGACGCTGACTATAACTACCCCCTGCTCCCTCGAGGACTACGACGTAAGCTCCCGCAGGCAAGCTCAGCGGGTGCGTATGTGTGCCAGCTTGATAGAAGGCGGTATGCCGATAAACTTCCCTTCCGTCGCTGGCAAAAGCCCGAATAGTCATAGTAGAAGCGGTCGGAATATCAAGTAACACTTGCGCCTCCCCATAAGATGGATTCGGGAAAATCATCAAAGCAGGACCAAGACTTACGCCCGAGAAAGAAGTGTTAGGACACTGCCGAGCGGCTGGCGTAGTGAGCCGAGGGAACTGAGTAGAATCACACGATGCGTTACCAATGATGATTGGATATCGGAAGAGCGTATCAAGCCATGCCGGATTTCCTAAAAGAACAGGCTCAAGATTGACCGTATCCTTTCCATCTACATCAGCCAGACCCGGTATAAATGCACGCACTCGGATTATTAGCATATCGCAACCAGGATCACTCGCTGTGCGAATACAGACGTTCGCACACCCTCGGGGAGGGGAGGAACCTGCTGGTGCCCCAGAGGGATTCCCGGGGTTCCTATATATGACAAACTGTTGATTGCTGCATCCATTTATAGTGCGTGCAGTGTGGGGTATGTTGAATACTATGCCGCCATCAGCAGGATTTTGAGTGTCATACTTGAAGGGATTATTCCCACCTCTTATAGTTATTAGGCCACGAAGCAGCCGCAGGCTATCCACCCATATAGCGTAGTTCGGATTGACCACGAAAGTTCCCCGACGCACAGTATCTGGGAAAGTAAAATGAATAGTCAGTGTGGTATCTTTCCCTGCAGGCAGCCTCAGGGTATCGGGATTGAAGCCATAGGGAGTGGGAGCTAAACTCTGATTGAAAGTACAACTGCCGCACTGCGCATGGAGCTTCAAGGTCCATGCAAAAGCTAAAACTAATAATACGCGGTACTTCATACGTCCCAAATATACATCATTTCGGACAAATGCAATACCACCTCATACCTTTGTTACATGAGTCGGTACGAGCGTCCGCTCATTGAGTTGAGAGAGCTTCTCCAAACCCCATGGCAGCGTGTTGTTTATACCCTGACAGGCCCCTGGATAGAAAAAGCTCTCGGCATAGAAAAGCTCAATCGTTTTTATGCCCTCTGCGAAGAGAGTGGGCGCACTCCCGGAGAGTTTGCGCGACGGGTACTAGACTTGATTGGGGTACAGTATGTCTTACCCCCTCCTGAGCAGCTATCCTCTCTCCGAGCTCATCAAGGGCCGATGATTGTGGTATGTAATCACCCATTTGGTGGGATAGAGGCCATATTTTTAGTTCTTTTTCTCAGCGAGATCAGAGCTGACTTCAAAATCATCGCCAACTTCTTTTTAGAAAGGGTAGAGGAAGTAAAAGACACCCTACTCTTAGTGGACCCCTTCGGAGGCAATGATGCCAAACAGTTTAATCTCCAGCCCATCAAACAAGCTATTCAATACCTGCGTCAGGGGGGCTTGCTGGGCATATTTCCTTCTGGCGAAGTAGCAAGCTTACATCTGCGGACGGGCCGTATTCGCGAACCAGAATGGCATCCGCTCGTCGGAAGGCTTATCCAGCAGACCGAAGCCGCAGCTCTCCCCCTCTATTTTCATGGAACGAATAGCCTACTTTTCCATATTGCTGGGCTGATAAATCCACGACTTCGTACAAGCCTTCTCATTCGGGAGTTCGTCTCGCCGCCTGCCCGCAAGGTTCATTATCGGGTGGGTAAAGTCCTGCCTTACACCAAGCTTAAGCCACTCGGTTCTGCCGAGAGAATCACCGCTTACTTACGGAGCAAGACGTACCTCTTAGGGGAAAGTGTAGAAAGCCGAAGAAGAAGACTAAATCTCCGGCGAATGCGACAGCTCCTTCCTAAACCTACTTCTCGTCCTCAACCTATTATCCCCCCCATACCTCCTGAGCGAATCTTAGAAGAACTTGAAAAACTTCCCACTTCTCAGCGCTTAGTTGTTCAAGGAGAATGGAGGATATATTTTTTCAGAGGCAATCAACAGCCTTTGCTTTTAGAAGAGCTCGGACGCCTTAGAGAGACGACTTTCCGAGCCGTAGGAGAAGGAACGAATCAAGCCAAAGACATAGATGCTTACGACACATGGTATGACCATCTGATTCTGTACAATATCACTGACCGCACTATCGCAGGAGCCTATAGAATAGGACGCTGCGATGAAATTCTCCGTACTCGGGGACTGCGTGGGTTATATACTTATTCGCTCTTTCATATGAAACGCAGCTTTTTTCAAGAAGTGTCCCCTGCCCTGGAATTAGGGCGGGCATTCATACAGGAGAAGTATCAGCGTTCATTTGCTCCCTTATATCTCCTCTGGCGCGGCATCGGTCAGTACGTACTTACCTATCCTCACTACCGATACCTAATCGGACCTGTGAGCATCAGCTCACAATTTCCAGACCTCTCAAAAGCCCTATTAGCGGCATTTTTGGAAGATAAATATGGGGCGGCTGACCTCATGCAGAATGCGCGCGGCCGGACACCCTACACTATCCCCAAGCAATATAAGCAGCACTATTACACCGTATCCGTTCAAAGTCTGCAAGATGTTCAGGAGCTTATAGAAGAGCTTGAAGGTAGCCACCTTAAGGTACCTATACTAATCAAGCACTATCTCAAGTTAGGCGCTCGGATTGTCGCATTCAACATAGACCATGCCTTCAATGACGCGATGGATATACTAATAGTCACCGACCTTTTATCTTCTCCGCCTGAACTCATGGTGAAGTATTTGGGGGAAGAAGGATATGCCACATACCTAAGAGTACATGGAAAAACCACCGCTCCTTCTCCTCAGAAGGGCTTCTAAAAGCATGATTTGGCAGATCACACAAGAAAATGCGTATTTTCCAATAAAAAATAGCTATCAGGCATCAAAGTCTGTGATAACTGACAGCTTTCAATCAGGAAACAAACAGCACCATAAGAGCATCTTCTATCATGTATCTCTATCCCAAGAGTCGGCCGCTATCATCCTGCTTAATCGGAGACCTCTCTCCTTCATGCAGAATGATTACATTTGACCTATGACCAAACAAGCCACCCTTCCCCAGACCCGCATAATCTCGTTGAGATATCCAGCTTCTCAAAAGATATATCTTCGAGGGCACCTCTACCCTCACCTCCGAGTAGGAATGCGAGCGATACACTTAGAGGACCCAGAATATCCCGTTTATTATGCTTACGATACTAGCGGAGCATATAGCGAAAGCGAGGTAAATATCTATCAAGGATTACCGCGCCTGAGAGAGCCATGGATTTTATCTCGTGAAGATGTGGAAAGGCTCAATCGTTTCACCAGCGATTATGCTCAGCGGATGTATGAAGCTCCTCCTTCCACGGCATTTCCTATTGCATATCTCCCTCTGCGCGCCAAACCTGAACGCACAGTTACGCAACTTCATTATGCCAAGGCCGGTATTATTACACCTGAGATGGAATATATCGCTATTCGGGAAACTCAGCGCATAGAAGCTTATCGGAAAGCCGGGAACCGTTTCCCCCGCTTTCATGCAGGACAAGGATGGGGCGTGTCTATCCCAGAGGAGATTACGCCCGAGTATGTACGCCAAGAAGTGGCCGCAGGACGAGCGATCATCCCTGCGAATATTAATCATCCCGAAGCAGAGCCGATGATTATCGGGCGCGGTTTCCGTACCAAAATCAACGCCAATATCGGCAACTCTATCGTGTCCTCCTCCATAGCTGAAGAGGTGGAAAAAGCTGTATGGGCGACTTACTGGGGAGCGGATACACTCATGGACCTTTCCACAGGACGCCATATCCACGAAACGCGTGAATGGATACTCCGTAATAGTCCCGTTCCTGTCGGCACGGTCCCTATCTATCAGGCATTAGAGAAAGTGGGAGGCAAGCCCGAAGAGCTAACCTGGGAAATTTTCAAGGAAACGCTCATAGAGCAGTGCGAACAGGGAGTAGACTATTTCACTATTCATGCCGGGGTACGACTCGCCTATATTCCGAAGACTTTGGACAGAGTGACAGGTATTGTCTCCCGAGGGGGCTCTATCATGGCCCGATGGTGCCTCGCCCATCACAAGGAAAACTTTCTTTACACGCACTTTGAGGAAATCTGCGATATTCTTCGTCAGTATGATGTGAGCATTTCGCTTGGGGATGGATTACGCCCGGGAAGTATCGCAGACGCCAGTGATGAAGCCCAATATGCCGAGCTGCGCACCTTAGGTGAGCTTGCAAAAGTGGCTTATCAGTATGATGTGCAGGTAATGATTGAAGGCCCAGGGCATATACCGATGCAGCTTATCTGGGAAAATATGCAGAAGGAGTTAGAGGACTGTCATGAACGCCCGTTCTATACTTTGGGGCCTCTGGTTACGGATGTAGCCCCCGGCTATGATCACATTACTTCGGGGATAGGAGCAGCAATGATAGGCTGGTTTGGTACAGCGATGCTCTGCTACGTCACTCCGAAAGAGCACTTAGGCTTGCCGAACAAAGAAGATGTACGAGAAGGAATTATCGCTTATAGGATCGCCGCTCATGCAGCCGACATAGCCAAAGGGCATCCGGCCGCACAGTGGCGAGATTATCTACTCAGTCGGGCACGCTTTGCTTTCCGTTGGCGGGATCAATTCAACCTGGCCCTGGACCCGGAAAAAGCCAGAGCTTATCACGACGAGACGCTTCCTGCTGAAGGGGCTAAACTGGCTCATTTCTGCGCCATGTGCGGACCGAAGTTCTGCTCCATGGAAATCACTCATCAAATCAAAGCCCTGGCAGCCGAAAAGGGCATCTCAGAGCAGGAAGCGATAGAGTTAGGCTTAGCCGAACGAGCAGAGGCTTTTCGGCAGTGGCTTCCATAGTAGATTTGCAAGGTGCGCACCTGGCTCATCACAGGCACTAGTAGAGGCATTGGGCGGGCTATCGCTGAAGTTGCTTTAGCCGCCGGACATCGGGTGATACTTACGGCTCGGCGCCCCTCCTCAGTGGAAGACCTCCACCAGCAATATCCCGAACAAACGATGCTCTTTCCGCTGGATGTCCAGCAACGCACACAAGCCTTTCATGTAGTCTCCGCCGCTGCTAAAGCCGGCTTCGTCCCCTCCGTACTCGTGAATAACGCCGGCTATGGACTCGTCGGCGCCTTAGAAGACCTCACCCCTGAATCTATTCAACGACAGGTTGATACTAACCTACTCGGCGTCATCTGGATGTGTCAAGCGGTCCTGCCCCACATGCGTCAGAATGGAGGAGGCTTCATCTTCAATATCTCATCCATTGCAGGTTACTTCGGCTTCAAAGGAACAACCCTGTACAATGCCACCAAGTTTGCAGTAACGGGCCTAAGTGAGGCGCTGGCGCAGGAAGTAGCCCCCTTCGGCATCTATGTGTGTAACGTCGCCCCAGGACCATATCGTACAGACTGGGCCGGCAGTTCATTGGAAAAAGCCCCCTCCTTAGAGCATCTAAACCCCAACAGCCCCTATTATGAACTCCATGCACTCATGGCTGAACGCTACGCTCAAATGAACGGACAGCAGCCCGGCGACCCTAAGCACATTGCGCATGTATTACTACACTGCGTAGAGATGGGATGGGCTCCAAAGCATCTGATTTTGGGCGATGAAGCTCGGCAAACTTGGGATAAATATACCTCTCTACGGAACTTTCCCGAGCTGCAGTTTATCGCACATACTGAGGAAGCTCCTATCCGTCCGTGATAGAGCCATTCCAAGGGTGGGTGTATCAAAATACACCCCTTGTTTGTCCCGTGAGAGATGCCCTCTCCACGACGCAGATAGAGTCGCTCCGCCAAAACCCCTTTCAGGCTATCCATATCGCCTATCCCGAAGCGCAGACAGACCTCGCTCCTGTATGGCAGAGATGGATAGCAGAAAAAGCGATACGCAAAGAACCCTTACCAGCCTTTTATGCATATAGTCAGACTTTCTACCGATATGGTAGAGGAGGACATTCTTATCAGCGCGTCGGCGTGATTGGCATTTTACCGACTGACGCTGCGTTTCTCCCGCATGAAGCCGTACTTTCTGAGCGCGTGTCGGGTATAAAGCATGCTCTTTCCACATTACCTGTCCAGAGCACACCCGTTCATGTCCTAAATCACGGGCGCTGGTCAGAGATTTATCCGCTTTTACGGAGTTATTTAGTATGTCCAGAGTTTGTCTATGGAGGGCATGATGGCGTTATGCATCGGTGGGGACCAATACATCACTTAGTGCATCAAAAACAAATTATAGAAGCCATAGGCCAGGGGCCATTTTACATCGCTGATGGGCATCATCGCTGGAAAGCGGCTCATGAAGCTAAACAGCGCTACCTTCTCGTATATCTAACCTCCATGCAAGACGACACACTCGTTATCGCTCCCACACATCGCCTGGTGAAGGTAAATACTTCGCCCATGCCGATACTGAGCAGATACTTTATTCTCCGAGCCTCGGCTGCTCGGATTCCGCTATGGCAGGAGATACAGGGACTACGACATACTATAGGGATAGTTTCACCAGAAGGTAAAGCCTTCACAGCGAGTCTGCTGCCCTCTCTCTGGGAGCACTTAGAAAATCGCCCCCTCGTCGCTTATCTACACGAATGGGTGTTAGACAAAGTCGCCACATCCATCACTTTTTCTCGGGAACCTGCCCAGGTGATGGAAGCTGCCATGAGAGGGGAAGGCTGGGCATTTATTCTCTCTGAGCTTCCGTTTTTGTATGTAGAAAAAGCGGCTCAGATGGGCTATCCCTTGCCTCCCAAAACGACCTATTTTTTCCCGAAAGTTCTCAGTGGAATGTGCTTTTACTATGAAGGTGATACTCGTATCAGCTTCACCGAGACGGCGAGCTCTTCTTGAGCTTCTGGGCTGGGAGGTGGAACTGCGCCCAGCAGCCGTAGATGAGACTCCCACAGAAGGTCTATTACCTTCTCAGCAAGCAATGTCCTTAGCTCTGCGCAAGCTCTCTACCATATTGCCTGCCTTGAAATCTGACGAAATCGCTATCTCAGCGGATACCATCGTCGTACATGCAGGACAGCTCCTCGGAAAGCCCCATGACGAAATAGAAGCTGAGCAATTCCTGAGGCGATTGTCAGGTGGGTGGCACACAGTTTATACCGGAGTAGCTGTGGGATCGCTTCATCGCAGCTGGTGTTTTTACGAGGAAACGGCTGTGCGATTTCATCACCTATCTGATGGACTTATCGCCCACTACTTGAAGAAAAGCCCACCATTAGACAAGGCAGGCGCATATGGGGCCCAAGACTTGATTGGACTCGTAGGCATAGCTGAAATAAAAGGCGATTTTTACAACGTAATGGGACTTCCAGTTCAGCGATTAGCACGCTTTTGGGAGCAAACATTTGGTAAGATTTTTGTCGGGGAGTCATAAATGCCTACCTTAGTGGTAGCTGTGAGGATAGCGGTCTGGACGGGCTTTCTCTTTGCATGGGCACAGAGCATGCGAGAGATAGACTCCTTAGAGCAGCTTGTTCGTCGGGCCAAGCTCCCAGACACTACTTATGCCAGTGCGTATATTAGCTTAGCTAAACTGTACCTAAATATCAACGAGCGACAGGCTGCGGATTATGCTCGACGCGCTTTTCCGTACGCTCAGAAGAATAGAGATATTCGTCGGCAAGCTCTCAGCCTATATTATCAGGCATCGGCTCTGTACTACGCTGGGTCTTACGACCAAGCGATGCGGCTGCTCGCTCAATCCGAGAGCCTTACTACTCAGCTCCCTCCAGACCCCGCCCTTCTTGTACAAGTACTCAATCTTAAAGCTTCCCTCGCAGAAAATATAGGCAACACCTTAGAAGCCCAGTCTCTTTACCAGCGCTCCTTAGAGTTGGCTAGGCAGTCCAAACAGCCCCAGCTCATCAACATGTGCCTAATCAATCTCTCAGAACTCTACCTCAAACTAAACCTATACGAACTCGCCGAAGAGAGCATTCGGGAAGCGATTGCTCTGGCTGAACAAAACAAAGAGCTATACTACCTAAGAAACGCCCTCAAGACCTTGTCCCTGCTTTATCTCCGTCAAGGTAAGCAACCCGAAGCTTTGGCAACCCAGCGGAGAATCATCTCCATAGCACGAAACTCAGGAATTCGTGATTGGCTAAAAGACGCCTACGGTTTTGCAATCATCCAGGCGCTCTCTTCGGGACCCACTCAGGCCGACACCCTCATTTATGAAGCAGAAAAAGAACTCTCCTCTGATAGCCTGACCTGGGCTGAACTGCTGAATTGGATAGCCTCAGATGGATTCTATGCCAAAGGAGCTTATGCTCGAGCTAAGGACCTCTTCCAAGTCGCCCTCAACATCGCCCAGCGTAAAGGCGCCTCCTCTCTGTCCGTGCGGATTCTCCTAAACCTCGCCAATATATACAACGCCCAAGCTCTGTATCCACAAGCCATGGAACACCTATTAGAGGCGCGCCGCATCTGTGAAAATAATGGGGACTCTACGCTACTCCCAATGGTGCTGAATAATCTCGGCGAAATCTACTTCAATCAAGAGAACTGGCAAAAAGCCTCTGAGATGTTCAGCATGGCGGCAGAATACGCTAATCTCGCCCCAGATACACGATTCCCATTCAAAGTAGCGAGCAACTTAGCAGTAGTCCAAATCAAGTTAGGCAACTTGGATGCGGCACGTAACTTACTCCGCGAGTCCCTCATATTAGCCGAAGAAGCCGAGGATTGGAACTCCGCAGCCAAAGCTTGCATAAATACCGCCCGATTAGCGTTTGAGCAAAGCAATCTTTCAGAGTCTAAAAAATTCCTCCAGATGGCTTTCCAGTATGCTCGTAAGGGACGCGACCCATACACGCTCGCCTATGTCTATATGACCGAGGGCCAACTGGCAGTTTCAGGCAATCAGTTTAGAGAAGCCGTCCAGGCTTACGAAGAAGCACGTGCCATTTTAGAGCCTCTGGAAGCTTATAGCGAGCTTGCCGAAGTGTATGAAAAGCTGATACTTGTCTACGGTAAGCTGGGGCTGTATGAAAAAGGTTACAAGTATATTCAACCGCTCATACAGGCTATCCATCGCCTTTCTAACGAAGAGAACGCCCGTGCCATGACGCGCATGGAACTAAACTATCTCTACCAAAAGGAGCGTCAGGAGCAAGAGCGCATCTTAGAAGCCGAAAAACTGCGAGCAGAAAAGGCTCGCCAGATTACCTGGGTCATAATCATTAGTGCGCTTGTGCTGATAGCCGCAGCGGCGGGCTTCTCCCTGGTCCTGTACCGGAAAAATCAGCGAGAACGGGAAATAAATGCCGAGCTGGCCAAGCGCAATCAACTGATTGAAGATCAGAAAACTTTATTGGAGGAGCAAAAGGCAGAATTGGAGAAAGCCAAGCAGGAGATAGATGAAAGCATCCAATACGCTAAGCGCATACAGTTGGCTATTTTACCAGACTTGACACCATTTTATGAGCGCTTTCCTGAGGCATTTGTGCTCTACCTACCTCGGGATGTAGTGAGTGGTGACTTTTACTTTTATCATGCCCTTTCACCTACTCAGAGCCTTTTAGCGGTCGCAGATTGTACGGGGCATGGAGTACCTGGGGCTTTCATGAGCATGATAGGTACGACCCTGCTCAATCGCTTGGCCCAAGAGGAAGGCGACAAGGACCCGTCTATTATCCTCCAGCGATTAGATGATGAGCTGCGACTAACGCTGCACCAGACCCTTTATCAAGACAAAATAAAGGATGGGATGGATATCGCTTTGTGTTTGATAGACACATCCATGGGGGTTCTTAGATTTGCTGGGGCACGGCGTCCCCTTATTGTATTTACCTCAGAAGGAGAAATGATAGAAATCAAAGGTTCCCGCCGCAGCATTGGTGGAGATGCCATTCAAATGGAAATAACTTTTGAGAGCCACACAATACCCCTACGCCCCCAGACGAGCTTCTATCTCTTTACGGACGGGATTATAGATCAGTTTGGCTGGGAAAAAATAAATGGACAGCCAGCTAAGCGAACTAAGTTTATGATGAGGCGACTGCGCGACTTGCTGTCCGAAAAGCTAAATCTCCCTGCTTCCAGGCAAAGGGCTGAAATAGAAGCGTTTCTGACGGAGTGGCGGCAGGACATTCCACAGATAGATGACATATGTCTTATCGGCTTGCGTTATACGGGTTAGGGATTATCGCTACTGCCTGGTCTCAGGTGAAGTACAGTAATGAGTTCCTAAAAATCGGTGTAGGTGCTCGTGCTGCTGGGCTTGGAAATGCGCATGTCGCAGGGACGGCCGACGCTACCGCTGGCTACTGGAATCCTGCAGCTTTACTCAGCGCTCCCCCCTATCCACAACTGACGCTCATGCACAGTGAGTATTTCGCCAGCGTAGCCAAATATGACTATGGAGCCCTTGCCTTTCCTGTATCAGAAAATCGTAGACTGGCGGTGAGCTTCATCCGTCTGGGCATAGATGATATTCCCAACACCCTGCGTTTCTATGACGGAGTAAGCTATGACTTTTCTCGCATCACGAAGTTTTCTGTGGCTGACATGGCTTTATATCTCTCTTATGCTCAGGCGCTTAGGGACACCACAGTCTCCATCGGCGGTTCGGTGAAAGTGGTCCATCGGGTATTAGGTCCTTTTGCCACAGCATGGGGCTTTGGTTTAGATATAGGAATGCTCTACCGACAAGGTCCATGGAGAATAGGAGCAGCTCTGTATGATGGGACCTCAACATTCAATGCATGGACATTCAATACCGAGACTTTTGAAGAAAGCTTCATCCTCACGGGTAATGCTATCCCTCAAAACTCCATAGAATGGACGCGTCCCAGTGCACGTGTCGGTGCGGCAGTACATCTGTGGCGAGAACGTGCTTTCTCTCTGATGCCTATGGCAGATTTTGTGATATTTAGCGACGGCCAGCGGAATACTTTGATTTCTGCCAATCCAATCAGCGCAGATGTGAGCCTCGGCACAGAACTGCGCTATCGGGATTGGATCGCTCTGCGTATGGGCATGACCAATTTCCAGCGCATCCGCGAATGGTCCGGGCGCCGATATCTCAGTTTTTATCCCACAGCGGGGCTCGGCCTCCGCATATGGCACTTCAGCATTGATTATGCCCTGGCAAACTTCACTGGCTTCTCTCAGGGAATGTACTCCCATCTCCTATCCATCCGAGTAGATTTTCACCCCTCTCTCACTAAGCGGATTTTTTCTAAGGGCGGGTAATCCGCAGTCCGATAGGGGGAGGATAAATCTCAGGGCAGCCATACTTCAGCCGTATGCGTACTTGTACGGAGTAGTTTCCAGGAGAAGCATAAATATGCTCTACTAATTTGCCCTGAGCGGTGCCTTCATCGCCGAAATCCCAGTCTATTCCATCGGGTACAAATACCGGCGGTAAATCTATCCAAAAACGAATCGGACGCCCCGCTTTTTCTTTGAGCGAGGGTACATCCGTCCGAATCTGAATCATGACAGAGTCGCAGGGTACGGCTTTGAAGACCATAAACCATGCATCACGATGGAAAGGCGCGTCCGAGAAACGATTTTCTTTCGCTGATAACGCAACTATCGTATCTCTCAGAGCCAATAAGGCGACTCCTTGTTCATCGTAAGGTCCGCCGAAGCCGCGCTCCCATAGTATATTCCCATTTTTAGAAAGGGCAGCGAGCCAGACATCTTCACCGCCTTTCTGCTCACTGGAAAACAAAACTTCCCCTTGTTGCGTCCCGAGGACATAAATAGTGCCGTCGTGCCCCTCCACTATGGCAGAGGGACTTCCGACAAGTCCGTCTTCGGGCCATAGTCTCTCCCAGATGATTTGACCTTTGGAGGTAAAGGCGCTGACCCCCCAGCGGTGCTCATATTTACCCCCGATAATAATACGCCCATCACTCAGTACAGCCACCGCCTGTAACTGGGAGGGAAAACGATGGAACTGAAATACCGTTCGCCAGTACACCTGTCCCAAATAATCTACCTCAGCCAAAAATGGCCGCAGCTCCTGCTCACCGATGCATACAAAACTTCGCCCATCCCCCATTGGACGAATCTGCCGAATCAAACTCGGACTATGCCCCCAATGTAGAGTGTGTAGGATTTCTCCCGTGCGGTCGTTCAGGACATAAATCACCGCTTGCATGCCCATTATGGTATCAGACCATGTCAGCCCGCCAACGAGTATCGTCCGATAAGGTGTGAGCGCTAATGTCAGCGCCATATCTATGTGAGGGCTTCCCCAGCGCCTCTGCCATAAGAGCTGCCCAGTGCGCTCATCCACAGCCCCCACCCAAAAATCAGCCCGCCGCTCCACAGGTAGCTCTTCGGGATGAGAGAGCATAGAACCGCTGTAACCGCAAAAGAACACAATAGAGTCTCTGACGACCACATCCTCTATTCGGTCAGGTCCCATGCCCCCTGGGGTAATATGCCACTCTACTTCACCAGTCGGCGTAATACAGGAGAGCCAGCCGTCACTCAGCGAATTTTTAGAGGAGAAAGCATAACCGCCGATGATAATCCGGTGATGCCGCTCACTATAGGCCAGACATGTAGGCACTTCATGCAGGTCACGCTTCCCGATGAAGCTCTGATAACTCCGAGCCAAATAATAACCCTGCGCAAAAATCACCCCTAACCCGATAAGCAGATGCACTGGGACAAATCTACGAGTAGCTTTGCGGCAAATGGTAGTCATGACGATTATGGCGCATCCGGATGATGCGGAATTGAGCTGTGGGGGTAGCCTTTTGCGCTGGCGAAATGAGGGAGCGCAGCTGGTCATGGTAGATTTGACAGCCGGACAGCTTGGTAGTCGGGGTACTCCTGAGACCCGGTATGCGGAAGCTCAAGCAGCTAATCGTCTCCTGCGCCCTTTAGCCCGAGTTTGTTTAGGGTGGGAGGACGGATTCTTTGAGCCGTCCAGAGAAAAACTATTGGAACTGATTTCTGTGATTCGCCAGTATAGCCCCAAGCTCCTTCTCACCAACGCCTTACAAGATCGGCATCCAGACCACGGACGCGCCGCACGGTTGGTGGAGCGGGCTGCTTTTCTCGCTGGGCTACGACGCATTCGTAGTAAGTACCCACCTCACCGTCCTGCTCGCCTATTTTTTGCGATTCAGGATCAGTGGATAATGCCCTCTGTGGTAGTGGATATCAGCGCTTACTGGGAAGCTAAAATGCAGCTCATCCGCTGTTATGAAACGCAGTTTTTCTACAAGTCAGGGGAAAAAGACCCGCCAACTTACCTGACGCGGGCGGATTTTTTCCCGCATTTGGAAGCGCGAGCTCGGGAGATGGGACACTTCATCGGTGCAAGTCATGGAGAGGGGTTTGTGCTGAAGGGGCCGGTTTCGTTTAGCTCTCTAAAAGAATGGATATAAAGCGCGCCATCGTTGATTTCTCGCCAAACCCCTCTATAAAAACCTGAGCTTAGGAATGAAAGATTCACTTACATGAGCCATCCAGTGCTTGTTCAAGGTGTGAAAAGGATAGCTTTATTCTGCGAGCTCTAAGGAATGAAACTGCTACACATTCACCATCCGCTCCATTTCCCGATGTACATACGCCAGAGCTATTTGAAAGGGATCGCTCGTCTGGGAGCGCCACTTTTCCTTAAACTTCTCCACCCATAGAAGTGGCGGGGTCTGATGAGGGGGATGCTCACTGAGCGTAGTTTGAAGTATCTGGAAAAAAGTATTCTTGGCAGAACGGATAGCATACCAAACCTGAGGACCTGTGTAAATCTGATAAGCCGAGTTATGTAGAAACTCCTCTTGCACCAATCGGAAAATGATCTGAATGAGGTCGCCCGTGCGCTGAAAAGAGGAAGGATTGAGACGAGGCAAAAGATTGTTAGGGTCATTCCGTTCTAAAAAGAGAGCTGCCCGTTCCAAAGCCTGTAATCGCAGGGGGAGCGTCACCTGGAGCACCTGCTGTCGTAGCAGTTTCCGGCGCTCCTCTAACTCTTTTTTCCAGAAAAAAATCAAGACCACAACTACACTCAAAATCCCACTCAGGGCAACTATGAGTAGAGACACCCAGCTCGTTTCAGTCATATTGCTCAAAGAAGTCTAATGCCAGCTTGCCGTACTTTTCCCAAAAGGCGAAGTCATGCTTGCCCCTTGGGTCTAAATGAAGCACACAGGGCAAAGTGGGATTTACCTCCTTGAGGCGCAGATACAGGCGCTGGGAATGCTGATAAGACACAATGTTATCCGCCACTCCGTGCGCTAAAAATAGGGGAGACTTTATTTTCTCTGCCAGACGCATAGGATTATCTACTTCATCCCAACGCTGACTATATCGCCCATACCACCCCGTGAGAAGCGGGTCTCGGCTATCCAAATGCGGATCAAAATCACCAGATAAGCTGGCCCCTGCGGTAAAAGTATTTCCTGTATGAGCTAAAATGAGAACCACGCCCCGACCACCTGTGGAAAGTCCAAGAAGAAAAGTTCTTTTGGGATGCATAAGAGCCCTTCGCCGCAGCTCAGGAAATACTGTATCTAACAAGGTGCGCAGAGTAGGATACGACCGCCAATCAGAACGAGTTTCTGGAAAAGCCCGAGTGGCGTAAATGCTTTTACCCATCTCCAAGAGTAAAAGGCGATAGCCCCGCCTTAGAGCTTCTGCGCAGATGGTAGATTTTTCACACCAGGCGGTACGACTGTAATTCCATCCTGGCAGAAGGATGAGCGTGCGGCGAGGCGATGGAACAGGCTCGCGCACCTCCACGAGACACGACCCCAGTTGAAAAGTCTGCGCCATAAGAGGCGCTACGAGTATAGCTATCTCAGTTGCGAAGGGGCTTACCCGTTTGAAGCATGTGCTGAATACGCTCCAGAGTGCGCCGCTCCCCACATAAACTGAGAAATGTCTCTCGCTCCAAATCCAAAAGATACTGCTCAGATACATATTGCGTGCCTGTAAGATCGCCGCCCGCCAGCACATAAGCGAGCTTTAAGGTGATGTGACGATCATACTCAGTGATGTAGCCTGCTTGCCACATTTGATAGATAGAGGCTTCTACCCCGCCTAAAGCTGTACGACCTAAGACTCGGATTTGCGTGCGAGGCTGAGGCGGTACATATCCCTGCTCTGCCAAGAGACGCACATAGGCTTTTGCATCCCTCAAGAGCTTCTGTTTATTGAGTGTAATCCTCGTCTGATGGGGTCTAAGCAGGCCCATCCGTATAGCTTCATAGCCCGAAGTGGCGACCTTGGCGGTAGCTATTATAGTGAGGATGTCGCGGAAGTAGTTTATTTCTACATCTCCATCTATGTATCGCTCGGCGATGCGAGCGGCCATTTCCTTAGTACCAGCTCCTGCGGGAATCAGTCCTACCCCAACCTCTACAAGCCCAATATAAGTCTCAGCCGCAGCTTGCACACCATCGGCATGGAGCGCCATCTCACATCCACCGCCCAGAGTGAGCCCATGAGGGGCTACAACGACTGGTATAGAACTATGACGCAACCGCATCACTGTACGCTGAAATGCCCGCACGGCAAAGTCCAACTCATCCCACTCTTGCTCCGCTGCCATCATGAAGATCATAGCCAAGTTGGCCCCCGCAGAGAAGTTTTCCCCTTGATTTCCAATGATGAGGCCGTCGTAGCTGCGTTCAGCAATATCTATCGCTTTATTTATGGCGTCTAAAACTTCTCCGCCGATGGTGTTCATCTTTGTGTGAAACTCCAAGCAAAGCACACCTTCCCCTAAATCAAAAAGCGAGGCGCCACTATTGCGCCAGATCACCCTTTCCTGCCGAAGAGTGTCTAAAAGGATAAACCTTTCCTGACCTGGTACCTCTACATAGTCTTCTTGTTGAGGACTATATGCATAGCGCCGTCCGCCCCGCACTTCATAGAACCGAGTAAAGCCTCTTTCTAACATGCGCTGTACCCAGCTCGCCGGCTGGAGGCCATACCGCTGCATTGCCGATAGTCCCTCCTCAATGCCAATAGCATCCCATTTCTCAAAAGGCCCGAGTTGCCAACCAAAGCCCGCCCGCACCGCCTCGTCAATAGCGTAAATCTCATCCGCGATTTCGGGAATGCGGTTTGAGACGTAGGCAAAGAGAGCAGCCATATTTTCTTTGAGAAGCTGGGCATAGGGCTCCTCACTTTTAGCGATGAGACGAAGGCGCTTATGAAGGTTCTCTTCATTTTTGAGCTGTTCCAGCAGGGCAGAGCGAACTTTCTTCTGAGGCTGATATTCCAGTGTCTCTAAGTTGAGACTTTGAATTTCGCTGCCCCCATTGACGCGGAGCTTTTGATAAAAACCTTTGCCGGTCTTTTCACCGAGAAAGCCCCTATCCAACATTTTTTCTAAGAAATCTGGCAGTCGGAAAGTGTCTCGGGCTTCATCGTGTGGGCAGTTTTCGTACAGCCCTTTGGCTACTTTCGCCAAAGTATCCAGCCCGACGACATCCGCAGTGCGGAAGGTAGCTGATTTGGGATGACCGACTACAGGTCCGGTGAGTTTATCTATCTCTTCCACAGACAGGCCGTACCGCCTAATCGCATGGAGAAGATGCATAATAGCGAAAACGCCGACCCTATTCGCAATGAAAGCGGGGGTATCCTTGCATAAGACAGTCTGCTTGCCCAGATATACTTGACCGAAGTCCATGAGAAACTCAATCACCTCAGGGTCTGTCTCTGCCCCTGGAATGATTTCCAAGAGAGGCAAATACCTAGGCGGATTGAAGAAGTGGGTCCCAGCGAAATGGCGTCGGAAGTCTTCGGAGCGTCCCTCAGTGAGGAAACGCATCGGTATGCCTGAGGTATTACTCGTGATTAGAGTGCCTGGACGGCGATACTTCTCTACCTCTTCGTATAGCGTTCGCTTGATTTTCAAGTCCTCTACTACGACTTCTATGATCCAGTCTGCTTCAGCTATCTTAGGAAGGTCATCGGTGAAGTTCCCAAGGCTGACCCGCTCGGTGACAGAGCTATCAAATACAGGCGAAGGGGAAAGCTTAAGTGCGCGCTGAAAGAGGTCGGTGACGATTCTATTGCGCACTTGGGGAGAGTCCAGAGACAGCCCCTTGGCGGCTTCTTCTGGCGTGAGCTCCTTGGGGGCGATATCCATGAGAAGCACCGGAAAGCCCGCTCCTGCAAAATGGAGAGCGATTTGCGAGCCCATGACCCCTGCACCAAGTACAGCTACCTTCTTGATACGGCGTCGTACAGCTACCGCTGTAGAGGATTTGGTGGCTAACTCCATCCCTGCGAAGGTACAGAATCTACCTACAAGAGCCCTAACCGCTCCGCCAAAATCTCGGCCACATCCTGCACACGCACTTCTGTTTGTTTGCCCGCATGCTTGACGCCATCTGTAAGCATTGTCATACAAAAAGGACATCCCACCGCTATCCGTTTAGGAGACAGCCGAAGAAGCTCCTCTGTACGCTCTATGTTGATATCCTTGTGGCCAGGCTCTGGCTCTTTAAACATTTGAGCGCCACCAGCTCCGCAGCACAAAGCAAAATCCTTATGACGCTCAGGCTCCTCTAACTGAGCACCTGTCTTTTTCAGAAGAAAGCGAGGCGCATCATACTCGCCATTCCCCCGCCCGAGGTAGCAAGGGTCATGAAAAACCACTTTCTCCTCCCAGCTGCCATTATCAGGCAGCTTCAATCGCCCCGACTGGATAAGGTGGCTGAGGTACTGCGTGTGATGCCACACCTTGAAGGTGCCACCGAGCTGGGGATACTCATTTTTTAGAGTATTGAAGCAGTGCGGACAGGTAGCGACGATTTCTTTGACCTCATAAGTCTGAAGGACCTGGATATTTTGAAGCGCAAGCATTTGAAAGAGAAAGTCGTTACCGGCTCGTTTGGCTGGGTCGCCGGTACATGCTTCTTCGGTACCTAAGATTCCCCATTTCACACCTGCTGCATCTAAGAGCTTGGCAAAAGCCCGGGCTATTTTCTGAGCTCTGTCGTCAAAGCTGGCGGCACACCCTACCCAGTAGAGGATTTCAGGTTTCTCGCCGGCAGCTGCCCATACTGACAAAGTGCGCACCGCCATAGTTATGCGAGGGTTTCAGCCCATTTGGCTCGGTCAGCGGAAGGAAACGCCCATGGTGAGCCATTATTTTCCATATTGACAAAAAGCACATTTATAGTCTCTGGCGCTTGCGAGGCTTCCATAACGAGATATTGACGAAGCTGAGTGATGATAGACACGGGATTGATCAGCACAGGGCAAGCTCGCACACAAGCATTACAAGTCGTGCAAGCCCAGATTTCCTCTGGCGTGATATAATCCCCGAGGAGAGACTTGCCGTCTGATTCCCATTTGCCAGTCTTATGAAGGGCATATTTGATTTCCTCTAAGCGATCGCGGGTATCCATCATGATTTTTCTCGGAGAGAGCTTTTTCCCTGTAAGATTAGCCGGACAAACAGCCGTGCAGCGTCCGCATTCCGTACAGGCATAAGCATCCAATAAGTTTTTCCATGTCAGGTCTGTTACATCTTTAGCTCCCAGAGTTTGGGGAGCACCGTCGGAAGAGCCATTCTCTACGGGCATCCCCAGAGCTTCTTTGACCACAGCGGTTACTTGGGGGAGGGAGCTTAGCTTACCTGCTGGTTCTATGGGAGCATAGTAAGTATTCGGAAAAGCGAGGAAAATGTGGAGGTGCTTTGAAAAAGGGATGTAGTTGAGAAATGCTAAAATCCCCAAAATATGGACCCACCACGCGGCTCTTTCCACAATTATGAGGGTCTCATCCGAAAGACTTGAAAATATCGGCATTAGCCACTGGCTTAAGGGAAAAGTGCCCACTGCTTCATAAGGGGCTACATGCCGAGCTTGTAGAAGCTGGTCGGCAGCATTCATGATAAGGAGGGCTACCACCAGCACGATTTCCGTCCATAGTATGATATTGGCATCCAGAGGGGGCCAGCCTTTCATCTCCGCTGAATGAAAGCGAGGCACTTTTGCGATATTCCGTCGCCAGAGAAAAACAACCGCTGCCACAAATACCAATCCGAGAAACACTTCCGCAGAGACGGTCATTACATCATACAGCCCCCCTAAATACGGAGCAAGGAGGCGATGCCCCCCAGTCAATCCATCTAAGATGATTTCCAAAACCTCCAAGTTTATGACGAGAAACCCCACATATATCACCCAGTGGGCAGCAGAAGCAATAGGTTTATCCATCATTTTCTGCTGGAATACAGCGACTCTGAACATCTGCGCCCATCGCTGAGCAGGGGCTCCAGGTATCTCTACCTCTTTCCCCAGAAGTATAGTCTTCCGAAGAAGCCTAACATGATAGACAAAAATAGCTATGGCTCCGACAAGTACGAGCCCGAAGATAATCTGTGCCATCTTTCAAATAAACGATTTTTTTCGCCTACTCCTCCTCTTCTTCAAAGAGAAACTCGTCTCTGGAAGGATAGTCAGGCCATATATCCTCCATGGACTCGTAGATAGTATCATCTTCTGGCAGTTCGCGAAGGTTTTCTATGACTTCGATCGGAGCGCCCGTGCGTTCAGCATAATCCAATAGTTCATTTCGGGTGGCGGGCCAAGGGGCATCTTCTAAGTAAGAAGCAAGTTCCAGCGTCCAGTACATATCGCCGCGAAAATAGAAAGTCCATCGCATTCAGCAGTTACCTTTGTGGAATGGGTATTACTGTGAGCATTATTATCGGTTGTGCAGCAGCGTCCCTTTGGGCCTGGAGCGGAAACTCGGAATACATATGGAAACAGTGGGGACATGTTCCATATCTGATGCGCCTCCGAGGGGAATGGCACCGACTCTTTACAGGGGTATTTTTCCATTCAGACATCATGCACTTAGCTCTGAATAGCTTTGTATTTTACTCCTTCGGGAGGCTGATGGAGACTTATTATGGAAAAAGTTTGTATCTGCTACTCCTACTCATGGGACTGATAGGCAGTGGCCTCGCTACATACCTGCGGTATCGGAATAATCCCTACTATATTAGTATCGGACTTTCCGGCGTAGTGAATGCAGTAGTGTTTAGCTTTATTCTGCTCAATCCAACTACCACTTTGATTGTGTGGTTTTTGCCTCTTCCTGCATGGGTATTTGCGCTACTTTATATTGCATATAGCATCTACGGCGGGTTCCAAGAGGGAGGCTACATAAACCACTGGGCCCATTTAGGCGGGGCTGCGGCTGGTGTATTTTTTGCCCTGATGGACTTATACATTCTACCTATGTAGATAAAGTATGGCTCATCATCGCCTTGAGAAAGACTTCTTCATGCCAGATGTTTGGCGTGTCGCCCAAACGCTTTTAGGGAAAATAATCGTAGTCGTCTTTCCAGAAGGTGAAACCGCAGTGAGGATTACTGAAACCGAAGCCTACGGGGGAGTATCAGATAGAGCTTGCCATGCTTATGGGGGACGCTGTACGCAACGCACTGCTCCAATGTACGAAGAAGGCGGCACGCTATACATATACAAATGCTACGGCATACACCACATGCTAAATATCGTAACGGGAGCGGCTGGCAATCCTTGTGCTGTGCTCATAAGGGCAGGAGAACCCCTATGGGGGATTGAGCTGATGAAAAGCCGACGCAAACAAGAAGACCTTAGGAAGCTCACCGTAGGTCCAGGTGCCCTCACCGCAGCATTAGGCATTCCGATCCACTGGTCAGGTCAATCTGCTATAAATCATCCACATTTTTTCCTCTATGATGATGGCTTCAAGGTAGCCGAAATCGCCTGCGGTACAAGGATCGGCGTGGAGTACGCAGGCGCTGATGCAAGTCATCTTTGGCGATATTGGATTAGTGACAGCAGTTTCGTTTCCTATTCCAAAAGAAAAATCATTACCTTTGTTCCACAGATATGAAAATGAGGGGGGCTTCTATCATATATCTGGCTTGTTTCGGGGTTCAGCTTTTATCTGCACAAGAAATGTACATCCTAAATGACGTGGTCTTCATTTCAGCTCAGGATACAGTCGCTGTGGTCGGGGCTCCGCCGGGGGACCTTCAAGTAGATGGTACAGGTATCATAGAAAATGACGGCGGAGTGGTGTGGCTAACAGGGAATTGGATTAACTCCTCTCAGGGGGATGGATTTGTAACCCCTAGAAATGGCTGGCTCTGGATGGTAGGGGGCTATCAGCAGTTTATCGGTCCAACGCCAACTTTCTATAACAGTATAGCTTTATTCAATAATGGCGGCGACCTGAAAGAAATGATAGGAGCTGATGGGCGAATACAAAATTTTCTTGTACTAAATGACTGTGAGCTCCGCACAAATGCCCAGACAATGATGGTGGAAAATACTGACCCTGCCGCTATCACCCGTACAGATGGATTTGTGAGTAGTACGGGCGCTGGAAGGCTCGGTCGGCGCACAGATCGCAGTGCGAGTTATCTATTTCCCGTAGGTGATAGACAACTTGGACCTTTCCGCTATCGTCCAGTAGAAATCACGCCCTCAGCTGCTCCTCATACATTTCTCGTGCGCTTCGCAAATGTAGACCCTACCATAGAGGGATATGATCGCACCGCCGTACTCAACCCGATTCAAGAAGCGAACGAGCTTTTCTACCACATCGTAGAGCGCTCCTCAGGTACTGATCCGCTAAACCTTCGGATTTGGTATGATGAGAGCAGTGATACTTACAAGGACACTTTGGCCCACTGGGAAGTACCAGCCAACCGATGGGAAGCCATGCCTAATGTAACCATCAATAGAAATGCTGGTGTGGCTCAAACAGGTATGACTCAAAGTGCTTATATGGAGGCTTCTAACTGGAATAATTTCTCTTCCCCCAACTTCGCTCTCGCCCGCACAAGGGCTCCGTATGTAATCTATGTGCCGACGGTATTCTCTCCAAATGGAGACGGCAGTAACGATGAGTTTATGATCTATTATCGTGGATTTGTACGGGTAGAACTTCGGATTTATGATAGATGGGGGCTGCTCATCTGGCGAGGCGAACAAATCGGCGAAGGTCCTATCCGCTGGAATGGACGCACCCAGAAAGGAGAAGATGTTCCAGAGGATGCGTATGTCTTCGTCGTCAAGGCTTATCTCGCCGATGGACGCTCCACGGAACGAGCTGGAACTGTAACCGTAGTCAGATAACATAACTATGATGAAAAAGCGATGGCTTTTATACGGGTGGTTTTTCGCCACTACCTCTCTGCTGGCACAAGTAGGTATCGGTACCACGACACCCACTCACAAGCTGGATGTCGCCGGTGAAGCTCGCATACGAACCCTCAATCCACGCACACCTCCTACTCGGCTAGTTGGTGCCGATGCGCAAGGCGTCCTCGGAGAAATCCGAGGTCAGAATACTGGCGATATGCTGCAGTGGGATGCTAACCTCAATCAGTGGGTAATCGCTGGTTCTGGACCTAATAACGCATGGCTGATCACAGGAAATGCAAACACCAATCCTAATACCAACTTCCTCGGCACAACCGACGCAGCAGCACTCGTCATACGCACGAATAATACCGAAAGGATTCGCGTCCTGAGTACTGGGGAAGTAGGTATAGGCACCAGCACCCCCTCTAAGCAGGTTCATATCCAGGGAGGCAATAATGGCGGCTTGCAAGTGAATGTACTGGCTAATGGCGCAGCCAATCTGAGCGCTAACCTCCTCTCCTCCGCACTTAATAACGCAGGTCAGACCGCTCATGGCTTAGAAGTGAATACTCTTGGCAGCGCCAACTTTCTCATAGGAGTAGGTAGTACAGCTATCCCCGACCACTCTGGAACAAACATTGCAGTTCGTGGCGTTTCTGGAAACTCCACGGGACGCTCTATCGGGACATGGGGCGCCATAGGTGATGCTGCCACATACATAAGCACTACATCAAACACTTTTTCAGCGGGGGGCTTCTTCTATCATCAGAACGCTCTACTGCCCGCAGGCGGAGCCATCGGTACCCCTACGGCAATTCCAGCTGCTGAACAGCGATTTGCCTTGGCTGCAAAAGGTCACATCTATCAAGAAGATGGTCATATAGTAAGCTCTGGCTCCGTCTACACACCATTTGCCACTCCCCCGCCTCATCCGAGCATCCCAGGGATACCACGCGGAGCAGGGACACGCCTCCTGTGGCTCCCTGAACGCTCCGCATGGCGAGCGGTAGGGGTTTATGCTCGTCCGGATGACCCTTTCTCACCTAATCAGAGCGACCATGCCGACCCGGAGCAAATAGGATATGCTTCCTTCGCTGCCGGTCTAAATGTTCGTGGCTCTGGGGCCCTGACCTTCGTTGTAGGCGTATCCAGTCAAGCTACCGCGACGGGGGCTGTCGCTTTGGGCAAATACGTTTCTACTACGCATCCAGGCTCATTTCAAATCGGAGACGACCCAGGTCCTTTGTCATCCAGACCCAGCTCTCCCTTGCGCTCCGTACTGAGCAATCAGTTCAGCACTCGTTATTATAATGGTTATCGTTTTCTTACAAGAGAAGCTTCTATTGGGCAGTGGGCAGCCAACCCCTTCCCTACTCCGGACCCTACTATATCTCCTGCAAACTTTCCAAATCGGGTACCTGGCGGGGTCTTCATCGCTGGGATGTACAATCACTTCCGTTTGGGTAGCATACAATACGGTCTCGGAGAAGGCTGGTTAGGCATCGGTACGCAGATGCCAGACGCCCCGCTCCATATACTCACCTCGGCAGATATAGGATGGCCACGAGCTATACTCGTCAGTGATGGCTGGATCGCCGTGGGCAAGTCCAATCCCGGCACATTTCCTTCCATCGCCCCGGGATTGGGAAATAGAGGCATATATGTAGATGAGGGTTATATTGAAATAGCAGGACCCACAGGAGCTTTTCGCGCAAATGGCCAGAACGGCATTACCCAAGTCGTGAATGTAATGGGAAGCAACGGTCAGCCCTGCCAGCTTAACTTTGTAAAAGGTATCCTCGTCGGGACCACCTGCCCGTAAGTACATCTCATCTGCTGAGAGCCCAGTGTAGTTTTTATACTGCACTGGGCTTTTTGCCTTAACAGACTTCTTAGTGGGATAAAAGTAGGCTTCATATTCAAATATGCGGGCCATCGGTCAAGCAGGTGCAACCTTGAACTGGATAATTCTAAGTGTGCATCTTTGAGGTGTGAGGTTTCTGCTCGGCTTACTTGGCTTTGCCGCAGCTCAGCACCTATTACTTCATATGGCGGATAGTCTGCTCACCAGTGGTAAGTACGAAGCCGCCTTGCGCTTGTATGATTCCATAGAAACCACCTTCGCTACCTCAGACAGCTTGCTACTGCGGGCTTACATAGGCGGGGCTGAATGTCTGGCTAACCTCCAAGAATATGAAAAAGCACACAAATGGATTACCGCCGGAGAGAGCCTGGCTATTCGGTTACGGGACACGGTTTCATGGACGAAACTTCTATATTACCGGGCGTGGATTTGGGGAGACATAGGAGATTATCAAAGAGCAGAGAGCCTCTATAAAGTGACATTAGAATGGCAGCGGTATTATCTCGGCGAAAATCATCCTGATTATGCTCTAACCCTGAATGATATGGGACTTTTAGAGCAGATTTTAGGAAGGTATAGTACTGCGGAGTCGCTTCTCTCTCGTGCTTCCGCCATACAGCGAAAAGTCATTGGAGAAACGCACCCTCACCATCTCATCACTTTACATAACCTCGCTATCGTCTTCACCGGTCAAGGGCACTTTTCAAAAGCAGAAAGCCTGATGCACTGGATAGCAAAAACCGAAGAGCAAGTTTTGGGTAAGGAGCACCCCACCTACCTGAATACCCTCCAGCAGATTGCTATTTTGCATGACTATCAAGGCAGATACGCCGAATCCGAAGCTCTACTCAGACAAATCGCCCCCCTACAAGCTCAAATCATGGGAGAAGAAAATATCAGCTATCTCAATACTCTGAACTACCTCGCCTCTAACTATACCAATCAAGGAAGGTATGGCGAAGCAGAAGCCCTCCTTAGAAAGGTATGCGGTACATTGGTAGAACTACTTGGAGAGCATCATCCCTCTTACCTCGGAAGGCTGAATAACTTAGCTGTTGTCTATGAAAGGCAGGGACGCTATGTGGAGGCAGAGATGCTCTACCACGACATAGCCAAACGCCAACTTGAAACATTCGGCGAAGAGCATCCCGCCTATCTCACGACAATCCACAACTGGGCTTTCGTACTTGATATTCAGAACAAATATCAGCAAGCTGAGTCCCTGTACAAGTACGTAGCAGGGCTTAGAGCGCGAGTATTAGGAGAAAATCACCCCGATCGCCTCATCGTCCTTCACAACCTCGCTCTGCTCTTAGAGAAGCAGCAGAGATATACCGAGGCTGAGTCGCTTTGCAGGCAAATCGGCAATCTGCAGCTTCACATGCTCGGGGAAACCCATCCAGACTACTTAGCCACGATGTCTCTTTTAGCCTCTACACTGAAAAAGCAAGGACGCTATCAGGAAGCCGAATCTTTATATCAAAATACCCTTCGCACTCAGGCCCAAGCTCTCCCCGAACATCATCCGCTCTACACTTCTACTTTGCACGGGATTATAAACCTATATGAGAAAACGGGGAATTATACTCAGTCCGACTCTCTATGGCGCGTAGTCTTTGACAGAACATTCAGATATATTCGTCAAGAATTCATAAGCTTGCCCTCATACATTCAAGAAAGATTTTTAGTGACTAAGCTGTCTGCCCGCTATTCCGACCTTCAAAAATATGTAGCCAAACGCGGCGCACAGAGTCCCTCTCTGATACAGTTGGGCTATCGTGTCGCCCGCAGTATGAAAGGGCTGATTCTAACTTCCAGTGAGGGACTCAAGCACCTGGCAGAAGCCAGTGCAGATACCTCAGTGAGAATGCTGGTAAAAGATTGGCGCAGATGGATGAGCATGCATGCTGTCGCCGCGATGGAAGGTAGGCAGAAAGAAGCTGACTCTCTATGGCGTCTTATCCTTGCGGCTGAGCAGGACCTAATGAAGCTTTTGCCAGAAGTACGATCATTTCTACCCGATCCCTTCTCAGAACCTGACCCTCCCCTCAAAGAGGACGAAGCCATCATCGAAGTTGTGCGCGTACAAGAGGAAGAGACGGTCCGATACAACTTTTACCTACTGACGCGGCATAAAAAGAAGCATGCCTTACAGCTCCACACCCATACTGTGAGCCCAGCATGGGAAGCTCAGGCTCAGACGATATTTGAAATCCTACGCTCCCCGGGTACCCAGCTAAATAGCATGGCATACAGTACTCTGTGGAGCTTCATAGATAGTCTCATTCCCAAAAAGGTCAAGCGTCTGTACTTTTCCCCTGATGGAATATATTACCGCATAAATATAGGAGCGCTTTATGACGGAAAAAAGTTCATCGCGGACCGATACGATGTGAGATATACTGCAAGCTCTCGGAGACTGATTCTAAAGCGTCTTCGCACGAAGCCGCAAAATAAGCCAATCGTTATAGGTAATCCTGCTTTTGATCGGGTCCCTGCCCCCATATCGGGCGGAAAGGTGCGTAGTCATCGTCTCCTTGGAATGGCTATTACGCCTCTGCCGGGCGCTGAACAAGAAGCTCGGGAGATTGCCCAGCTCCTGAATATCCGTCCTGTAATCGGCGACTCGGCTACAGAGGAATTTGTCAAATCACTTTTAGGGCCGCAAATACTCCATATAGCCACTCACGGCTATTTTCAAGAAGGAACGGGCTCGGCGATGTTGCGCTCAGGAATGCTTTTTGCAGGCGCAGCTGTATGGGATAGTTTATACCCACCACCAGGCTCTGACGATGGATACCTTACCGCCAGAGAAGCTGCAAGTATGAATCTCATTGGCACTGAGGTGGTCGTACTCTCCGCATGTGAAACTGGATTAGGCGACATTACGGGCGAAGGTTTGTATGGACTCCAGCGCGCCTTTTTAGAAGCAGGAGCGCAACGCGTAGTCGCTACATTATGGCAAATAGACGATGCCGCTACCCAAGAGCTCATGAAGCTTTTCTATCAAGAATGGGTAGCCATCACTAAGCCGATTAGCTCAAAAAGGAGGCGTCGCCAACGAGAATCACCTTCAAATGAGTTAGAAGATTCCCTCGTAGATATGGCATTCAAAAAGGCCAGCGATCGCTTCCGAAATAGCTATCCAGAGCCCTACTATTGGGGCGCATTCATAGTTGTACGATAGTGCTCTGAGGGCCTCTTCGGTCTCTTCTACATATATTTGTCTCATGCGTACCCTATGCTTAGGAATGCTTGTGAGCATTCTCATCCTAAACGCCCAAGAGACAGAAGAACAACCTGAAATCGCCCCGGCTCCGAAGCCTAACCGTTGGCGAGTGCTATCGCATCAGGAAATCGCCTATAACCACTTTATGGGAGCACCAGACACTCTGCGCGGTTCTGTGGAAGGTTTAGGTTCTATCAAACTAAACATAAGCTGGCTACCTGCTCTCCGCATGGGAAGCTTCTATATCGGAATGGGTGGGGGAATCGCAATCAGAGAGGTGCGATTCGAGAAACCCGTAACGCTCTTCCGACTCTCTAATGAGCAAGTTGGCTATATCGTAGACTCTCTCCCCGACGATGTACGAGCCAAAAGCAAGTTTCAGCTTGGTTATCTGCGAATACCCTTAGAGATTGGGATTTTGAAGCGCAGATTTAACTTTGCCATCTTTGGATATGGAGAAGCCCTTCTGTGGGTCAAGCATAAGCGCAAATACCGAGAAGATAACGACCAAGCTCGTTTCGTGAGTTATGGCAATCGGTTATATCATACAGATGGGCTGCAGTATGGAGTCGGAGCTCGCCTTGGCTATCGGGGGATAGGACTTTTTGCCACCTACAATCTCTCCCCTTTATGGAGCCGAAATAGGGGACCAAGCGATGTTCATATGCTCCAGGCGGGGATATACTTTTTCCAGTCAGCCAGCATCAAATCGGATAAATCCTCAAAAAACAAGTCTAAGACCTCTTACACGAGCTACTACTGAGTGCAAGATCCCCCTCGGTACCAAGGACTCCGGAAGCGCCTCACAGAACAGCTCCGCTCTAAGGGTATATCTAACCCCTTAGTTCTGCATGCTATTGGTACAGTACCAAGGCACCTTTTCGTAGATACAGCCCTAAGAGAACACGCATATGAAGATAAAGCTCTCCCCCTTATGGCAGACCAGACTATCAGTCAGCCTTATACGGTCGCTTTCCAGACAGAGCTACTGGATATCCATCCTGGTCTCAAGGTTTTAGAAATAGGTACGGGCTCGGGGTATCAGACAGCCATTCTGTGCGCTATGGGGGCCGAGGTGTATTCCGTAGAGTTAGAAAGGGCCTTGTATGAACGCGCAAAGAGTATCCTAAATGCTCTGGGTTACTATCCACAGCTAAGGTGGGGGGATGGACGCTTCGGGTGGCCTACTTATGCTCCATTTGATAGGATATTACTGACAGCCGGTACTGAGGAGGTCCCTGAACCTCTTTTTCAGCAGCTTAAGGAGGGAGGCATTCTCGTCGCACCCGTAGGAGCTTCCTCCTATCAGACCATGATGCGATATCAAAAAGTCGGGGACAAGGTCTCCGCCGAGAAAAAAGGACATTTTCGCTTTGTACCCTTGCGCAAATGGGAACTAAGCTAAGTCAAATAATCTCCGTGCCGTTGCCGTAGTCGTTTCAATCACAGCTTCTACTGGTAGTCCCTTGAGCTCAGCCAGAGCCCGCGCGATATATGAGATAAAACTGCTCTCGTTCCGTTTACCTCTCATGGGCACAGGGGCGAGGTATGGGCTGTCTGTCTCCAAAACTATAAACTCCAAGGGCAGCTTCTGGATCGCTTCGCGCAAGGGAGCCGCATTCTTATAAGTCAGAACCCCGCCTATGCCCAAATGAAACCCTGCATCTATGATGCGTTTGCCTTCTTCATAAGAACCTGTAAAGCAGTGAAAAACTCCTCTCACCTCATAAGGGTGGAGTAAGGACAAAGTTTCCATAAGAGCTTTGCGAAAATGTATGGATAGGGGTAACTTGAGCCTTTGAGCCCACTGGGCTTGAATGTTGAGAGCTTCAGCTTGCCAGTCGTAAGTAGAGCTATCGTGGAATAGATCAATCCCGACTTCGCCTATCCCAATCCATCGGTGCTTATCTAACTCAGCCTCTATGAAGCGAAGCTCCTGCTGAAAATCTGCCTTTACATAGCTGGGATGTAAGCCTATCATGCCATAATAAAACTGTGGCTCTTCCTGCATTAGTACTTTGACCTCGGGTAGCGTACGGGAGTCTAAGTTGGGTAAAAGAACGGCTTCACAAATACCTTTGGCCCGATGAGTGACAGCGGCCAAATCTCCCACAAACTCCCTCAGAAACAGGTGCGCGTGGGTGTCAATTGCACGGGGCGCCATGTGATGCTGGGGTAAATTCGTCTGAGTTCATGCTTCATACGGTCTATAATGGGAGCCAGCGAATCTTCTGCGCCAGCGACTTTAAAGTAAGAAGCTATCATTAGGGCATACCGAACGGAGTCAGTATAAAATAGTAAGGCATGAGTCGGGGCATCGCCATAAATCTCATAAAAAAAGCCTTTCCCAGCCGGGCCGCGAATAGACTTTTCTATAATATCCGTCGCTCGGATGGCATGCTTGTATATTAGCCGACGATAAATCTCTAAGGCTTTTTGAGGGGTCTTGTCTAGCTTTTGAAGATCATGAGCCGTAATGTGCCAGTATGCGTCTAATTCTGGAAAATAGAGATCAAACCAGCAGGAGTCCTTGGGCACATAATGGAGCTTAGCGTAGGTAGGATAAGCGAAACGCATTGGACACACCGCACAATCCAAAGTATCATACACGCCAGTATCAGGCAGTTCTACACGCGGATATGCTTTCGGACGAGGTAGTTTAGTTGTCTCACAGCCGATTATGCCTAAAGCTATGAAAAAAACATGCAAACCGACCTTCATATAGTCATTGGAGTGTGAATCAATCATGAGTCTGTGTGATTGTCATGAGATTCTGAAACTCGGTAAGCTCGTACTTTATCAATCCGATGCGCGCTACCCTCCACCACTTCAAATGCGTAGTTCTGATAGGTCAGCACCTCCCCTTTTTGAGGGATTTTTTCGGCTAAGGAGAGTAGAAATTCTGCGAGGTTTTCGGCTGTACGCGCCTCTTCCTGAGTAAAAAAGTCTGCCGGCAAACCGAGCAGTTCTTGCACTACCACCAGTGGTACCTGCGCCTTGAAGCATACTGAACCATCAGAGTTGGTCTCATACAGAGCTCCTATCGTACGGACTTCCTCTTCCCCATACCCAAAAACCACCTCCAATAGCCTTTGAAGAGAAATAATACCAGCCACGCTACCAAATTCATCCACTACGATAGCCACCTGCTGATGTAGGTTTTTCAGCTCCATGAGGAGCTCGTAAGCATTTTTTGTTTCGGGGACAAAGTACGCTGGACGAATCAAATCATGCCAGTTTGAAAACTCCTCCTTATCCCAGTGGGGCAAAAGGTCCTTGAGAAGTAATATCCCGATAACTTCGTCTCGAGAACCGCGATAGACAGGGATGCGGATGTAAGGTATTTCAGAGAAGGTCTTTTTCAGCTCAGGCCAAGAAAGCTCTGCTGAGACAGACCTCATATCCATCCGAGAGAGCATGAAAGATTTCACCGGAAGCTGGCGCAGTAGGAGGATATTTTTCAAAACCTTTTTCTCAACGGGCGGTGAAACTTCATTAGGCAGGCTTTCCACAAGCTGAGATAACCTTTCTGGTGAGGTGAGCGGCTGCCACTGCGCTTCTATCCATGCTCGCAGCTTATCTAATCCCTGGCTGAGCGGGTATATCAGCCAGAAAGCGAGCTGGATGACAGGCGTTCCTACACGAAGGAAAAACCTCGGGAAACCGATAGCCAAGGTTTTCGGAAGTATCTCTCCAAAAAGTACAATCATCGCCAGCGCCAGAAAGCTGGCTAAAGCTTCGGCCAGTGGTCCATATGGATGCGCAACATTGAGGAGGAATAAAGTGAAGCTAAGGTTGACCAGCGTGTTACCTATCAACAAAGTACTCAGAAGAATCTGCGGATTTTCTGAAAAATATCGAAGCCAATATGTCCATGGATGGCGGGAGAGTTGGCGTTGGAGGCTCAGAATTTCCGCAGTTGTCAAAGAAAAGAAGGCAGTCTCGTATCCAGAAAACAATCCTGAAGCTATGAGAAATGCGCTGAGTTGTACAGCAAGTGGTACGGGGTCCAATCTTAGACAAAGGTACAACCTTAGAGAACACCGAGGGATGAAGCTAAGCGCGGTCTATGTCTATGCATACTGGGCGCCAGCGCCAAAGGCGCTGGCGCCCCAAAAACCCCTCAACCCCAATCATCCTCCACATCACTCCACCCCAGACTCAATAGCGAACCAGCTTGTGGGTTCCGATAATGCCCCCTTGGTCAGACAATACTCGCACAAGGTACATCCCCGACTGCCAATCTGATACAGGCAGCGATAACCGCTGAGTGAAATCTGCTCTAAATATCCTCTCGCCAGTCAAAGTATAGACTTCAACAGTGTGCGCGCCAGTACTACTGACCTCCACTACTGCGCGGTCTTGCGTGGGGTTAGGATAAATAGTGGTGGTGGTAAGTCTGCCTTCGTAGTTTTGGGGGAGACTTGAAACAAACCTTCCCCCTAAAACTGGAAGCTCTATGTAAGAGGGCTTATCCGGAGCGGAAAAGAGGGTTTGAAGGTTGCGTCGAGCGTTCATCGGCACGCCATGGAAAGTGTAAGTTCTATTGTCAAAGGGGCGTCGACGGAAAAACTCCCCGGGCATAAGCGGTACATTGGGACAGGGCTGGTATCGCGGGTAGTTGGTGGCACTGACCAAGACTTTGATCCGGTGGCCTTTACCCCAGCAATAAGCGATTGGCAACATCCTAAAGCGCCATTTATACACACTATCGGAGACGAGATTGTACCAAGGCTTGGAGGTATCTTCTTGACCATCAGCCCAGCTTTCGGCATATTCTCTGGCGCGAGCATTGCACGCCCCCTCAAATACATAATACTCCCGCCCATCAGGATATACATCCAGTACTCGGACGACTACGTCGCCATTAGCAGAGTCCGAAAATGCCCCCCAAAGAGGCTTGAGCGCTAAATAGAGCTGAGCAATGGGAAATCCTGCGATGCAAAGAGACTCTGGAACGAAATCAGACTCATAGGTGATGAGATCAGAGTAGTAGCGTCCATTTACCGCATAACGAGCAGGACGATCTAAGACCATACCGCGGTAAAGTGGATCGTTGAAGTCCATCTGACCTTGGCTTAGGCGGCTTCTATCCGGAGTATAAACTATCATGTTTGGTCCTCCGTGTGTCGGCACGGGGTCATCTGGATCAGCCACGAAAGCACGGGGCGGTTCTGGCGCTTGCGGCGGATGCTCAGATAAGCTTCCATCTCCATGGAGATAGAGACGCAAACGGGGTAGATTGGGTAACGGAAAAGTATCTGAGCTATACCAGTAGTTACCGACATGAGCATTGATGCTATCAGCTACTGGACCTACTACATAGAAACGCACATTCGGACGCCCATTTGGCTGCGTGGCATCAAACTCATAGGTCGGCGGTGTAATCACTGCGCCGGTAGTATCGCCGAAAAGAGACTGCCCTGTAGCCGGGATAGTAATGCTAGTAGCTTGCGGAGTACCATTTGCCCCGATCTTGAACTCAATAGGAAAATTAGTCAAAGGTCCCGTACCGTTCAGAAAGTTCAGAAACTCATAAAAGCTTGCACGAAAAGTATCCGCCGGAATCCTTACATACACATCACCTAATACACTTCCAGGTAGTATCTGCCATGCCGTGTCAGGCGGAAGCTGGAAGGTGGGCGTACCTAAAAAGTAACGAAACCATCCGACGACTTCCGACTTGGCAAGCTGTGAAAATAGCTCGGGACGGAGTTCTGATACATCAGGCACATTGAAATCAGATATAACATTCGGAGGATAACGATGATCTCTACCGTCAGGTTGAATTCTTACATCGCCCGTACTGCGGGTACCGATAGTCTGATGCGCCCACGGCCCTATCACAATCTTCTGAAACTTCCGTATGCCAGGCTGGCTATGTCGCATGAGATATTGCCATGTTTGGATTTGGCCGTCTATGAAAATATCCCACCATCCCGTGAGATTGTACGCGGGCACTTGTATGTTTTCGTAACGGCTCCTGGAACCTCTCCATTGAGCATTCCCATTAGCATCAAGACGCGCATGACTGATATCCATCACCGCCCGAGAGGGAGAATTAGGATAGTGAGCTCTGTTGAAAGTAGTCCAGAAGTCTATGCAGTATTCTGCGGCATGAAAAGGATTGTATACCATCGGACCATAATCGGCAATCGTATGAATGGAGTCATGAGGATCAGCGGGTCCGGATGTCCAGCCACCATAAAACTCCACTTGCCCACGCAACCAACCATCTATGAGGCGCTCACGAAAAACTCCGTTATGATGCCCAGCACTGTGATAAAACTCCCCCGAAGCTACAATAGGCATGAGGCATTTGAGCCCTGGTAGATTAGGGTCTATGGGATGGGCAGCAGCAAGCTGATATTGCGTATTTCCGAGAGCGGATGCTCCAAACATGCCTATTTTCCCGTTGCAGCGAGGGGCATCCAGTGTGCCGTTCCTATCAGAGTCATATTTCAGGCTATCCAAAATCCATCGGTAGGTATCCCAACCATCCTCGTGCAAGTTGGCCTCCTTCGTTGGAGTAATATCCAGAGGGTGGCCAACATTAGAACCCAAGTGCTGAAGATAAGCCGTTTTTTCCCAACTATCGCTATACATCGGAAGATATACCCCCCACGAACGATAACGCCCCCGCATATCTTGCTCTATGCCCGCATAACCAAAAAACGCATATCCTTTGCTAAGGTCAGCCGTACCTTTATTGTAGGGAGTGCGGGTAAACATTACAGGTAAAGCGTAAGGGTCGGGCTGGTCGGGATAGACAAAATACTGCGTCCCAGGATAAGCAAATCTCAGGCGTCTCTGCCCCAAACCAGGGATGATAGAGTTTAGATTGATATCTATCTGAGCAGTATCCGAAAAAATAGGCAGGCTTACACTCGTCGCCAAAGGCACGCTATCACGCATACGCACGAAATACTCCCGATGCGAGACGAGATCGGTGATCGTGTCCAGAATCCCATTCGGTTGTTGAGCCCATAGCACAGCTGCACACAGCCAGAGTCTCGGAATGTTTGCCATACTGCAATATACACAAATTCTCCCGGGCAAATTTCTCCTGAGAGAACCAGAGCGAAAGAAGCTCAAAGCCTACTTCGGACGGCATCTAATAGTGTTTCGCTAAGGCCTGTATGCCGGCTATAAAGCAAATCCCTCGGAAAAGGCTATATCATACATCCGCACAGATGACCTAAGATTGTCATTTGTGGAAGCTTTACCTGCTTATATCTGGCCGCCAGTTTCATGGGTAGAACGGGCTCACAGGCTGCGCACTTTCTTGATAGCTTATCCCGCTCGCCTTCCCAAGGGGAGTTATTATACCCGTTATCGCATCGCTGATGAACGTTGGCTCAGCATACCAATCATACATGCGACGAAAAATACCCCACATACAGCTACATGGCCCTCAGATAAACGCTGGCGGTTGTACCACTGGCGCTCCCTACTGACCTTGTACGGTAAGGCCCCCTTTTTCTATGAATGGAAACCCTTTTTGGAGTACTTGTACACAGAAGCCGATTTCACGACCCTAAAAGATTTCGCAGAACTTATTTTCCAAGAGCTGGGAAGCCTATACAGCTGGCAGTATGAATGGAGCCCATATCCGGTCAAACTCAACTTCACCCTACAACGGGATGAAATATCCATTTTAGATCAGCTCCTAAGGTTCGGAACTTGACCGGCGAACAAACCGATGCCAGTAATATACCCCCTCCGCATAGTATATAGAAGCATCCGCAATGTCTATGGCGTAGTCAGCTATTTTCTCCAAAGTTTTAGTCGCAATAGCTATCTCCAGCCAAGCGGTAGCCTCCTTTTCGGACAAGGGTAAGCTGAGGGCACGCACAATGTAACGCATACATTCCTCGTATGTGCGATCTACAAGCTCATCTTCCCTATCTATGCTCTTGGCCTTATCGGTATCGCTCTGAAAGAAAGCCTCTAAACAACTCTCCAAGAGGCGACGCACGCTGCTGACTAGACGCTCTATGGGAATATCCTGAGAGGCAGACAAGTTAGGCATACTCTGAGCAAGGCGGCGACCCACGGCCGGAAGCCGCTCCCCTATTTCATCCAGATAAAAATGCATGCGAAGTGTAGCCAGCACAAACCGTAAATCACTCGCTACGGGCTGATGAAGAGCTAAGATGCGCGCACATCGCCGATCCAGGCGCATATCCTCTTCCAAAGCGTCCTCTCGTAGCCGCTCTATTTCTAATAGCCGCGGCCAATCCTTCATCCGAACCCCCTCTTCAAGGAGAGACCACTGCAGCCGTACCTGATTGACCACCTGATAAGCCCGGGCACGAAGCTTAGCAATTTCCGTTTCTATTAGGCTCATAATCAACCAAATCTGCCAGTTATGTACCTCAAAGTCTCGGGATGCTGAGGGTTAGTGAAAAAGTCTTTTGTACGACCACACTCTATCAGCCGCCCCATGTAAAAAAACGCTGTCATATCGCTAATGCGGGCAGCTTGCTGCATATTGTGCGTCACGATAACGATGGTATAGCTGCGACGCAGCTCGTGAATCAATTCCTCAATCTTTGATGTAGAAATCGGGTCTAACGCCGAGGTCGGCTCATCCATTAGCAAAAGAGAAGGACGCACTGCCAAAGCCCTGGCGATACAAAGTCGCTGTTGCTGCCCACCAGATAGAGCGAGAGCGGACTTCTTGATATTATCCTTCACTTCATCCCATAATGCCGCCTGTCGGAGCGCTTGTTCTACCCTTTCTTGTATCTGAGCCTCTTTGAGCCGATTTTGCAGACGAAGGCCATAAGCAACATTTTCATATATAGAAAAGGGAAAAGGCGTGGGTTTCTGGAAAACCATACCCACCCTGCGGCGCAGATATACAGGGTCTATTTCGGGAGCATAGATGTTCTCGCCATCTATCAACAACTCCCCCTCCATGCGGAAGCCCTCTATGTAATCATTCATGCGATTGAGGAGCCGGAGAAAAGTGGATTTTCCACACCCTGAGGGTCCAATGAGGGCAAGGACTTGATTCCGCTCTAAAGACAGGGAGACATCGTCTAATGCCTTATAAGTACCGTACCAGACAGTGATATGACGAGCTTCTAACTTATACACGATACTTTTGTTTGAGGCGATAACGAAGATACGCTGCAGCTAAAGTAAATGCCAGACTCAAAAGCAACAAAGTAAGAGCCGTCCCAAACGCAACTGGATACGTCTCTTTTACATTTACCCCACTGGTAATGAGCACATACAAATGATAGGGCAAGAGCATGGTCGGCTCAAATATACTCTCAGGATAGGTCGGTAAGTAGTATGCGGCCACAGTGAAAAGGACGGGGGCCGTTTCGCCCAGGACGCGCCCTGTGGCTAAAACTAACCCTGTCAATACTCTCGGTAAAGCGATAGGCAGAGTTATACGAAGGAAAGTTTGCATCTCAGAAGCACCGAGACCAAGACTGGCCTCTTTGAGGGCAGAAGGTACAGCAGAAAAAGCCTCTTGGGCATTCCGAATAAGCAAGGGAAGCGAAAGTAAAGCGAGCGTAAGCCCCCCTGCCAAAATAGAAGCTCCCAACCCCAGCGCCACTACAAATAATGCCAGCCCAAACAACCCGTACACAACGGATGGTATGCCTGATAGCGTAGTCACTAGAAACTCTATGAAGCGCTTCACTCGGCGATCAGTAGCGAACTCGCTCAGGTAGGCCCCAGCAGCAGTCCCAATGAAGCCGCCTGTGAATACAGCCACCATCGTAACCCAAAAGCTTCCCACAATCGCAGGCGCTATTCCACCTTTTTTCATGCCATCCTTCATAGGCTCTGTAAGAAATGACCAACTCATTACTGTGGCGCCCTTATAAATGATAAACCCTACGATAGCTGCTAACATGGCGAGTGCCCCCCAGCTCAACGCCGTGACAAAAATCGTAATGGCTGTTTCCCCCCAGCGCTTCTTAGACCTTCGCATGGCGTGGGCTGATGAAATAAGCGAGTAGATTTAGCCCGAGAGTCAAAAGGAATAATACCATGCCCAGCAAAAAGAGTACATGGTAGTGATAACTGCCTACAGGGGCCTCTCCAAGCTCCGCAGCGATAGTAGCCGGCAAAGTACGCACAGGATGAAGGGGAGAAAGCGGCAAGAGCGGTGAATTTCCACTCACCATCAGTACGACCATGGTCTCGCCTATAATACGACCAGCCGATAACAGCGTCGCAGTCGCAATAGAAGGTAAAACATACGGCAGTTTCAAACGAATAATCGTCTGCCACTGAGTCGCCCCGAGTCCATAGCTGGACTCTTCCAAGAGGCGAGGGATTGAACGCAGAGCCTCTTCCACGAGGCTTGCCATCAAAGGCAGCGTCATCCAACCCAATAAAAGTCCAGCCGTCAGAGCCGTCTCACCAGCTGAAAGACCAAACGCTTTTTTTATCCAAGGCACTACGACTACAAGCCCCCAAAAACCAACCACCACAGAGGGCAATCCAGATAAAAGCTCCCATAAAATCTTCACAGGATAGTACATGCTTTTAGGTAAAAACTCCACCACATAGACTGCCATAGCTATGCCCAGAGGCACTACTACGATAAGCCCAATGAGACTTACCCACAAACTGCCTGCCAAGAGAGGCAAAAAACCTACTGAAGGTATAGGCTCATAAGTAGGCGACCACTGAGCTGAGGCAAATACCTCACGCCACCCCGACCATTTTACTTGCAAGGGCTTGGTCTTGGTGGGTAGGAAGGAGGGTGGCAACGCAAATAAAATGCCCTTAAGTTCAGCAAGAGAGTCTAAGGCTCGCTTTATCCTCTCAGGCGAGGCCCCAGCAGGAACAAAACGCTCTATGTTCGCTAAATGCACAGCAATCACAGGAGCCTCAGGCCCCCCCACATTTATCCATCCTTTTTCCTTTTTCACCAAAGAACGAATCTGATTACTAGTCAAAGTCGTGAGGGGATTTTCTGGATGCACAGCAAACTGAGTACCTTTATAAGGTGCTTCAAAAATCGCAGGCAATCCCTCCCGAAAGAGAAAGATGGTAAGCCCTAAAAGCACCAAGAAAGTACTCAGAGCAGCCGCCTGCAGGATGCGCTTCCCCAAAGTTCGCCTCATGGTACATATCCGACTTTTTGTACCACCGCTCTCCCCTCTCCCGAATGCACAAACTGCAAATACTTCCTTACCCTGCCCGCCCGAGCGGAGTCATAGTAGTAATAAAGCGGACGCGCGATCGGATAGTTTTGAAGCTCCACCCGAGAACGGGCAGGATAGCGATAGACCGTATCCCCATCCTGAGCGATAGCTAAAACCTTGACAGCGGGAGTTACATAAGCAATCCCAATATAACCGATAGCCCCCGGAGTCTGAGAAATAGATTGAACCATCATGCCCGTAGCAGGGATGAAACGCACATCAGACGCAAAATCTTGCCCTTTCAAAATATGTTCTCTAAAAAACTCAAAGGTTCCCGAACTGGACTCCCGAGAGTATGGCAAGATAGGCAGGTCAGCCCCCCCAAGCTCACGCCAGTTTTTTACCTTGCCGGTGTAAATATCGGCCAGCTGAGCACGAGTCAGCTTTTGGATTGGGTTGCTTGGATGGACGCAGATAGCCAAAACATCCCATGCGACGGTATCTTCTATTAGCACCTTGCCGCGCTCTGACAGCTTAAGCCGCTCGGACAACTTCAAAGGACGAGAGGACATCGCAATATCGGTGTCACCATTCATGAGGGCTGCAATACCAACGCCACTTCCTCCACCTGTCACGCTGATTAACACATCTGCATTTTTGCTCAGAAAACTCTCCGCAAATGCCTGACTAAGTGGGAGAACGGTATCACTCCCCTTGATAACGATAAGGTCTCTGCGGGTACAACTTAGCAAAAACAAGCTCCCCAGCAGATACCGCATCTGCGCAAATCTTCATCAGCTGTGTAAAGTGTATGTTAGGAAAAACGAACCAGCTCTATGAGTAAGCCATCCGCTCCCCTGAGCAAAACTCCCTCTTGTCCCATGCCTGTGGGCACAGGAGAATCCATAAGAGGCTCAAAACCTATTTCTCTAAGCCTCTGGACATGCTCTGAAATGTTCTCCGTGTAAAATGCCAGATGATGCACCCCAGCGCTTCCTGAAATGAGAGTTTGCCTATCGGCGGTGACCTCGGACAGAGGCTCCATTAACTCTATCCGTACAGCACCGATTTGAAAGGAATACACTTTTACGCCTTGACTCTCTAAAACTTCTTCGTAGTAAGGCTTCTGCGCAAGAATCTTTTCCCACAACTGAACGCTTTGAGGATTTGGTATGACAAAAGCGATGTGATCTATCCTTTCCACAGCGCCAAAGTAATGTGAAAAACGGGGATTAGGGCAGCTATGAGAGAAACAATCCTCCGCCTCCGTCATCCACTCCGTCAGAGGACAAAGATGCCACGACCATAACTTAGCCGTGATGATATGGATTACGATTGGGCTTCAACTGTGGTTACTTCACGGATCCTCTAATCAAGAGCAAGCCCAACTGGAAAGCGCTCCACCTCTACGCCATGCGCTCAGAGATGCAGATAGCCTGCTCTCACGCTATGCTCGCCGAGAGTCTCTGCTCATACAGATTGTGCCGAACTCTCCCAAAATCCGCATAGAACGCTTCGCCACCTATACCAGCCTCACAGCCCCAGATACGCTCTCAGCCGTGGCAGGTGTGTATATCCTTTTAGAGGAAAAACATGGACTGACTTTTGTGCATCCAAAGGAGACTGTGGTATCCCCGCACTTGCGCACCTGGCAAACGCTGGAAGCCTCGCCCCGTTTCAAGTGGCGCGGCTTTCACCTACACACCCAACACCCCATAGAACTTACAGAAGCCTTACATGACCCAGCATTTCCTGATGGAGAGCAGCTCGTAAAAGCCTATATCGATTGGCTGATACGGAATAGGCAGAACTACTTTGAGTTCTGCCTGCTACGCACCGTGGATTTAGAACGATGGCAACCTTACTTTTCTCGGATAGTGCGCTATGCTCAGGAGCGTGGTGTAGTCGTCGGATTAGATATCTCTCTCAGAATGCAGCAGCAGCGGGCATTTCAGCTCATTCCACGGTGGCGCCCCAAAGCCAAAATGCTTCGGAAAAATCTCGGCATTCTGAGTAATACGGGCATTTCTCGCATAAATGTAGACCTAAATGCCGCGGAGTTTGTAGGAAAATCTTGGGGAGGCTGGATAGACAGTCTTATTATTCATGCAAAAAGACTCGGCCTCCATGTGATGACCAGACAACACGTAGTGCCACCTGATGCTTACGCCGTGGGAGATTTTCATCCGAGTACCCTCCCCTCAGAAATCACGCTGTGTGTGCATTCGGTGATGTGTTATAGCTTACGAGATAGCATAGCGCCTGTTTATCGGTGCAAAAACTTTTCACACCTGTACGAAAGTATTCTAAATGAACGGCAGCGGCGCCCTGTCTGGTACTACCCTGAAACGGCTTACTGGGTGTCATTTGATAATACCGTGCCTGTTTGGCTGCTTTCCTACCTGCGCAGTCGGTTAGAGGACATTCTCACCGTAGAAAACTTAGTAGAAGGGCATCTCACCTTCTCCTCAGGATGGGATGTGGGATACTGGTTATTTGATTGGAGTGTGGCACGCTGGAGCTGGAAGTACGAATACGATTCTGCGCTTTATATTCCCTCGCCAGCAGAAGGAATGATTCGGCTATTTGGAGGGGATACAGCCCACTGGGAACATATCGTCAGGTATCAAGACAGCCTACTTGTGGGAAAGGATATTCTCAGTTACATCACCCCCACGACTGCCATAGATGAGATAGGTTGGCGCTGGCTGCCGGCTTTTCAACCCCGGTTACCTGTGCCCCCATGGAAGATTTATAGAAAGCCTACAAAATATCGCCCGTACCTTACACCCGCACTGACAGGCATGCAGGATGCCCTTCAAAAATACCCCATATGGCCGAAAGCTGCGCCGAAGGAAGGCGATATTCAGCGGCTATATGATGAGCTGAATACAGCCTGGAATTTGACCCACTTACGCATAGAATTCCGGTACCACTGGCTACAAGCTCTATCCAGTGGAAAAGCCGCTCGCAAACTTCACATAGACACCTTGCGCGCGCTTCTACCTTCGGCTGAGAAGCTGATAGTTCAGCTCCCTATTCGTTATCCGCACACTGTCCAGGAGCGGGTGTGTCGGGCTCAGAAAACCGGGTGCCCCCATCCTCACCCATCGTACCGCTATGGGTATCTATACCCGGCAGTGAGTTTGCACTTTTGGCGGCGCGAGATGGAGCAGGTTCGGCGGGGGCGGTGGGGCGTTCTATATCGGAATATATGGGATATTCCACGGATTACGGGGCTATGGTAGGCCATATCCGCCCCTCAGTAGCCGAAAAGCTCTTCTATCTTGACTTCACGAATAGTGAGCCCTTTTGCGCGAAGCTTATCCAGAGGGAGGCGCGTTTGATCCCCCATCAGGAGTAAAAGGCGCGGTTTGCGCTGAAGGTATGTCCTGTGAAAGTCTACTAAGTCTTTATCAGACATGTACTGGAGAGCCTCCCAGAGGTCTGCTCGGCGCTCCCGCGCTAATCCAAAACGGCGTGCATCCCAATAAGAGAAAAATACACGCTCATGCCTGAGCCTTTCGCTGACAAGCTGGGATAACAAAGACCGACGGGCTACATCCGCCAGAGAAGAGATAACCCGCAGACTATCTATGAGCAGTTCCATCGCCTCGTATGCCTCTATGAGCTTATCGGCTTGAGTACTGACACCGCCTACGAAGTACATATGCAGGTCTGGACGAGAAGGTGTGGCGAAGTAGGCATGAGCTGAATAGGCTAAACCTTTCGCCTCTCGGATTTCCTGAAAAACTACCGCCGACATGCCCCCCCCGAAGTATTCTGTGAAGTAAGTACTAAGCGGATATAAATCTCTACGATAAGGCACCGAGCGATGTATCCATTGTAGCACCGCCCGAACCATCGGGAAATGCACGAAATAGACCTCCTTATCAGGCGTTTCCTGCATAGAAAACGGCTTAGGAGCGACGGGCGGCTGCCATGATGGAGGCACACGAACGCACCTTTCCAAAATGGAAGCTGCAGATGCCCCGCCAGGTCCGTCATAGTACATTTCCCAAGGATACCTCCAAAGCTCGGCTGCACGACGGGCCAGCTCCGACGCCGTCATCTGTTGAAATTCGCTCTCAGAAGGGGCATGCTTACGCGGATGATCGCTTCCGTAGAGCCCATATAGAGAAAGCATGTTCTGAATGACTCCAGGATTCTTTTTAGCATCCGCCCTACTTTTGAGAATGTTGGCTCGGAGAAACGACCAAATCTCCTCGTTTGCGTCGGGCACCTTGAGAAGGGAATCTACGAGCGCAGCTATTTCGGAAAGGTTTCGCGTCAGCCCCTCTACGATGACATAACTCTCTCGATCCCCCGCATTGAAGCTGACTCTCCCGCCTAATAGAAAAAGGCGTCGACGAAACTCTCGCACACTCATTCCTTTCGGACCCACTTTCTCATAGTATGACATGAGGGTGGGTATCCATTTATCGTGTGCGCTACCGAGGGGGAGGTACCAGATGAGAGTAAATAAGCTATCATCCGTATTTTGTATCGCATACAAAGGCACCTTCTGGTGAAGTGCGCCTTTCTCAAGCACACTATCAAAAGAGACAAACTCTGGGGACGGTAGGGGACGCTCTCCCGCCTCTGATAAAAACGCCTGAGCATAAGAAGACGCCATACGGCGCTCTATGGATAAGGGCGTGATTGGAGGCTTAGGTACCTTAGGAAGTTTAGGGCGCTCTCCCTGACGCTTGTAAGCCACTACACAGCGATTCCGAGCGTAATACTTTCGAGCAAAAGCAACGAGTTCTTTCTTTGAGATACGGCGCAGCTCTGATGTTTCGCGCAGTGCTTCTGACCAGCTTTTTTGCTTCACGAAAATATCTAAGAGGGCATGAGCGCGAGAGGTATTCACACGCCAGCTTTTCATCTCGTTGAATAGAAGGTCATTCACGGCCGCTTCAATCAGGCTCTCCTCAAAATCACCTTTCTGGATTCGCCGTATAGCCTCCCAGAGCAGTTTCTCCGTTTCTTCTAAGCTCTGTCCTGGTTTGGGTTCGGCGTAGAAATAATGGACGCTGTGGTCACTCAGGAACATCGGGGAGCAGCCCGCAGATTTGACTTTTCGGCTATAAACAAGCCATTCATCCAGAAGCCCCATGGTAGGGTTTGAGAGAATCTGATCTAATACACGCAGGAGCTTCGCCTCGCGCGTATCCGCCGGTGGCATACGAAAAGCTATCTGTACGGAGGCGGACTGGGGCCCGACTACCTCTACAAATGTGCGTTTTTTTATAGGAGAAGGGGCCCCTTTCTGATAAGAAAATGGAGGTACAGGTTTGGGCTGAAAACCACCCCAGTAGTTCTCAATCCACTTTACCACGCTCTGCGGCTGAACATCTCCTACTACGATGACGGCCATGTTGTTAGGCACATAGTAGGTATCATAGAAACGCTTGATGGCACTGATAGAAGGATTTTTGAGATGCTCTATGGTGCCTATGGTAGTTTGTGTGCCATAGGGGTGATCAGGAAAAAGAGCTGCCAGAACTTTCTCTGAGAGCTCTCTGGACTCATTGTCTATGGCGATATTTTTCTCCTCATAAACCGCCTCTAACTCTGTATGAAAAAGTCGCAAAACAGGCTTGCGAAATCGCTCAGCTTCCAATCGGAGAAGCTGCTCTACCTGATGGCTTGGGACCTCATTCACGTATGCTGTCACGTCAAAGCTGGTGAAAGCATTTGTACCTTGTGCGCCGATTGCACTAACCATCCGGTCATACTCATTCGGAATAGCCCACTGCGCCGCCAGCTGAGAGACCGAGTCTATTTGCCTGTAAATGAGGAGTCTCTGAAGGGAGTCTTTCGTCTTATTATACCGCTCATAGAGGTCCTCTATGGCATCTAAATACACTTTCTCTCGGTCAAAATCTTTCGTGCCATACCTGTCGGTCCCTTTGAAAAGCATGTGCTCCAAGTAGTGAGCTAAACCTGTGTTATCAGCGGGATCATTTTTGCTACCAGCTCGAGTGGCTATAATCACATAAGCCTGCGGTGAAGAGGAGTTAGGACTGACGATTACGGTGAGCTGATTGGGAAGCTGATAGACATACACTTGACGAAGGGAGTCACTGAATATAAGCTTTGTCTGCGCCCACAAGAAGCACCATAGCCCCGCCCAACCGAGTTTCCACATGTCACAAAGGTAAGCTCAGATGCCCCGAAATGTATATTTTTGGCGTATGCGATACTCCATCTTCATTCTGACCAGCCTAATATACGCACAACATCATCGATGTGGGACTATGGAAAGGTTAGCCTATCTCATGCAACGAGACCCCACTATAGCCCAGCGAATGGCAGCTGTTGAAGCTCAGACGCGAGGTTATATCCAGCAGCTACAAACTCTACCCCACTTACGAACAGGCAGCGTGATTACTATCCCCGTCGTGGTACATATTGTCTACCGCACCAGCGCAGAAAATGTTTCAGACGCTCAAGTTCAGTCCCAGATAGATGTGCTGAATGAGGACTTCCGCCGGCAAAATACAGATGTCGCGAATACACCTTCCTTATTTGCATCTTTGACAGCGGACGTGGAAGTCCAGTTTTGTCTGGCAACCCGAGACCCCCAGGGCAACCCCACCACGGGTATTACCCGAACGCAGACGACGAAGACTTCATTTGACATTTACTCTGATGACGTGAAGTACTCAAGTAGGGGCGGAAAAGATGCCTGGCCCACAGACCAGTACCTAAACATTTGGGTCTGTAACCTCTCGGGTGGGTTGCTTGGATATGCGCAGTTTCCCGGTGGGGGCTCTGCCGCAGAAGATGGCGTAGTCATCAACTATCGCTACTTCGGGCGAGGGGGAAGCGCCCAAGCCCCCTTCAATAAAGGACGAACGGCTACCCACGAGGTTGGACACTGGCTAAACCTTCGCCATATTTGGGGAGATGCCCAGTGTGGGGACGACTATGTCGCCGATACCCCTCCCCAAGAAGGTCCCAACTACGGTTGCCCTACTTTCCCTCACCCTTCTTGCGGAAATACCAGCGACATGTTCATGAACTACATGGACTACGGAGACGATCACTGCCTTGTTATGTTCACTCAGGGGCAGAAAAATCGGATGCGCGCCGTCCTAAGCCCCACAGGTTATCGAGCGGGACTTCTTAGCTCCCCTGGATGTACTGCGCCGGGCAGCTGCAGTGGAACGATTACCCTTACTGCCACCTCTGGGTCTATTTCTGACGGTAGTGGAAACTACACTGATAATGCGGATTGCCGATGGGTCATTCAACCCCCAGGAGTTACGAGCATTACTCTTTCTTTTCAGAGCTTCAACCTCCTCCCCGGAGACTCCGTTATTATCTACGATGGAGCCACTATAAGCTCCCCGCGTTTAGGTGCCTATTCAGGTACGAGTTTGCCACCTAACCTCACTTCTTCGGGGGGGGCGATGCTTGTACGGCTCAAAACTAATGGCTCTGGTACCGCGGCAGGCTTTCAGGCTACATATACAGTACAAGCGCCAACCTTATGTGGAGGGACCCAGTTACTCACTCAAAGTAGCGGTACATTCTCCGACGGCAGCGGCTCCAATAACTATCGTAACGACGCAGATTGCCGCTGGATTATCCGTCCTGGTCAGGGTACCGGCATTCGGATAGAGTTTAGCCAGTTCAAAACCGAAGCCAACTACGATTTTGTCACCATCTACGATGGCGGACAGGTGAATTCGCGCGTTATGGTGAGACGCTTCTCTGGGTCAAACTTACCTCCGGTGGTTACCACCTCGGTACCCGAAGCGACCGTGTACTTCACCACAGACGGGTCTGTAACGGATGAAGGCTGGAACCTAAGTTATACTACCCTAAACACCCCCTATTGTAGTGGGACCGCAGTCATCACAGCTCCTTCCGGCACGATATCGGATGGTAGTGGGGTAAGCGATTACACCAACCGAACCAATTGCCGCTGGTTAATCCAGCCCGTAGGGGCAACTTACGTAACTTTGACCTTCTCTGCTTTCAGAACAGAGAGAGGATACGACTTTGTGCGGATATACGATGGTACGACGACATCTGCTCCTCTTATAGGCTCCTATTCCGGCGACTCCCTCCCAATGCCGATTACTGCCAATAGCGGTAAGATGCTTATCGTTTTCACCTCTGATAGCTCTATCACACGCGCAGGATGGCAAGCCTCCTACACCAGTGATGGTGCAGCGACAGCTCTTTTCCATGAAAACCCTGTGTCGGGCATACGCTTTTATCCTGTACCTGCCAGAGAAGCACTGTGGATATCTTTACCTGCGGGCGAGCCTGCCGAAGTCTCCATCTACGATACAGATGGACGAGTCGTGTGGCAAAATACTGTGCAAGCAGGCGAGACAGCCATACCCCTCACAACGTGGCCCAGCGGACTATATTTAGCGTTAGTTCGCCGAGATGGTCACACCGTAAGCTTCCGCTTCCTGCACGAGTAGCCGAAAGATAGGCGCAGGCAGAGCATATGCCGGTAGCGCCCCCCAAGGGATAAGCTGAGTATTGTCCGGTGGCTGCGTCATTCGCTCAAGGTATCCGAAGAGCCTAAAATGCGTGAGCTCATGGGTGAAATCCGGGGGCATCTCAGGTTTTGTGGAAAGCTCTCGCAGGGGAAGGGACCACAATCCTCCCCAGAATCCCCGAGGGGGGCGTCGTAGTAACGATACCCCCCTCACGTCTGCATATAGGCTCACGAGAAAGTATCGGTCAGGCTTTTTGCTTCGGGGAAGCCGTAATGGATAAAGGCTCGGATTGCCGCCTTGTAAGGCTGCACAGCCCGAAGCGAGAGGACAAAGAAGGCATCTTGGCCGCCGAGGCACACAGATAAGCTGGGCTAAATCCATTAGAGCGTAGGCTACCCATCGTTGACGCCATGCTACTGGCAAGGCATCGGCTTTGCGCTGATAAAACTCACGATTGCGTTCTTTTTCCGCCCATAGGCGACTCAAAACGCGCATGATATTTCCATCCACGGGTAGAAAATGCCCCCATCCGGCAAAGCTCAATATAGCCCGCGCCGTGTATGGTCCCACACCGGGCAGTCTCATGAGTGCCTTCAAAGGATTGGGCGACTCCCTTATAGCAGAAAAACCGCCGATTGCGCATAGCTTCTGAGCGGCCCGATGGAGATTGTGCGCACGCTGATAATACCCAAGTCCCTGCCATAAAGCAAGAACCTCCTCCAAAGACGCATAAGCGAGACTCTCTATCGAAGGAAATGCTGTAAAGAACCGCTCTATTCTCGCTTCTACTTGAGCTATTTGAGTCTGCTGGAGAAGCGTTTCTATCACCCAAATACGATAGGGGTCTTCTCCTTCCCGCCAAGGCAGGAGGCGCCCGTTTCTTTCATACCAGCTTTGAAGCTTCTTCAGCAGGCTTTCATGCATTATTCGCGCAGCGCTCTGCCCAGATATATCCTATTCGGCTGTATGTTTCTGTGCCTTCCTTTTCTATGCTATCTTTCACTTCGTAAGCAAAACGGGTCAAAATACCTTTCACAGGCTCCCAGGTATCGTGAATTTCTATCCACAATGTAGGAGAAAAACGCCGCAGCGTTTCAGCGGCCCCTTCCAGAACTTCTAATTCTGCACCTTCTACATCTATCTTTATCCAATCTACTGTGGGCAGCGCCAGAGCCTCAACAATGGAGTCTATTGAAGTCGCAAGTGTATCCCAAGTCTCGCTCGCCTCTACTTTTCCTCCAAAAGAGTCATGCACACTATTCATAGCTAACCTACGAAGAGATAGCCGAGCTGGGGCTTTCCACGCCGCCACGGGTAGAGCTATACCCCAGTCTGCGTGATTAGCAGCCAAGTTTTGAAGGAGATAAGCGTAGTTTTCTGGGTCGGGCTCTAATAGAATGACCCGAGCCGACATAGGCATCTGAAAGCGATAGAAGAGACTCCAGTAGCCCCGGTGTGCGCCAATATCTATACCGATTTGACCCGTAGCGATCCGACTGAGCCATACCGAATGCATATCCTGATGCTGCCGTCCTAAAAACCATGTCAAGCCGAGCGCGTCAGTGATTAGATGACCTTGCCATCGAAAAAACCGCCCTTGTAGAGAAAAAGGCCATCGGGACCAATGCCTGCTGGGATTCTGCATAAGCTTATGCCATGCGGTATTAGGAGGACCTGAGCGTTGAGCATACCACCGCCTGGGCAGCCAGAAAAGTCCGTTTATCCATAGCATCAGAGTATCTATCCATCGCTCACCGCGGATGGTTAGCCATTCCCTCACCATATCATCGCTACACTTCCCCAGGTAAACCCTGAGCCAAAAGCGGCAAGTATGACTTTATCGCCAGACTTTAGCCGCCCCTCTGCCTGTGCCTCATACAGACATATCGGAATGCTCGCGGCAGTAGTATTGCCGTATTTATGGATATTGTTGAAAAACTTCCCAATCGGCAGCTGAAAAAAATCAGCAACAGCTTGGACAATTCGGATGTTGGCTTGATGGAGCACGAATAAATCTACTTCCTCAGGCTTCCATCCCTGAGTAGAAAGGGCTACTTGCACAGCCTCCCCCATGCGTTGGACGGCATGGCGAAAAACCTCTTTACCATTCATGTACGGACGCATGCCATAGCTGCCGATAAGCCGATGGCTACGAGAGGCCGAAGAAGGTTCCGCTATACACAATTCCATCGCGTGTGCCCCCTGGCTATACAGATGCGTGGATAAAATACCTCGCTCAGAGTCCTGAGAAGCCTCTACCACCACAGCTCCCGCTCCATCTCCAAAAAGTACGCCCACAGTGCGCCCCTCTGGCGTATAGTCTATCCACGTAGATTGGATCTCCGCGCCAACAAGCAGAATCCGCTTATACATCCCCGAACGGATAAACTGATCCGCGATACTCAGCCCATATATGAATCCCGAACACTGCTGCCGAATATCCAAAGCTGGCGTAGTCTCCAACCCCAGCTTATGCTGCAAAAGCACCCCTGAACCGGGAAAGTACAAGTCTGGGCTGAGAGTAGCAAAGATTATCAAGTCTATGTCTTGAGGGCTGCACCCTGCTTGCCGCATAGCCTCCTGCGCCGCATATAACCCAAGCTCAGCTGTACTGGCTGGCTCCTCCACCCAGCGCCTTTCTTTGATGCCAGAGCGCGTGTATATCCATTCGTCGCTGGTATCATACCAAGACTTGAGGTCGTCATT
>JANWXY010000006.1 GCA_025057135.1 Bacteroidia bacterium | reverse complement strand
GTGAGCTCAGGATGGTCTCGGAGAAAGATGCGCAAGTTTTCGCGTCCCTGTGCCAGTTTCTGCGTTCCGTAGCTGAACCACGAGCCTGACTTTTGAATAACGCCTAACTGTACGCCGAGGTCTATAATCTCGCCTATCTTGGATATGCCCTCTCCATACAGGATGTCAAACTCTGCCATTTTGAAGGGGGGGGCGACTTTGTTCTTAACGACTTTGACACGCACGCGATGCCCTATCACATCGGCGCCTTCTTTGATAGCAGCGATGCGGCGCACATCCAAGCGTACCGAGGAGTAAAACTTAAGAGCATTTCCGCCTGTGGTCGTCTCCGAAGGACCATACATAGCCATAGCACCGATTTTCTCGCGAAGCTGATTGATAAAAATAGCAATACAACGGGTTTTGGAAATCGTCGCCGTGAGCTTGCGCAGAGCCTGAGACATGAGGCGCGCTTGGAGACCCATTTTGGCATCGCCCATTTCTCCTTCTAACTCAGCTTTCGGGACCAGAGCTGCAACTGAGTCTATCACTACTACATCCACAGCCCCTGAACGAATCAGCGAGTCTGCGATTTCCAGTGCCTGTTCCCCGTAGTCTGGCTGGGAGATTATCAGCGAATGTGTGTCTATCCCGAGTTTCTGGGCATATACAGGGTCAAATGCATGTTCCGCATCTATAAATGCGGCGAGCCCGCCATTCTTATTGGCTTCAGCTATCACGTGTAATGCTATAGTTGTTTTACCTGAGGCTTCCGGACCGTATATCTCCACGATGCGTCCTCGGGGCAGCCCACCTACTCCCAGAGCCACGTCCAGCGCCAAAGAGCCTGTGGAAATGACCTCTATGGCTTGGTCGGATTTTTCGTCTAACTTCATCACAGTGCCTTTTCCATACTCTTTTTCTAACTTCTGTAAAGTGGCTTGGAGGAGCTTCTGTCGCTCATCCGGCGTAGGCTTCTTTTCCCCCATCATAGGTCCTCAAAGGTACTGCTTCTTCTCAGGAAACCTGACAAAAAGCGGGGCGTTCGTGAGGTGTTCTTATTCTCTTTACCATCGTGTTCATAAATTTGGCTCGAAGGAGGATTTATGCATCGCTTTTTACTCATAGCTGCATCAATAGTTTTCGCTCAGGAGGAGCGTCTAAGTCGGAGCCTTTTCTCCATAGAACGCCCTCCAACTGTACAACGCATGGAGGAGGGCGCGCAACTCAGAGGGCGCGTCATAGACAAGGAATCAGGCGAACCTCTTGCGGGTGCAGCCGTGCGCCTGGTTGGAACCGATAAGGGTACTCTGACGCATTTAGACGGGAGCTTCACCTTGAAAGTTTTAGCTAAGGAGGTGTCGGCAGAGGCTCGTTTATCTATCAGCTATATTGGGTACGAGGAGCGAACCCTCTCCATAACCGAGCTGGAAAAGGGTGGGGATATTTCCTTGACTCCGCTGGGTGTCTCCCTGCGTGAGGTACAGATACTCGCATCTACCGCGAATACCCTCGTGACACCCCTGAACTTTACCAGGATGGAGTCTAAGCAAATCATGGAAATGCGGGGTTCTCAGGAGATTACAGAAGCGATGCGCTTCTCTCCGTCAGTGTATGCCTCTAGAGAAGGCGGAGGCTGGGGCGACTCTCGCATCAATATCAGAGGATTTGAGCAGGAAAATATAGCCGTCCAGATTAATGGCATCCCTGTAAATGATATGGAGAACTCTCGCATTTACTGGTCTAACTGGGTGGGTCTATCCGATGTCTTAGAAGAAGTGCAAGTTCAAAAGGGCTTGGGAAACGCCCGGATAGTTTTGCCGTCTATTGGCGGGACACTCAATCTCCGTACCATTTCCCCTCAGTCAGAGCGCCGTTTTGTTCTCACCAGTGAGGCTTCTAATGTGTATCATGCCCGGATAGGATTGACTTATCACTCTGGCTTGAGTGCAAAGGGATGGGCCCTTACTCTGGCGGGCTCTCGAGCGGTCGGACAGGGGTTCATTGCTGGGACAGATTTTAGCACATGGACATATTATGTGGCCCTCTCTAAAAATATCGGGACGCAGCACCGGCTCTTATTACAAGCATTCGGAGCGCCCCAATGGCATTACCAGCGCTTCACCTATCTCACACAGCGGGATATAGATACACTTTATCGCGGCCTTTTTCATAACTACGATTATGGCTATCTGGACGGGCAGCGCTATAGCAACTTCAGAAACTTCTACCATAAGCCCGTCATCAGCTTAAGCCATTTTTGGACACTTTCGGAAAAGGTCAATCTTCTCAGTTCTGCCTACGTATCCTTCGGGCGAGGGGGCGGTTCAGGTATCCTTTCTGTACGACGTGAATGGGACCGCAGACAATCTACCTACCGTTTGCCAATACGACCTGATGGACTGATAGACTGGGAGCGTGTGCGTGCCGATAATCGCTCTCGTATAGATACTTTTATTCGGGCCAGTGGGGATACCGTTATCGGCTATGCAGCCAATCTCATTCACCGAAACTCTGTGAACTCGCATAACTGGTACGGTATCGTTTCCGCTGTAAATCTCCACTTTGGCCCTATTGAGATAAACGCTGGCTTAGACTTGCGGTACTATGTGGCTTTTCACTACCGAGAGGTCACAAACCTTTTTGGAGCAGATTTCTGGATAGATACCTTTGATGTCCGCCGCGGAGAAGCTATGCGCGTCGTGATACGCGACACTGCGCGCTCTATTCCGAACGCCCGGCTTACCCGAGTGGGGGATAGGGTCAACTATGATTATGACTCCTTCATAAGCTGGCTGGGCGGCTTCTCTGAAATCAAATATCAAAGTGGTCCGCTCTCGGCCGTGCTTGTGCTTGCTGCGGTAAATACGGGCTTCCAACGACGAGAAAACTTCCGTTATCGCCCAGAAAATAGCCCTTTGCTCTCCCCCGTGGTGAATATTTTCTCCTATACGGTCAAGGGAGGGGTTGGCTTACGATTGACTGAACAGAGTTTAGTATTTGTGAGCGGGGGCTACTTTACCCGACCACCGTTTTTCCAGTTCATTTTCATCAATGACCGCCTGGGGAATGAGATTGCTCAAAACTACGATGTGGAAAAAGTGCTTCAAGCCGATGGTGGGATACGGTGGCAGAGTAGTGTATTTTCTGCGCAGCTCTCGGCTTACTGGATTAGATGGAAGGATAAAGTTCTTATGTCCCCGAATATCACTTTACCAGATGGGAGCTTTACCCAGGTGCGTCTCAATGGACTCTCTGCGCTGCACCGCGGTATTGAGGGCGAGATGGGGGTTCAGCCTTTGCCGTGGGTGCGGGTGTCGCTTACGGGAAGTTTGGGGGATTGGCGCTGGGAGAAAGATGTATTTGGTATCGTCCGCGACAATAATCAGCAAATACGCGACACGGTGGAGCTTTTTGTGGGCGGTTTGCGGGTCGGAAGCGCCCCCCAGACCCAAATCGGCGGGATATTGCGAATATCGCCCACACCTAACCTTTATTTTACCCTCAGTTACTTTTACTATGACCGCTTCTGGGCTACCTTTGATCCTGAGTCTCGCACCAATCAAAATGACCGAGCTCAGCCCTGGCGGCTGCCTGCTTATGGGCTAATGGACCTTGCCGCAGGTTATGAGGTGCCTATAAGCGCAGATACTCGGGTTCGCTTCTTCGGGAATATCCACAACTTGCTGAATACGCGATATATCGTTACAGCCATAGATGGTCCTTCTCATGACCAAAGAACGGCGAGATTTTTCTACGGCTTCGGGCGCACTTGGAATGTCGGACTAAGTCTCATCTGGTAGTTTTTTTCCTCGGGTAGCCGATAAGGATTGTCCTATGCCTTCTACTGCCATAGCGCAGACATATAGCTGGAGCCATTCTATGTCTAATCTGTAGCGAATGTTCAGCACGTGGTTTAGAGCGTAAAATATTGTAAAAAGTAGGCTTGTGAGCAGAATGAGCCCCGTTAACTTCTTATGTCTGTGTAGGCCGTACCATAGCCCTACGAGGAAGAGAGAGTTTATCAGAATAACGGGGAGTTTCCTTACAAGCCAAAAGCGTAAAGAATCATCCTGCCAATAGCGGGGAGGTATCCACCAGAATATGACCGCATGTAGCAGGGTGCGTTGGATGAGTTTGGCCGTCCCTTGCTGACGCACGATGCTCTTGCCGAGAGCTGCAAAAGCTGGACCGCCGACCTGCTCAGGGAGAATAAAGATAGAGTCCATATAGTGCGCCAGCGAGTCGGACACGGTATAAGCCGGAGTGGCTGCGAAGCGGGGATGCCATGAGATAGCGAAAGTGTGTTGCGCCGCATAAGTTTTTGTCCATGTAGGATAGCCAAAAGTCCAGTATCCCCTCAGCGCCCATACCCCTACAGGTAGCAGGGCAAAGGGTAAAAGGCGAAGTAGTACCGATAGTTGCAGCTGCCAAAGAAGGGCTATCCCCATGGGTAAAAAGGCCACAGGCTTTTCTATCCACATTATCCCCCACCAGACTCCAAGAAATGCACCTCCATACCATGAGAACTTTTTTTTGAGCTTGAATAAGGCGAGCCCCCAGAGGAGGCTGAGGAAAATAAATATGGAGGTGTTTTCTAAAACATTCGGATAGTAAACGAAAGACGGATGAAGGGCAAAGGCTAATCCAGCTATGAGGCCGATAGTTGGTGATGCGATATACACGCCGAGGCGATATATGAGCAGCGGTGCCCAAGAGAGTAAAAGATGCTGTACAAGAGCAGCCTGCCAGAGATTATCCGCATCTGCACCGAGCCAGATAAAGAACGCTAAAAAGAAGGGATAAACGGGGCCCTTAGCCGTAGTTGGGCCTCGGTCGTAGATGCTGAACCCTTCACCTGCCGCTAAATGCTTGGCGATATCTAAATCCTCTGCGGCATGCGTTTGGGGAAAGTGTATCAGGAAGCTTATCCGCAATATAGACCCCAGGATGCCGACTAAAATAAAAAGCCGCTCAGCGTGTCGCAGTATGTAAGATGCCCTTTGTTTCATTTTTGAGAGCGCTCAGAAGCGCGCTGGGCGTGCCGCTCTCGATCCCGTTGGGTCTTTTTTTCCAGTTTATGCAGAAAGGCCTGCTGAAGGTCTATGCCCGTTTGATTAGCTAAGCAGGTCAGAACGAATAGCACATCTGCAAACTCCTCAGCTAATGCTTCCTTAGAAGTATTTTCACCAGGCTTAAAACTCTGTTCGCCGTAATGTCGGGCCATCAGCCGAGCCAGCTCTCCGACCTCCTCCATCAGAATGACCGTATTTGTCAATACGCTATAATAGCCATGACCGATAGTTTGAATCCATTCATCTACCCTTTGCTGGACCTGAGCCAAAGAGAGTACAGGATACGGCTTTTCAGGAGCACTCATACGGATAGCTTTTGAATAGAGGGTGAAAACTTTTTCGCCAGGAAGGCAGGCGCAAGTTTATTCATCATAAGAGAAGTGGTTTGGGTCTGCATGCTAATCAGAGCTTTTTGAGCGGCTAAAAGTATGGAAAATTCTCCTACAAAGAAAACGGGCTTTGGTATTTTCGGAGATGGCCTGGATGGATAATCAGGGCCTGAGAGATATGGAGCTCAAAAGCTATCTTTTTGTTACTTTTGTCGGGACTATGAAGCGTTTTAGTTTCTGCAAGGTAGCGTTTATTATGAGCGTCTGGAGCTGCCTTTTTTTAGGAAGTTTCCTACTTGCCCAAGTTACCGTTACCCGAATCTCTAAGGAAAAAGCCTATCAGCTGGGAGCCCCTATGAGTAAGGTGCAGCTTATGCCTATTTCCGGCCTTCAGGTCAGGTACTCTATGGCGTACGATGATATTTACGAAAGGTGGGATACCCTGAGGACGTATATATTTACTCTGAACGGCGAG
>JANWXY010000072.1 GCA_025057135.1 Bacteroidia bacterium | reverse complement strand
ACATTTTTAGGCGCGTGGGGTTAGTGTGGTACGGGGCGCGGGGGGGGGCGCCAGCGCCAAAGCCGCTGGCGCCCCCAAAAAAAGCATTTAGCCACTCCGGCACTATCTCAATCACAATTCGGCTACCCCCCGCAGAAAATCCCTATACCATAAGGCAGACTTTTTGGGCCGTCTTTCCAGAGTAGCCCTATCCACATATACTATGCCAAATTGCGGGCGATACCCTTCCGCCCACTCAAAGTTGTCCATAAATGTCCAGATGAAGTAGCCTTTCACAAGAATTCCCTCTTGTTGCGCACGATAAACTTGTCTCAGAGCTGCTTTCAGGTATTCCATACGGGCTGGGTCGTCTGTAGTTTCATTTTCAGCAGCGAAGCCATTTTCTGTGATGATGATAGGTAATGTAGAGTCATACTGGGAAAACTGCCGCAGCGCCAAATAGAGACTTTCAGGGTAGATTTCCCAACCCATAGCCTGATAAGGAGCCCCTCTCCTTTTTGGAGGGACGGGACGCCCTTTTATCCATGGAACAAGAGGATGGTGCTTGATAAGCTCTCGGGTGTAATTCTGGATGCCGATGAAATCTGGGCGGGCAACGATACGCTCTTCATCGCCCGGTTGAGCATAGCGGCGAGTTATTTCTGCCAGCTCAGGAAAAACATCTATGGGATAACCCCGTCCCAGTAGCGGTTCTACAAAGAGTCTATTTAGGACGGCATCATATCGTCGGCTGGCGGCTGCATCCTTAGAGTGGCTTTGCCTGTAGGGAAAAGTAGGCGAAGTAGAAAAGGTAGTACCTATTACAGCTTTGGGAAGCAGAGCTTTGAGATGGCGGATGCCCTCCGCTTGTGCCAGGGCTGCATGATGTACGGCGGGGAAAAAGTTTTTCAATCCGCGGCGTCCAGGCGCATGAATTCCTAAAAGGTAGCCGACCGCAGTGAAAGCCATCGGTTCGTTCAGTACCATCCAGTATTTCACCTTTCCGCCGTATTCTTTCGCACAGAGTTCTACATAAGCGAGGAAATCCTCTATGATTTTCCGATTGGTCCATCCACCATACGCTTCTTCTAAGGCCAATGGCAAATCCCAGTGATACAGCGTCACCCATGGCTCTATACCCGCAGCCAGGCAAGCATCTATGACTTGGTGATAAAACGCTATGCCTGCAGGATTGATTTTTCCCCGCCCTTCTGGCAATAGTCTCGGCCAAGAAATGGAAAATCTGAAACAAGGCACGGATAGCTGCCTCAAAAGCTGTATATCCTCCAAATAGCGGTGATAAAAGTCGCACGCTACGTCGCCTGTCTCTCGGCGATCTATTTTGCCTGATCTGCGGACGAAAGCATCCCAAATGGAAGGGCCTTTACCATCAGCATTCCATCCCCCTTCTATCTGATAAGCAGAGACAGCCACCCCCCAGTGGAAATCCTCTCCAAAGTCACGCCGCCGAATAGGAAAAAGCTGCATACGAGGCAAAATAACTATATTGTCTCCTCCAAATCTCCTCTATGGAGGCGCCTTTTTGTTTAGCTTTGCTGTATGGGAAATGCCTCCCTAAGTCAGCAAGTACAGCCTACTTTTTTCCCTAAGCATCAGCTGGCTCTTTACAAACGCTTAGAGGATAAGCACACGCTGGTGGAAATAGACGACTCAGACCCCCTGACCAGTAAGGTCATCCTAAATATGGGACCGCAACATCCAGCGACTCATGGGGTGCTCCGTGCGGTACTCATGTTAGATGGAGAAAGGATTATCAAAGCGGTCATTGATATTGGCTACCTTCACAGGGGCATAGAAAAAATCGCTGAGTATAAAACCCCTCAAGAGTTCATGCCTTATACTGATCGCATGGACTACCTTTCACCCTACTCTAATAATGTCGCCTTTTGCCTTGCTATTGAGAAGCTCTTAGGCGTTCAAGCACCGCCCCGAGCCCAGTATATCCGAACAATCGCCTGCGAGTTAGCGCGTATCTCCTCACATCTCCTCTGGCTGGGTACAATGATTATGGATGCTGGAGCGGTGTCTATGTTTCTGTGGACCTTTCGGGAGCGGGAAAAGATATACTCCATTTTTGATAAGCTGGCGGGCGTTCGCTTTACTGTCAGTCATTGCCGTATCGGAGGGGTTCAGTATGATATCACAGACGAGACCATTGATTTGATTCGCCGCTTTATCAAGGATTTTTATCCCGAGCTGAGGAGTTGGCGCAAGCTACTGGACAAAAATCCCATATTTCTGAGGCGGGTGGAGGGAATCGGTGCTATCTCAAAAGAGGACGCCATAGCCTACGGCTTTACAGGACCTAATCTGCGCGCCTGCGGCGTTCCCTATGATATTCGCTACTTTGAGCCTTATCTGGTATATGAGGAGATAGACTTTGAGATACCTATCCGGTCGGAGGGGGACATGCTCGCTCGGTATCATGTGCGTATGGACGAGATGGAGCAAAGTGCGCGGATTGTTGAGCAGTGTCTGGCCAAGCTGCCTAACGGAGAGATTCGTCTGGATAATGCCAAGGTGGCTTACCCTTCCAAAAATGAAGTCTATTTTTCCATGGAGGGTATGATTCATGATTTCATGATGACGGATGTAGGTCCGCTTGCTCCACCTGACACAGAAGTATATCATGCTATAGAAGCGCCTAAAGGTGAGCTCGGTTTCTACATATACTCTGATGGTACGGGCATTCCGTGGCGGGTCAAAATCAAGTCCCCTTCCTTTGCGAATATACAGGTCTTGGAAAAGCTATTGGAGGGGGCGATGGTATCCGATGCGGTCTTATTGATTGGCTCAGTGGATCCAGTGTTAGGGGAGGCAGATAAATAAATTTTTGTGTGCGGTTTAGCTGGGTACTATTTCTGGCGAAAAGCCCATCCTCCATCCCTACATGAGGCACTTCGGCTCCTGAGACATCGGGGCCCGGATGCTGCACGAATTTGGCAAAGTCACGACTCTCATGTGGGGCTTGCTCATACTCGCCTGAGCATATTAGACCTGTCAGAGGAAGCCCATCAGCCCTTCCAGCTGGACCGAACCTGGATAGTCTATAATGGAGAGGTGTATAACTTTCAGGAGCTGCGCAGCCTTGGAAACTTTAAAACTCGCACCCGCAGCGATACAGAAGTCCTCCTCTGGGCTTATCGTAAATGGGGAATATCTTTCGTGGAGAAGTTGGAGGGAATGTTTGCCTTTGCTCTATATGATGAGGATAAAGATACTTTGCTTTTAGCTCGGGACCCTTTCGGCATAAAGCCTTTATGGGTAGCTGTGCGGTCTGAGGGGATATATTTTGCCTCAGAACTTAAGGTTTTGACAGCATGGTTACCTAACCAAAACCCAGAGCCAGCAGCGGTAGGAGCTTTTTTGCACTTGGGTTTTGTCCCTGCTCCGATGAGCTGGTACAGCCAGATTTACAAAGTCCTCCCGGGCGAAGTCTGGGAAGTTTCGCCCAAAGGCTATACGGCTCATGTATATTACGACAGAGAGCGGCTCTGGTCTATCCCTAAGTTGAATGTCTCTGTACAAGAAGCGGAAGAGCGATTAGCGGGAGAGCTACGTAGAGCTGTGCGCACCCACCTCGTGAGCGATGTGCCTGTGGGGCTTTTTCTGAGTGGTGGGACCGACTCCTCGCTTGTAGCTGCAGCCGCTGCCGTAGAAGGGTATAAACTCAAGGCTTTCACTATTAGCTTTTCAGAAAGTACGCACGACGAGCTACCTTATGCGCAAGCCGTAGCTCAGCACTTAGGCCTGCCCCTGGAATATCAAGTACTTACTGCCTCGGATGCCCTTCGGCTTATACCTCAGCTATCTCAATGGTATGATGAGCCATTCGGTGATGTATCGGCGCTCCCTACTTATTTAGTTTCTCAGCTTGCGGCCCGCTCCGTGAAGGTGGTATTGGCGGGCGATGGGGGGGATGAACTTTTCTGGGGGTATGGGCGTTATCGGTGGGCCCGCCGTCTCAAACGCATGCGAGCCATCTGGCGCATCAGCGCGCCCTTCTTTCAAATGGTAGGTACTTCTCGGATGAAGCGAGTCGGAGAACTTGTCCGACTCCCCTCCACAGCCGCAGTAGAGCATATTTTCTCTCAGGAGCAGTATGCCTTCAGTCATAGGGAACTCAAAAAACTCTTACCAGACTTGCAAACGCTCTGGAAAACCCCACACTCCCTGCCCTTAGACCCGGTGGAAGCCCAAGCCGCTTGGGACTTTTTACATTATCTGCCTGACGATTTACTTACGAAAGTGGATCGCGCCTCTATGCAGCATAGTTTGGAGGTTCGGGTACCTTTACTGGATAAGTCATGGGTAGCTCTGGCTTGGTGTATTCCTAACCGACTCAAGTTTCCCGAAAAAGGCTCTGTGGTACAATATAAGCCCTTGCTTAGGCGTATTTTGCGACGTCACTTACCTTCTTCGCTCGTGGAGCGAAAGAAGTGGGGCTTTACTGTTCCTCTGGCGGCATGGCTTAGAGGACCTCTACACGAATGGGCGCGTAGTGCTGCCTCTCCACGAGTCCTGAGTGAGCTCTACGGCATCTCTGCCTCTGCTGTGGATAATCTCTGGCGGCGGTTTGAGCAGGGAGAGAACTTCTTAGCGACGCGCTTATGGCTGCTTGCCCAGATAGGTGATAAAACTTTCTTTCAACGCCGCGTGTAGCAGATGACCTGATGGTGAGTGAATCATGCCTTATTTGGGTGGATAAAATGAACCCAGGCGGAATAGGGGGTCAGATTTTGACTATTCTGAAAGTTTGGATCATGCTATGCGAGGCGCTAATTTGCAAGAGGTAGAGACCAGACGGGAAGAGTTCCAGTGGGATATGATGGGTGGATGCTCCCTGAGGGACGACATGGTTATGCAGATAGACTACTTGTCCAGCTAGGTTCCAAAGGCTGAAGGTTACCTCTGTTTTGTGAGGTGACTCTATTTTGACCCATATTGAATGAGCGGTAGGATTAGGATAGACTAAAGCTTTCCAACTTTCTGGGAGGGTGAGAGTTACAGTATTCGATCGGCTTTGCCTGCCACCATGGTCTGCAATGCTTTCAACCCAGTAGTGATAGCTGCCAGCCGAGGGAACTTTATCTAAAACTTCATATGAATGGGGGGCATTATCGCGATAGAGAGCTGGGATAGTTGCTACCTCTGTGGGGCTTTTGTTTATATCTTCGGGGAGGCGATAGAGAGTGTAAGCTACTATGCCGATCTCAGTGGAGCTTTCCCAACGGAGTCTGGCGGTTTTTTCTGTGAACCATTCACCGTCTAAGCTAAGTAGAGTGCTGATGGAGAGAGGGGGAAGGCAATTGTAGTTATTCGGTCCTAAAGCGGCGCCATCTCGAGGTCCCCCTTGATATTTGAGAGCCGCTATGACGAAAGGAGGGCATGTCTGAGCTATCATACTTTCACCATCATATGGTCCGCCTGTGTATTTGTCGGAGAGGGGCGGTGTGATTGGGCATGCTATCTGAATAATAGCTTCTCCGTCATAGGAGCCGCCAGTATATTTATTAGAAACAAGTGGAGACACTGCGCATGCTACAATACTCATCGCTTCGCCATCGTAAATTCCACCAGCATATTTACTAGAAGTCAGAGGGGAAATAGAACAAAAAGATGCTACCATGCTTTCTCCGTCGTAGCTGCCGCCGCTAAACTTGTCGGATGTGAAGGTGATGATAGCGCATGCTTGTTGCACAAAGCCTTCTCCATCGTAGCTACCACCTCGATACTTGTCGGTAGTAATCAAAGTTGAAGGACAGGCATACTGAATGAGACTATTTCCGTCAAAAGGACCACCTGCATATTTGCTATTAGCCGGTGGCAGTGGCGGTGTACAGGAAAGATAGAAAAGAGAAGCCCCATCATAGCTTCCACCTGAAAATTTTCCAGAGGTCAAAGATGGGGTCGGACAGGCATCAATCCCCATGACACTACCGTCATATACCCCTCCTGAGAATTTACTAGAAGTCAGATTGCTAATCGGGCAGGCAAAAGAAACAAGCGAAGCTCCGTCATATGGGCCGCCAGCGAATTTTACAGAGACAAACGAAGAGACTACGCAGTTGAAAGTTGCTTGATGGGCTCCGTCAAAATCTCCCCCAGAAAACTTAGGTGACGCTACAGGAGAAGGCACACAACTCGTCCCTATCATACCTGCTCCATCATATTCTCCACCCGTAAATTTTTGAGAAGTAAGGCTCACAAAAATACACTGAGTAATACCAAGATTAGAACCATCTTGGCTTCCACCTTTGAACTTATCAGATGTGATAGTGGATGTGATACAGTAAGTTATAGCCATTCCAGCCCCATCCGCCGAGTCACCAGAGAACTTATTACTAAATAGAAGGGATGGAGGACAAGAAGTGGTTGCTATACCTCCTCCATCCCATATGCCGCCTTGATATTTGAGTGAAGTGATGGAGCTGGATGGGCATGAAAGGATACGCATGCTCGCTCCATCATAAGAACCGCCAGTGTACTTACTATTGGTAGAAGGGGGGGGAGGACTACATATCGTAAGAAAGGTACTGACTAAGGCTGTACCGTCGTAGTCTCCCCCTTGAAACTTTTGAGAGCTTGATGCTACTGGGGTACAAGCTATGCGAATGGAAGCCGTGCCACCATTGGCTCCTCCTTTGAACTTTGTTTGGGCCCATAGCAATCCCGCCAGTAGCATCCAACGTAGCATATTCCAGCGAATTTTAGCGTCCTCCGCGACCTCCGTTGGTGAAGAACCTGCCTGGATAATAGTCTGACCACCCACAAGTATAACCAACAAATCCTCGGTGACTCACCCTGCCTAAATTAGGATTGCCTGCTTGCATGACTCCCCGCATAATAATATCTGTGGTATTACAGGTTGTTACCCAGTTGAGTTGATTGGCATCACCAGCCGCGCTGAGGTTCCCATCTCCCCAAGGAATTCCATTAGAAGGTGAACGACCTGACTGCCCTGCCCTTAGATCGTAGTAATATTCAAGAACATTATCCGATAAATTCATTACGCCCCAATAACTTGCACCCGAAGCAGCCCGAGTATTTGTAGAAGGCGTAGCAAATATTCCTACTCTGCATGGTCCTGCGCCACCGTCCCCTCCTGTGATCGTCTGGTCGATAGCTCGAGCGTTGGCTCCCGGAGTAATGAAAGTTTCCGTGCCATCCTCAGCGCCTGAGAGGGTGACGCCATAGGTATGAGCAGTTGTACCCCATGCGAACTCATTTGGTACAGGCGCTAATGGACCTCGGCAGGCTTTTTCATACTCTAACTCTGTAAGAGGGCGAAGGGCTGCCCAGTCCAGATAAGCTACAAGGTCTTCCCAACTAATGTAGTTTACTGCCCGGTCTGGACGATCAGTATAGTACTCTGTCGTCAGCGTATTATACATCACTCGGTGGCGGTTAACAGTTGTATTGGGGAAGCGATTAGAGGCTTGGCTTTGTCCGATGGTATTTAGAAAATCTACATACTGGCCGTGGCTTATTTCATACTTCATGATGTAAAATGCGGCAAAACCTTTTCTAAAGTTAGCTGTTAGAGAGAAATTACCCGCTCCCAAGTAACTGATTGTAGTAAGAGCGGCTTCGCTGGTAATTTGAATAGGACTATTATCCGTATTGCTGGTGCGGATGCTATTATTACTCGTAGCGTCCCCAGCATAAAAGCTACCCTGCGGTATGAAAACCATCTCTATTCCAATTACTCGCACATCATAGCTACCCGCGGCGGGAAGGTTAGTGACACGCAGAGTCACTGTACCTCCAATAGTACCAAATCCGTTGGAGGTTCTCCTAAGCATCACGCCTGTATTGTCTGGTGCAGGGTCTATACAGTTAGGCGTTCCGTTTGCACAGGTCGGCTGAAGGGTCGCTGGAAAAGTGTGATCTGATAGAGTCGTACTTATAAGTCCATGTGTGAAGGGGACTGTTTTAGGCACACTACAATCTCTGAACTTGACAAATATCCAGACTGCATCCCAGTTTTCAGCGTCTCGGAAACTATTGTGCCACTGTACATCAAAAGTAACTGTACCAGCTGTCTGGTTGACGGAAAGGTTGGAAATGGTAAGGCCATTTCCCATGGCCACTCCTATCAGGAGGGCTACACTGAATGTGACGATTTTCGGTTTCATACCAAGTCAAAGATGTGGTATAATAGAGCAGATTATGCATGCAGTTATGCGGTGATAGTATAGTCTCATACTGCTGAGTACATTCAGCTCAGCTACCTTTTATGCCAGATTTGTCAGAGACGTAGTATAGTATAATCAGTACTGTCACTTACTCTCCCAAAATCGTAAAAATGCATCTCCGCTAATAAAGGCTCTCCACTGGTAGCTTACTTCATCCTCATCTGCGTATTTGTCGTAAGTTTTCAAAAGTGTATATCAGTTTTTACACTTATGTCTCTCTCTGTGCCCAAAAATAAAATAGTACTATCTTTGCTATTTGAACTAATCAGCTGGTAATCACAGCTATTATATCCTGTCTATCTCTCCGTTCATCCATAGGAGAACTCAGGATGGTACGGTTATTGCACATTCCTTCTACCAGTATGAACACACTCAAACACACATGGCTTGTAGTAGGGGTACTTTTTGCCCTACTAAGGGCCCAATCGCCCTGGATAAACTGGAATGTGTATCAGGACTCCACAGGAAACGGACAGACTCCTGTCACTGGACTCACACCCTTGTGCCCTGATACATTCTGGCTGATTGTAGATACAACTGGTATGGGAGCTGCCAACATCGTCGGCTACCGATGGGAGCTAAAGAACATTTTCTCGGCGAATGTGGTGTTTCCAAGCGCTCATACCGGCTCTTTCCCAATAAATGGGATTCTGAACGTACGTAAGTTAGGTGTACAATTTATATCTGGTGCGCTCAACGGAGCTGTGCTCTTGAAAGTATATTTCAGTTCCGGAGACTCTATCGGCTTGTTCAAACCTTTGCCGCTAAGGCCTACGCCGTCCATCGTTTTCAACTCGCCAACTATGGGACAAACTGTATGTCCTGGCACACCACTGACGTTTTCTCTAAATGTCACAGGGGCTGATAGCTTCAAGGTAGGGTACGGCCCTAATCCGAGTGATACTGTGAGAAATCAGCTCACATTTACCGCCACAGCGCCTTCCGGTCCATCGTGGACTATTCAGGCTATCGCTTATTACTGTGGATCTCAAACGTCAACTTCTACTACTGTTAATCTCTCCCCCTCAACAGCTCCCCTGAGTATACAGATAGGTCCCTCAACGTCTTTCTGTCCCGGCGGTAATGTCACCGTATCCCTATTCCCATTCTCGAACATCACAGGCTCTACTTCCCTGAGTCTGAGTATAACAGGTCCCGGTGGCTTTTCTCAAACTGCATCGTCCCTGCCATACTCATTCCAGCTACCTACTACCGCTCAGGCTGGAACTTATAATGTAGATCTTACAGTGACCTATCCTTGCGGAAACTCTACTGCGAGTGGTGCTTTCACAGTTGATGGGCCTGGTAGCCTGACTGCTCCTTTGGGCATATTCCCGAATAATCAGCCATATTGCGAAGGAACTCCTATATATCTCAATGTGGCAGGGACCAGAGGACTGGTAAGCTGGGATATTGGGAATGATAGCTCATGGGATTACATAGGGACTACAAGTATTCAACATGTATTCTCCACCGTACCTTCTGGCGGTATTTCTATAAAGATAAAGCAGGATATTGGATGTGATAGTAGAGAGGATGTGCTGACATGGAACCGAAGTGGGTCAGCTTCTCCTACGGGATTGGGTTCTGCTTTCCCATCAAACGTTTGCCCTGGACAGAATGTGACCTTCACAATATTTCCTAATAACTTTGGCCTGAGCGGTCCGGGAGATACCCTTATGTGGCAGGCTTCGTGGTTGAATTCAGGTAATCCATTCCGAGGGTATAGTTTAGATACAGTATTACCTGCGCCTAATGTTTCGGGCCCTGCCACTCTCAACTTTATTCTGAAAAACAGCTGTGGTAACTCCACAGGTAGTATCAGCTTTACCGTTGGAGGAGGCATTATTTTTCCCCCTTCGCCTACTATTCTGGGGGCTGTATGTAGTGGTGGTGGTACTGTCCAGGTGGTTACGCCGCCGATACCTGGCATGATAAGTGCCGACTACATCGGACCGAATGGTACAGTGCTATTCAACAATGTGCTTCCTGGGGATACTATTTCTGTAAGTGTGCCCAGCACAGGAACAACTCTAACCGTTGAATATAACTTTGGATGTGTAAAATCATATGTTCCGCTGAATCTCCGGCCTTCAAATGCTCAAGCGGTGATCCAGTCTATAAATGTATCTCCATCTACTACATGTCCTGGTGGAGTTGTGAGTATATTTGTTTCTGGTTTTAATGGCCAAAATCTAAAAGTTTATCACGGTAGCACCCTGATCGGTCAAAAGCCTGTCAATGTAAGCGGCTTTTCGAATAACTTCTTTGTGAACCTGAATATAGCAGCTCCCGCAGGCACCACTAATCTAATGATTATTGTCACCGGGTGCGGAGGAAATGATACCGCCTATTATACTATTTCCGCTCAACCTAATGGGGCTGTAGCAGGCTTCAACGCTCCCATAAGTGCGTGTGTAGGACAACCGGTGACTTTCCAGCGCACTGGTACTAATGCTAATGTATATGGGGTGACATGGTACTTTGGCGACAATACTGCTGTTGTTTATGATACCTCCGCTAATGTCACTCATGTCTACACCCAGCCTGGGGTTTATACGGTAAGTTTAGGAGTAAGTAGCGCGTGTGGATATACCTCCGCCACTAAAACCATAAAGGTTTATTCAGCTCCGCCCTCGCTTTCTGGGCTATCTGTAACAGCTTCTGGAAGCCAAATCAGCTATACTGTGATCGCCACTAACGCCGACTCAGTAAAGTGGCTTTTCAATCATCCGAATACTACACCCTCGGCCTTAGGTACTTCTGGGACATATACTTACAGCAGTGCAGGGACTTACACCGTGGCTGCGATTGCTTACAACCCTTGTGGTACAGATACCCTTACACAAACGGTCACTATCACTACCACCTCGGTTGCAAGCATTAGTCAAGCAGGAGAATGGGTGCTCTATCCCAATCCTACTCGCCATGAGGCATTCCTTGTGAATTCTAACTACACTGGTGCGGCCCAAATACGCCTTTATGATGTGCAAGGAAGGCTCGTTCGGTCATACGCCGTTCCAAGCTTACCTGCTCGGATAGAGCTAAATGTACCTGCTGGATTGTATCAGGTCCAAGTAATCTCTGAGTATGGTGTAAAGACACTGCGTCTCGCAGTGGAGTAAGCCACTACCAAGGTCTTATCTATGCGAGGGGGATGTTTCACCCCCTCGCTTCTTTTTTGGGACCCCTCTCAGTTTTATTGAGGTGGATATAGATTTGCCCTGTGTGGCTGCAAGGCTGGGCGTATCACGGAGTAATCTTTGCTGGATTGCTGATAGTACGCGGGGCATTTTTATGGTGGAATAAAGAATTTCTCGCTCAAGATGCTGATTATCTTCTGATTTGGCTGAGGGGGATGGGTATAGATTGGGTAGCGGCTACATGGCTGTCTTTGCCTATGTGGCTGTGCTTGCTCATCGGCCGCCCGAAAGCTGCCCATTGGGTCTGGGTAGCTGCCCTATTGCCTGCCTTTGCATTAGAGGTAATAGATGTAGGTTTTTTCCCTTATACACACCGCCGCTCTGGTCCAGAGCTTCTTCAGATGCTCACTTTTTGGCGAGATACCCTCCCAGCGCTCGGAAAGTATGTTCGGGACTTTTTACTTGGCTTTGTATTCTGGGCAGCTTTGGTGGGAGGGGCATACAGGCTTATCAGGGTGTTTCATTTTACAAATCTACCTAATGGAAGTTTGCGCTGGATAGGCTGGCTGCCTACAATCGCAATTTTGGCAGTGAGTGCGCGTGGGGGAGTGCGTCTAAAGCCGCTTTTGGTCGTAGATGCCGCCATAGAGGGCTGTCCTTCTTGCACACCTTTCGTCCTGAATACAACCTTCTTTTTTGTCCGCGCATTAGAACAGCCCCCTTTGCCGGTATGGCCCGATCGACCCGCTCAAACTCCTCCTTATCCCAGACGCTGGCTTCCAGACCCCAACCGAGCCTTTGCTCCTCGCTATAATGTGGTTATTTTAGTGTTAGAGAGTTTCTCTCAGGAATACATAGATGCTGGATATGCTCCATTTTTAGCCTCCCTTTTGCGAAAAGGTCGTTCAGTCAAATGGGGCTTTGCTACGAATAGCCGTTCAGCCGAGGGTATTCCCGCTATCTTATCGTCTATGCCCTCCTGGGGGGAGGAACCCTTGATTTTTACCCCCTATGTCAGCCAAATAAGTCATAGTCTGCCCGAGATGCTGAGAAATTGGGGATATAAAACAGCCTTTTTCCATGGGGGAAATAATGGTACCATGGCTTTGGACAGTTATGCAAAGCAGGCGGGATTCTCGTACTATTTCGGGCGGAACGAGTATCCTGAGCCAGATCGCGACTATGATGGCACGTGGGGAATTTGGGATGAACCCTTTTTATACTTCTGTGCAGATAAGATAGGGCAGCTACCGCAACCATTTTTTGCGACGATATTTACTCTAAGCTCACACCATCCCTATGCAATTCCTCCACACCTTCGGGATAGTTTCCCGGTTGGCACACATCCTATCCACCGGGCTGTTAGATATACGGATTGGGCGCTGGAACGGTTTTTTGCTCGTATAGAAACTACCGCTTGGGCAAGGAAAACTTTATTTGTCATTACTGCGGACCATACAGGACCTTCCCAGCAATCCTATAGCTCTACGCAAATTTTTCATATACCGATAGGCTTCTATGTGATGAGCGATACCCTTCCGATGCCCGATACTTTGGCGAGTCAGATGGATATTTTACCGAGCGTTTTGGAGGCGGTGGGTTATCCTGAGAGTGTGCTCGTGTGGGGGCGTAGCGTATGGACGCCGATCCCAAATAGATGGGTACCTCAGAAGCCATTTCCTCTGGTTTTTCAGGCGGTAGGTCCAGAGCATGTCGTTCAGAGCAATTCTACTGGGGAGCTTATAGTATATCGCTGGGAAAAAGCCCCCTGGCATACTCGGCGAGATAGTACAGTGCCTCCCTGGCTGAATGACTGGGTGGCGTATATAGCTGGATACGGCAGCTGGATAGAAGGAAAAAGACCTTGAGAGCTTACTTAAGGGGAGCGGAGAGGGGGGGATTCGAACCCCCGACTCCGATTTTGTCGGAGTACACGATTTCCAGTCGTGCCCGTTCGACCACTCCGGCACCTCTCCGTCAGTGGAGAGTAGCGGATTCGAACCGCTGACCTCCAGAGTGCGATTCTGGCGCTCTACCATCTGAGCTAACTCCCCGCGGGCGTGGAGGGTAGCGGAGTCGAACCGCTGGCCTCCAGCATGCCATGCTGGCGCTCTACCAACTGAGCTAACCCCCCAGTGAGCGCAAATATACAGCGATATTACCAAACTCGCGGTTCAGGGAGGAGATATTCTTGCACGTATTCCTTTACTCCCTCCTCCAGAGAGTAAAAGGGCATCGTGTAACCGGCCGCTCTCAGCTTGGACATTTCCGCCTGAGTGAAGTACTGATAGCTCGCTCGAATCGCCTCCGGCGTTTCTATGAAATCTATTTTGGGTTCGTACCCCATAGCTGAAAAAAGCGCCATGGCAAGGTCTAAAAATGAACGCGCTTGACCAGTACCTAAGTTGTATATTCCCGACGGCAGGGACGCTTGATGCGCGTATGCGAGTACCTTTACGGCGTCTTTCACATAGATAAAATCCCGCTTCTGTTCTCCATCCCGATAATCAGGTCTATGGGAGCGAAATAGTCGCAGTCGCCCTTCATGGCGTATTTGATTGTATCCGTGCCATACGACGCTTGCCATTCGGCCTTTGTGGTATTCGTTAGGTCCGTAGACATTGAAAAACTTGAATCCTGCCCAGCGACTTGGACGAGAAGATTGACTTCGGACCCATAAGTCAAAGGCATGCTTAGATTGAGCGTATGGATTCAGGGGCTTGAGAGCGGGGAGTATCTCTTCATCATCTGAAAAGCCTAATGCCCCATCACCATAGGTCGCCGCACTGGAAGCGTAGAAAAAGCTGATGTCCCATTCACAGGCGAGTCGCCATAAGTTTTGGGAGTAGGTGAGATTTAGTTCGTGGAAGACTTTTTCATCCGTCAGGGCTGTGTCAGTGCGTGCCCCAAGGTGAAAAATAGTCTGTACATCCCTACGGTATGCGTATAGCCAATCAAATAAGTCTGAGCGTTCTACGAGGAATCGGTATGATTTTGTTTGCCAATTTGGACGCTTTTCCGGACGGGAAAAGTCATCTACCAGTGTCAGCTCCGTAATGCCGAGTTCATTTAGGTGGGCGACTAAGGCGCTTCCTATGAAACCTGCAGCACCCGTAATAACTATCACAGCTGCAAAGGTAAAGGGGGCAGATAGAGGAAAGAGCAAGTGAAAAGGAGACGCCTAAACGTCCAAAGCTCCCGTGAGTCCATTCTACCTCCGCTGCTATGCGGTCATGAGAAGCTATATGAGCGAGTCTTTATTTTTTCTCCTGCGGTTTTGAGGAGGGTTGAGGCTGCTGCTCTCCCCGCGACATATCTTCTAAGTTTCCTTTGGCTAAGAGAAAGTTAGGGAAAATTTTGAGAGCTTCCTCAAATGCTTTTCGGGCTTGGGCCTCTTCTTTCTGGATGCGAAAGAGGACACCTCTAACATTCAGCGCTGCGGCTCTGAGAGGCACCTCTTGCGTCTGACCATCGGGTGTAGAGATGCGTACAGAGAGCCTTTCGGACTCAGGTATATTCAAAATACGGTCTATATTTGCCTGGCATTCTCCATAACGCTGCAAATTGAACTGAAGCGTGATGACCTGGTATAGGTGGAGGGGAGACTGAGTGATTTCGTAGAGCTTTTCGTAAGCATCCAGGGCGCCGCGAGCATCCTGCAAGTAAAAATATGAAACTGCCCGCAACTCAGCTAAGTCAGCATTTCTTGGCTGTTCCTTAAGCAGCTCTTCGGCTACTGCGAGAGCTTGGCGATACATGCCAGCTTGAAAGTATGCTTGAGCCAGAGTATCTCGCAATCCAAACCTATCCCCTTCCGAAGCTATCCGCCAATGTAAGGCGAAAATTTGCGTCATGGGATCATTATACTGAACTGCCTGAGCGTGAATCTTCTGAGGGATGGCAGTCGGTGTTGTGGAGGTAGATTTTGAGGATTTTTTCTGGGAAAAAGCCCCGCCTATGCATAGGAGCATCACGAGAGTGAGGCGCATGTCGCAAAGGTAGAAACTTCTGTTTATGGATTTTAGATTTATTTTGGTAGTGGTGAGGCTAACGGGTATTTTTCTGGCAATGCTGTGGGCGCAGAGCTGGTATGAGCCTGCTCTGCGCAGTTGGCAGGCGTTAGAAGTTGGTCCAGTAGTAGTTTGGTATGTAGAAGGCTCGGAGGGGCTGGCTGAGCAAGTCGGGCAGTGGGGAGCCGATGCATATAGAGAGTTGGTGGGTTTATTGGAGTTTGAGCCGCAGGCTAAAATTATAATCCGTTTGTACCCTTCACCACAGAGTTGGGCGCAGGCGCCCGTGCCTGACTATAGAGGTGCCTTGATGCCACCGCCGACCATAGCGTCTATATATCCCTTTCCCTCCAGAGCGCAAATCGCCGCCTTGACACGCAGTGAAGTAGCAGTTCTACTGCTTCAGCAGTTATACTTTTCTGAGGGGGTACGCATGCAAAATAGAGCGCTGCTTTATATGCCAGACTGGTTCCTTCGGGGCTTCGGCTATTTCTGGGGAGAGGGCTGGACTAGGGAGGACCTTGTCCGACTGCAGGATATTCCGGAAGAGGCTTTTGTAGAAATAGTTGAACGGCGGGCCTCGCCCTCACCTTTCTACAAGAGCCTCTATAAGTCTATATGGTTCTGGATATACCGTACATACGGGCAGCGAAAGACGATGGACCTATTGTACATGACCCGCTTAACCCGCAGTATCGGCGAAGCCCTTTACCTCACACTCAACTTGTCGGAAACGGAGCTATGGGAAAAGTGGCAGAGTTTTCTGGGTACTTTGAAGGGGCCAGAGCTTCGTTCAGAAGAGGAACTGGAGCGGCGTGGGATTATAGCCGCTGCGGTGGCTTCTGATGGGGAGACCCGAGCCTTCGCAACTCTCAGGGACCAGCGAGTTCAGTATTATCTGCGACTAAATGGGAATTTATATGAGCTGCCAGGGAGCTGGCAGTGGCGAAGTGGGTATTATGACCCTGCTCTCAGCATGAGCTTTTCTAACCAAAAGTCTCTGGTTTGGACCACCTACGAAAAAGATAGGGTGGTCCTCAGGCGATGGAGTCCTCTCACCCGCAAATACGAGCAATTCCCTCTGCCCTTATTGGCCGTACAGGGAATAGCTTGGCAGGGGGAAAGTACTCTTTTATTCTCGGGGTTATCTCCTGATGGCAGCGTCAAGGTCTATGCACTCACTTTGCCGCAGGGAAACCTGCGCATAGTCGCACAGGCCAAAGGAGACCTTTTGTATCCTGAGATTTGGCAAAGTGACTTATATGCCATGTGGCAGCCAGATACCGCTAAGGTATCTCCCCTATCGGTCCTCTGGGAACCGTTACGCCCCGTTCGTTTGGAAAAGAACGAGTGGAGGGCGCTGTCGTACCCTTCTTTTTACGCCACAGATGGAGGATGGATTGTACATGACTCCGCTCTCACGTCTGTATCTGATATAATGTATGGAGGCCATCCCTGGACATTTCTCAAAGATACCTCCTATGCAGGCGAATGGGCTTATGGAGGTGTCCAGCAGTGGGTGGGCAGTTCTCCTGAGAGAGTGTTTTTTCTACGATATAGGGGAGGAAAAATGCGCCTGGCCAGCGCTCCTCGTTCAAATGTTCTCAATCAGAGTGCGATTTTTCCACCTATAAGTGCGGCGGAGGTTATTCAGCTACGATTACAGCGCAAGGGTACGTATGTAGCATTTTATGCACCGCCTATCCCCCGGTTCCCTGAGGATACGGTGGCTTCTGATACGCCCAGGCAGCGGCGCCAACCCTTCTATCTGTTTGATGAAGAGGTATCTCGTCCTCGTCGTCGTAGGTCGCGTTCTCGTACTTTTGAGCTTCCTTCTGCAGACCGGATTCAGCCCATCCCCACCGCACGCTTCATAAGTAAAGTTCCCTATCATTGGGGATTATGGGAACTGCGTTTGGAGCCTGTGCTTCATCCTATGATGCGATTAGGATGGCAAACCACAGCGGTCGCCAGAGATTGGCAGGGAGATCATGAATGGAGCGTGAGATGGACGCCCTACATAGACCTGCGTAGCTCAGAACTCGTACTCTCATATACTCGCTACAGGAGTCGCCTCCAGCCATTTGCCCAACTCTATAAACAGAGCCACTATTTCCCCGCCCGGCGATACAATCATACCCTCCGTATCACGACATGGCAGGGAAAATTAGGCATACGCTATCCGATTAGCCCTGCCTGGACGATAGAAGGTTATGTTGTCGGTTTGTACGCTAACCGTTATCATGTCAGCCGTACGACTGAGCAAAATCTCTCTGCGCAAACCCAGCGGTTAGGGGGAGGTATTCAGATAGTCCAAGACAAACTCTCTTTACGGGAAGGCTTTCCTTGGATAGGCTGGCAGAATGCTTTGCGTTTGGAGGGTTATTTCTCTCGGGGACAGTGGAGCTATCCTATGGCATACCTCAATATCCAGCGGTATCAGCCCCTTCTGAATCGCATGGTCCTGCACCTCGGTGGTACAGCCGTGGCTGGTGGGCAAAGGGGGCGTTATTTTCTCTTAGGCGGCGTACCTGAATGGATAAACTATGTATTTGAAAACCGTGCTCAGATTCCTCTGCTTACGGAGCCCGTGGGCTACTTTCTGACAGAATATGCGTTCGTGCCTGGGTTTCCATATCATGCTCGGCGGGGTCGGAATCTTATTCTCGGTTCTGCGAAGGTCCATATGCCTATGCTTGCATGGCGCCGGGAGATGCGTCTCCCTTCTCGTCAAGTGTATGGATTTGATTGGTATCTCAGCTATTATATCGGCACCACTTGGACCACAGGTAATCCTTTCTCCCAGAAAAATCCCATAGATGCCGAGTTCATCTTTCGTCCTCCTCTGGTTATTTCAGTTCAAGCGCTGAAGAGTCCATTTATTGCCAGCTTTGGTACAGGTATCGTGTTTCAGGTGATGGGTCTGCCCATATCGGTAGAGGTAGCATGGCCTATTGAGGAAGGGCGCATTACCAAAGCGACATTTATCGCAGGCCTTAGACGAAACTTCTGAGGCAGGTCCATTTGGGCACATATTTTTACATGCTACATTTGGCATGATTTTATCCGAAGAGGCGGGGGCTGAGCTCTCATCAGCTTGAGCTTATACGGGTTGGAACGAGCGGTAGAGCTCTAACATATGCTACCTTCGCTGAGTGCAGAGGATTATCGCAGAAGGCGAGCGTATTCAACTTTCTTTACGACGCATGGCTCGGCAGATCATAGAACGCCACATGCCTTTTGCCCTGATAGGCATAGAACCCCGAGGAAGTATCGTAGCCAAAGCTATTCACAACTATATTCAAGCCTCTACCAGTGAAGCGGTTCTTTTAGGCACCTTAGACATCACTTTATGGCGAGATGATTTACATCAGTCAAAGAAACTCCGAATACCACACCCGGCACACCTTCCATTTCCCATAGAAGGAAAATCTATATGGCTCATAGATGATGTGCTCTATACGGGACGCACTGTGCGAGCTGCACTGGATGCATTACGAGAGATTGGGCGACCGAGTGCTGTGCGCCTTGCCGTCTTAGTTGAGCGGCGCGGCATGCGAGAGCTGCCTTTAGCGCCCGATTGTGTGGGGTTTGTGCTGGATACCCACTCGGCGGAAAAAGTGATTGTTCGCTTAGAACCAAATCCCCTTATCCGAATAGAGCAGAGACATGATGAAACATCTTTTAGGGATTAGGGACCTAACAACTGCGGATATCCTACAGCTATACGAACTGGCGGATCGCTTTTATGAAGTGTTACAACAGCCCACTCGTAAAGCTCCTGCCCTGTCGGGGAAGACTGTGGCTTTGCTATTTTTTGAGAGTTCCACGCGCACGAAGCTCTCTTTTGAGCTTGCTGCCAAAAGGCTCGGAGCCGATGTGCTCAATTTTTCCGCCTCAGGTTCTAGCCTTTCCAAGGGGGAAACCTTATTAGACACCGCCCTAAACATCCTTGCTATGGGGGTGGATGCTTTCGTTGTTAGGCATCATGGGGTAGGGACGGCCCACTTTCTCGCCGCTCATCTGCCTACTCCCGTAATCAACGCCGGGGATGGGACCCATGAGCATCCCACTCAAGCCCTATTGGATACCTACACTTTACGGAAACACTTTGGATACTTAGAAGGGCTGACCCTGACCATCATCGGTGACCTATTTCACAGTAGAGTGGCGCTATCTCATTTGCACATAGCCCCTAAACTTGGTCTTGTAGTGCGGCTGTGTGCGCCGCCGACCTTAGTACCGCCATTGTGGTATAACTTGGGCTTCCCTGTCTATCACCGAGTGGAAGATGCCATAAAAGGCGCAAATGCCCTCCTCGTACTGCGTATGCAGAAGGAACGGCAAGCCCACCCTCCCATAGCCTCTTGGGAAGAGTATGCTCGTTTTTATCAAGTCAGACCTGAACATCTCTCTGAGGGACAGGTGCTCATGCATCCAGGGCCTATCAACTGGGGCGTAGAACTGCATCCAGACCTCATACGCAGTGGTGCCAGTCGAATTTTAGATCAGGTTACTCATGGCGTAGCTATCCGAATGGCTATATTATACGCGCTTTTGCTGCAGTGACGAGAAAGCCTCTTCTCCTCCTCATCAGCGGTCCCACTGGGGCTGGTAAAACAGCTATCTCCATAGAGATTTACAAGCGACACGGTTGGCCGATTATAAGTGCAGACTCTCGGCAGATATACCGGTACATGGACATCGGTACCAACAAAGTGCCGCAAGCCCTTCAAGCAGAGGTTCCTCATTTTCTCATAGATATCTGTGAGCCCAATGAACTCTACAGCGCCGGGCGTTTTGTACAGGCGGTGGAAGGTCTCCTATCTCAGTGGAATGTCCCCGTCGTTCAAGTAGTAGGGGGGACTGGCTTTTACATGAAAGCGCTATTGTACGGTTTAGCTCCTATCCCTAAGGTGTCAAGCGAGATTAGGGAAGGGGTTCAGGCGTGGTTTAGCATGGTAGGCTTGTCAGAAGCTGCTCGTTGGCTACGAGCGAATGATCCTTCCACAGCCGAAAAAATAGACCTTGCCAATCCACGGCGTGTCATGCGTGCTGTGGAGGTACTCTGGGCTACGGGTAGGCCATGGAGCAGCTTTTGGACAGCCAATACCACACCTCGTTATCGGGCTATACAGGTGGTTATGAGCCTACCAAGGGCAGAACTGCATAGGGTTATCGCTAGCCGCACTCGTCGCCAACTGGCTGAAGGCTGGTTAGAGGAGACTATTTTTATTTTAGACAAGGGATATTCGCCAGAAGCGCCGGGCTTGCAGACGCTTGGCTATACGGAATGTCTCCAAGTGATTCGCGGGCAGCTGTCTTTGCAGGACCTATTAGAGCGGATCATTGCCGCTAATCGTCAGTATGCTCGCCGCCAGCTTACCTGGTGGCGTTCCCATCGTCCAGACTTATGGATAGAGGAAGGTAGTTTTGCTTTTCGCCGACAGCTCATAGAGGAAGCTATACAGAAACACTTGGCATAGGGTCATTAGAAAGCCACATCCTTAAACCATCCGTTTCTCTTCCTGCTCTTATTGTAGTGAATGAGTGTAGATGTCGTTTTAGCTCGCCTATTTCATTATGAACACAGGCGGAGTCTGAGATGGACGGTTCTTATTAGTTTGCTATGGGTTGGGCTATGGGTGATGGTACTTTCTCTTTTGAAGTCTAAATCTGCTTCGGAGGAGATGTTTTCGGAAGCTGAGGTTCTGATGCAGGAGGCCTATTTTTATCCGATAGACTTATGAAGGGGAAGGGTATGGGGAAAGTGGTACTTCTTTTAGGAGTTCTGCTTGCGCAGCCCCATCGTATGCGAGAGCGTTTGCAAAGCATGCGTATCGCCTATTTGTCTGAGGAAATGCAGCTGATGCCCGAGGAAGCTCAGGTATTCTGGCCGCTCTATAATGCCCGAGAGGCAGAACTGCAGAAACATAGACAGAATATGCGTAATCAGCTTCACAGCTTACAAAATCGGATTCCCCCCCTTTCCGCTGAAGCTTACGCGGACAGTGTGAGTGTGGTTTATCTTGGTCTTTGGCAGAAAGAGTTAGACATACGCCGCAGTTTTCATGAGCGTTTCAAGAAGGCCCTTCCTCCTCAGAAGCTGGCACGCTTTTATCTCGCTGAGCTGCGTTTTCTCCGTCGTATTCTGGGGGAGGAGCTTCATCCTCGCGAATGAGCTCGGGTCTGCGCTCCAGGGTTCGCTGCCAACTCATCTGGTGTCGCCATTTACAGATGGCTTTGTGGTCTCCACTCAGGAGCACCTCAGGTACTTTATGTCCCTCAAACTCAGGCGGCCGAGTATATAAGGGCGGGGCTAATAGGCCATCTTGATATGAGTCCTCTAAGGCAGAAATGCCGTCAGACAGAACGCCAGGGAGGAGCCGTGCAATCCCGTCTATCAGCACCAGAGCTGGTAATTCTCCGCCGGTGAGCACGTAGTTTCCAATAGAGATTTCTCGGCTGATATAATGACGAATCCTATCATCTATTCCTTTATAGTGCCCTGCTATGAGTAGAAGGGAACGATGCATTGAAAGCTGATTGAGAAGGCTCTGGGAGAGAAGCATCCCATCCGCTGTGAGATAAATAACCTCATCATACTTGCGCTTTGATTGTAAATACCGTAAAGCTCTAACTACCACATCTACGCGTATAACCATTCCAGCGCCCCCCCCATAGGGGTAATCATCTATGCGGCCATTAGGGGAGAAGTGGTGTAGGTTATGGACGGCGACACTGAGTAGCTGTTTTTCCCTTGCCCTGCGTAAAATAGAACTTTCCAAAGGAGAAGTGAAAACCTCTGGTACTGCCGTCAGCACATCAATATGCATAGAGGCCCGAAAATAACAAAATATATGTTATGTTGGGAGCAAAAAAACTAATCTCTCTGACGGACCTTATGCGGCTTGTGCAGGTATATTATTGTTGGGGTCGGGGGGATACAATCCCCACTTCTATGGCATAGCGTACTAAGCCAGCCGAGTTCTTGACGCCAAGTTTCTGCATCAGACTGCGGCGATGTGTATGGACGGTCCGAGGAGAAAGGCCTAGTTTTTCGGCGATTTGGGTATTCGTCATTTCCTGGGCAATCAGCTCAAGTATTTCCCGTTCTCTTGGTGTGAGATGAACGCTATCCGTCGCCGGAGTAGAGCGAGCACGGGGCGAAGTTTTCTCTTGCTGACGTAAAATATACTGACCTATTACATCCTGGGTCGCTCGAGAGAAATAATAGTGACCTTCCATCACTGTCTTTATAGCTTCTATCAGCTCTTCTCGTGAAGTATTCTTAAGAACATAACCCAGGGCTCCTGCTTGGATCATCGCTTTGAGATATTCCTCGGTATCATACATCGTCAGTGCGATAGCCTTGATATGAGGGTAATGGCGAGCCATGTATCGCACGAGCTCCATTCCCATACCATCCTGCATGCGAATATCAACCAGAGCCACATGGATATCTGCATGCTGAGCTTTGAGGACTTCCAAAGCTTCTGAGATACTGTGTGCCGTCGCCTTTACGGTAACTTCTGAAACTCCTGTAAAGAGCCCTACAATCCCCTGGGTGATTAGAGGGTGGTCATCTACTACTAGAATGTGAATTGGTATTGAACTCATGGCACGACAAACTTAAGACTTTTGTCGCGGTAAGGGCACTTCTATTCGGTAATAGGCCCCCTTCCCGATTGCGGATAAGTTTTCCCACGTGGCTCCTAAGACTTGTAGGCGTCCAACTATATTTCTCAGACCTATACCCTCTCGTTGAACTGCGGTAGGGTCATAGCCTTTCCCGTCGTCTTTGACTTCAATATGCAGACGATTTTTTTTATAGGTAAATTGTATGTATAAGTTTTGAGCTTGTGCGTGACGGATAGCGTTATTGATAAGCTCTTGAATAATCCGATATACTTGGAGAACCTTCAAAAAGGGAAGCGCAGTTTCTGTTCCATTGACCTCTAAGTGGATTTGAAGCTTAGATGTAGCTTTTATGCGTCGAATCAGCCCTTCTAAGGAGGGAACTAACCCGAAATGTTCTACTAAGGGGGGCATAAGCTGATGACTTGTGAGCCGTACATTCTGTATGACTTCATCTAAGCGTACGCTGAGAGCTTGAAGCTTAGATTTTAGAGGGGAGGAGGTAGGGGTATCATGGAGTATGGTAGAAAGTTCCATCTTGAGTACGCTGAGTAACATTCCGAGATTATCGTGAAGCTCCTCAGCAAGGTATTGTCGCTCCTTTTCCTGAGCTTCTAAGATGAGTTGATGCTGCTGTCTTTCCATGCGCCTTTGGCCTTCTGTGGCTTGATATACGGCAGTTTGGTCTTGGAGCACAGCAGCCCAGTAAGTTTCTGTCTCCCCGCTGGGTAGAAGAAGCCGTATGGGGAAAAATATCGCTAATAGATGTGTCCAGCCATTTTTTTTGAGGCTTCCATATAGCGTTGTTTGAAATGGTTCATCACTGTCTTTGAGCCTCTGATAGTTTATATCACTTTTTCGGCGGGCATAAGTCTTGAGTATGTCAAGGGGATATTCCAAGTCTTCATGAGGGAAATACTTTCTCAGGGTGTGATTATGGTAGATCGTTACCGCATTTGCGCCTTTGATAGCTAAGAGAAAGATGGCTAAAGGCGCCTCATCAATCACTTTTCTGAATAAGGCTTGTCCCTTTTCAGCTTCCCATAGCTCGGAGAGGTCTCGTAAAATGAGGAGCAGCCTTTCATCTCGTAGGGGGATATTCGTGATGCTGAGCGGGGTATCTTTGTAAAAACATACCCCTTCTCTATTCCATAGAGGGCAAAGAGAACCGAGAAGCTTTTTGGCATCCTCTCTCAGGATGCGTTCCGCAGCAGAGTTTGCATACAGAATGTGATGATCAGAGTCTAATAAAAGTATGCCATCTCGTAAGTTTCCTAAGATGGCTTCTTGGAGCATCTGCTGGGCCACAGAGGATTCTAAAAGTCGTCTATATACTGTCGTGTCTAATGCGTAGTATGCGAATACCTGGCGCTTCTGCGATAGGGGCAGCATATGAATCTCTCCATAACGCGAACCTATGACCCGTTGAAGCTGTATGGCTTGTCCCTCAAGTACCATCTCTATCTCCTCTAAAAAAGCCTGCTTATTTTCAGGCAAAACGATATCCAAAACAGGCCTACCGAGCTTGGGCTTTGGTAATCCAAGGGTTTTTAGCGCAATAGCTAAGGCTGGATTGTAATCTATAATCCGCCTATGCTTATCAAATGCGAAGTAGTACACAGAGGGAGCTTTTTGAAGTAGAGTAATACGCCAGCGCTTATGTTTGAGACGCCTGAGCTTATAGCTGCGCCACGCCAGTAGAAGCTGACATAAGCTCAAAGTCTCAGGGGCATAATACCGATCAGGACGCTCCTTTGACTTTTCAGGGTCATATAATAAAAACGGGAAGAGTCGTGTCGGCTTAGGATGATTGGATGGGAGGAGATAAACCGTACGGGTGGCAGGCTTCTCAGGTAGTTTGGATATTCTGGGGCCTTCTCCTGGGGCGTCTGCTACATAAACAGCAGATATCATCGGATCAGGCTGCTCTCAGGGGATATGAGCAAAGCGTAACGTGTGAAGGCTACGAGGAGTAGCCAGACGGAGCAGATAAGCGCCTTCACTTAGCTCGGCAGGCAGAGGAATCCTATACGTTTCTGTCGTAACTGGCAAAATTTCAGTTTGCCATAGCCTTCTGCCATGGAGGTCATATAGGGATATGGAGATTCTATCCATAGGGGTCTCAGCCCTTAGATACAACGCGCCTTCTGCAATATGAGCTCTTATTTCGTTATGCTTCAAGGGGAGGGTCGTGGGTACAATTGAATGAATGGTGTCTATCTCAATATCATCAACAAAGAGATTATTACCCCAGCCGCTGACTCCTTCAAAGCGCACTCGTATGAGTTGTCCTCTGTAAGCATCTAAAGATAAACTATCCGTGCTCCAAACACCCGCCGTAGGGAGGAACTGATGACTGAGATTAGGCGTTCCTATTGCGGTGATGCATTTATCTGGATGCGTGGCTAAATCCCCGCCTCCCCTCTCCCATAATAGTGTCCATGTATAACCGCAGTCTGTGGAGATATACACCCGCAGAGAGTCAGTATAGTCCAAAAGGTGAGAGGTATAGCTACCCACACTTCCAGAATAGGTCAGGCAGGCATAAGCCCAAGAAAACTTCATACGAATGGTATCGCTAGTATTTGCATATGGCCGCAGGTCTATCAGCGGCGATATCCAGCTATCGCGCTCCCAGTAGTATCCATACTGGAAAAAGAGCAGTCTCATACTTGTACGAGAGTTTCCATATGCCCCTCGGGGCGGAGAGTTACCGTACATGCGTTCCCAAGTACGATTTTGGTCTGGATTCTGGACATAGCTATCCTTAGGAGGGAAAGTGGTCGCTTCAAATCCTTCTGCGTAGGGGAGGGAATAAACCGTGTCTTGTATCTGGATATAGTTGAGTTTTCGGAGGGTATCCCGACGGCCGCTGAGGTTTTCCACAATCAGCATGACTGTGTAAGTACCAGGTGAGGGAAAAGTAACCGTAGGACATGATGAGGTGGGATCATCGGCCACTCCTCCTCCGAAGTCCCACTGATAAATATGAGGCATCCCTGTACTATAGCTGAAAAACCTTATGGGCTGCCCCACACAGCCTACTCGGTGAGAAGCCGTAAAATATGCTTTAACGTGGCCGTACGGGCCAGTGCCAGTGAGTTGGGGAACATTTGGTCGGACAAGGCGGGCAGCGAGAGAAGAGTTATTCATTATAGCATTCCACGAGCGGACCCTCTGTCCTTCGGAAAAATGGCTCATGCTTGCGTCATCTACATAGTCCATGTAGTTGCGTGTATTATCCGGGAGGTCGGGATTGTCGTTCATGCAGGTGTTTTGACGTCTGACGGTGAAGTTCCCCTCGGATACAGCGGTAGGTGGTGTATCGCATACTCTATCTCCCGAGACTTGGCAATTACTGGTACCACAGCCTGCTTCAAAGGGGTGGTATAGATTGAGATTATGTCCCAACTCATGTACAAGCGTACGAATGCTGCGCGAGTTTCCAGAGCCCCAGAAATAGCGCGCACCTATCACGGTACCATACCGAATCGTATCAGCTGAGTTTGCCACATATGGGAAAAATGCATATCCTGCCACGAGACCGCATTCACTGCAGTTTCCATTTCCATCATTTACGCATAGATTGGGAACTATCCACACATTTAGGTATCTAGACCTTGGCCAGCCCGTCGCCTGCTTCATGGAAAAGTCCTGCGTGGTACGGCAGAAGTTAGGGGAAGGCCAGTTTAGGGGAGGGGCGTTATACTTCCAATAAACTACGCCGTTGGTAGGATTTCCATTTGGGTCTTTCGTGGCGAGTGAAAACTCTATTTGCATATCCGCTCCCGCTGAGGCGAATCCCATAGTTTCTGGGATGCGGCGAAAATCTTCATTCACGCGTAGTAGCTGATTCCATATCCTTGAATAGCTGATGCTATCCTGCGGACCTGAATAAATCACATGAAAAACCACAGGGATCACATATTCAGACGGCGTACAGTCTGGCTGACTATGTTTTTTCTGAGCCTCAATCACGGGCATAACTGACTCCAATAGAGAGCGTCTTAGTTCGCTTTCAGGATAAATCTCTCGGAAGTATTCGTCAGTTCCGCATATGGCGGATTGTGCCCAAATGATACCTGACAGGATGAGGTACATTTAGCAAATATACTATCCGCCGGCTGATTCTACGAGGCGGAATGTCGTACGTCAAAGATGTAAAGGAGAGATGGGCGCTCCCCCTGGCGTCGTATTTATCCTGGATTGTATGCGCATACTGGTCAGGCGCAGAATCCTCCGCAAGTTATTTTTCTGGTCATGCGGGTATAGCCCTATCAGGTTGTCTTTCTGTCTGAGAGTCTGGCAGCTGTTTATTCAGAGATATAAATCTTCTGCACTATCTCATGGTCGCCTGTGTGCCAGCGCAAAATGTAAATACCGGGTCGCCAGTTTCCTTCATGAACTCCCCCGGAAGAGAAGCGCCGTATTTCTCGCCCATCTAAGGAATATAGCGTCGCCTCTTTCACCTCCTGGGGCAGAATAATCCGCCTTCCCTCAATATAACCGAGGGCTGATAAGCTCGTACTTTGCTGAGGGGACAGCGTCAGACTAAATGTGCCCGTGGCATCTCCGCTGGTCGTGCCATTGCGATTTACAGCATTAGCGGCGATATACCATGTGATGTCCCCGATGTTAGTGGCAGGCGGGGTCCATTCAAATGTCCATACCCCGCTTGAGGATACGCCAGCATGAGCGATGTATTTGCGTCCGCCGCTGCTTTGGAGGGTTATGTTGTTTGCTCCGCCAGTAGAGAGGCCTTGACTGGGCACGTTCTGCTGACCTGATTGGTTGCTAAGCACAGTCAGTTGAAATCCATATCGGGAGAGAGTGGGATGGGAAACGCTCACCGTCAGCGTAATCGGAGGTCCCCCTGGCGTATAAGTGGAGGGCGTCTGTCCCGCTTGAGTAAGGGTAATGGTAGGTGCAGGCGATGCACCACTATGGCAATCCGCGCAGCTTCCTTCGCCAGGAGCGCCAGTGTGTGCAACGGGGGGCTGACTGGAGTTAGCTTCTTTGAACGCTACCAGAGATAGGGCAAAAACTGCTGCCCATATAAAGGCAACCTTGTGCATACAATGAACAAAACAAAAATCGGCTAATCCGTGCAGCGCAAGATGTGTTCTCTACGACGGATTTGTCAGACGATTTAGAACTATCACCGTGTGGCGCACGATAGCCACGAGCTTATCCGTAGCTTCATCGTATATGCGAATATCCCATACATGAGTGGTGCGCCCCAAATGAATCGGGCGAGCCTCAGCCCACACGTACCCCTCTTTCACCGACCGCAGATGGTTAGCGTTGATTTCTAAGCCTAAGCAGTAATGGGTCTGAGGATTGACGACGAGGTTGGAGGCGGTGCTGGCCACAGTTTCAGCGAGTGCGACGGATGCCCCCCCATGTAAAATACCCAGGTATTGACGTGTGCGCTGATCTACTGGCATGCGGGCTCGGATAAAGTCTTTCCCAATCTCCGTGAAAACGATTCCGAGCGTCTCCGCCATAGTATTCTGGGCAAGCTGGTTTAGAACGCTTGGGCTAACCTCTACTGCCCAGATAGCGTCGGTTTTACTCATAAATCGGCTATTCGTAAAACTTCGCCCCGCTCGTACTTTCCGGGGGATTTTTCAGTTACCGTTGTGCATTCTACATATGGGTCGTGCTCGTAGAAGACCACGATATTCTCTTGAACCAAACGAGGGAGATAGGCTTCTCGCTCCTGAAATGTCAGGAGCGGTCGCACATCATATGCCATCACGTAGGGTAGAGGGAGGTGGGCACTTGTGGGGAAAAGGTCCGCTGCGTACAAAACTATTTTGCCTTTGTAAGAGACTTCCACGAGCTGCTGCCCCTCTGTATGGCCATTTACCACTCGGATGAATACCCCGGGGAGAAGCTCTTGTTCCCCTTCAAGCAGCACGAGTTGTCCATGTTCCACTAAGGGGTCATAGTTCTCGGGGAAAAAGCTGGCGCGTTCGCGTGGATTAGGGTTGTGCGCCCATTCCCAGTGGCTACGCTGGACGTAATACCGAGCGTTGGGGAAAGTGGGGATGATTTTTTCCCCCGAGCGTTCTGTGCTTCCGCCTGCATGGTCAAAGTGCAGGTGTGTAAGAATCACATCTGTCACATCCGCTGGGGAGAATCCCAGCTTTTTGAGTTCGTCTGAAAGGGTGTAGGTCTGGTGGTCGATTGCGTACAGGTCAGCGAATTTGGCGGTGTATTTATGCCCTACGCCCACATCCACCAAAATGAGCCTGTCCCCTTCTTCAATAAGGAGAGCACGCATGGACATGGGAATGCGATTTCGTTCGTCAGGGGGGATGAGCTTTTCCCATATGGTCTTTGGCACGACACCAAACATCGCTCCGCCGTCTAAGGCGAAGCGCCCAGTTTCTACAGCATAGAGCTGCATGCCTTTCTACTTCTGTCGCTGAGCTAAAAAGCTCTGGAGCTGGTCAGAGGATATCAGCTTTTTATGGAAACGAGTCCGGCCACTGGCATCTTTTACAGGATAAATCACACGGGTCAAACCCGACTTTTTGTCTCCCGAACGGAAGGTAGCAACAGTTTTCTTTGCCATATGACTAAGCTATTTGACTTCTTTGTGAATGGTATGACGACGCAAAATAGGATTATACTTTCGCAGCTCTAATCGTCCTGTGGTATTCTTGCGGTTTTTCCATGTATAATAGCGCGATATTCCAGGTAAGCCGCTGGCTGCGTGTTCGGTACATTCCAGAACAACCTGTATGCGGTTGCCTTTCTTCTTTGCCATAGAACAAAGGTACGGAGTGGGATAGAAATCAGATAAGCCGTCATGAGGGCTGCTGCACAGCCCGAGGCTGCGCTTGTACTCTCCTCACTAAAACCCAACCCAAAATCTGCAGCGCTCATACCTCGCGAGCATCGCCCTCATCCCTATCTCGGACTGAGTGCAATCCACTTATCCTTTCCACCGCAAACGCCAGTCTGGTAGCACTTCAAGTTTGCCTTCTGCGAGGAAGTTTTCTATGAGGGCTTCGCCTTTGTGGGGAAAGAGCTTCTGAAGAGCGGCTTTGATTTCATGGGGAAATCGGGGTAGACGAGCCGCTTCCGAAAGCCATGCCGCCGCAGCCGCAGTCTCATCAGACGAGGGCTTCTGAGAGGCATAGTAGCCTTTGCATACATCACACTGCCCACAAGGAGTTATCTCTTCGTCAAAGTAGCGCATAAGGTACTGCGCTCGGCATACTTCTTTCTGCTGATAGTAGCCTAACATGAAGCGGGCCCGCGCTTGGGCTTGTCGTTGAAGCATTTGATACTTATGACGGAGGGCTTGCCACTGGGTCGGGGAAGGGGGCGGAAGGTGTAAGCTGATCTCACCAGCCTCTTCCATGAGCGCATCGTGAGATAACCAGCCGCGCTGCCGCAGGCCTTCAAGCGCATCGTAAAGTTTAGCATAGGGAACCCTAAGCTGAAAAGCCCAGTCAGCAATATCTACATATACGCCTTCGGAGAAAAGAGCGGCGCCACCTAATCGGGCTATCCAGCGTTCCAATTCTGAGGGGGTGATTTGCCATTTTTCAGGTGAAACGCTACTGTGTAAATAACTGCGTGTGGTACTGCTTTCTCGCCAACTCAAAAACTCTTCTTGACTGAGGAGGTGTAGAGCTCGACGCAGAGCGTATGGACTTAGCTGGGTTTTCTGGGCTAAGTCCGATAGGCTCAGGCGCACAGGCGAGCCAAGCTGGCGCAAGGCTTCATATAGCCGAAGGAGAAGCTCATAGGAAGGGTACTTCTCTTGGAGCCGATGCCAGAGCATCTCCGCATCTCTCGGTGCAAAGAGAGTAATAGCGTAAGCTAACTTTCCATCTCGTCCCGCCCTTCCCACTTCCTGCAGGTAAGATTCGGGTTCGGCAGAGAGGTCATAGTGAATCACAAAGCGTGTATTGGGCTTATCTATCCCCATTCCAAAAGCTGTCGTAGCTACGATGATTCTGAGTTTCTCTTGTATCCACGACTCCTGGACCTGAGCTCGGTGACTACTGGGCATACCTGCATGATAGGCAGCGGCTGAAAATCCATGTTGCTTAAGCTTTTCAGCCACTTGCACGCTTGCTCGCCTAGACCCTACATATACTATGCCTGAACCTTCCAGTTTTTTGAGGCTCTGGAGGAGGCGTTTGTCTTTATCTATATCATGAACGACGGCGTAGTAAAAGTTTTCTCGGTAAAACGATTGCTGAATGATGACGGGATTCTTCATCCCCACGTATTGGATGATGTCCTGACGAACTCTCGGAGTAGCTGTTGCGGTCAAGGCTATCCATGAGGCGTCGGGTAGATGGGGGCGCAGCTCTCGTATGCGTAAATAGGAGGCCCTGAAATCATGTCCCCACTGGCTCACGCAGTGAGCTTCATCTACTGCGACCAATCGGATAGGCAGATGTACAAGCCTCTCTAAGAATGAGGAAGCAATCAATCGTTCGGGAGCAGCGTAGAGAAAGCTCAACTGCCCATTTTCAGCTTGGGTCAGTAGCTTTTCTCTCAGGGAAAAGGGCATAGTACTGTCTATAGCGGCTGCTGATATACCTCGCCGCCTTAGACCCTCTACCTGGTCGCGCATGAGCGCTATTAGAGGCGAAATCACGAGGGTTACTCCGCCTAAAACAAGTCCGGGTACTTGATAACAAATGGATTTACCTCCACCGGTAGGCAAGAGGGCTAAAACTTCTCTCCCAGAGAGAAGCGCTTCTATTGCAGCGCCCTGAAATGGGCGAAACTCAGAATATCCCCAATACTGCCGAAGAACAGCCCTTGCCCGCTCCATTCTGCAAAAATACATATCTATCTATGGCAGAGAGGACTCGCTGAGAGCTTTATTCTTACATTTGTGGGATGAAGCAGTACAAGCATAAAGTTGGATTACTGCTTTGCGGAATTCTGTATGCCCAGGCGCCTACTGTGGTCGGATATGATATGTGGTTAGACTCCATAAGCTTTGCCGCGCAGTGGTGGCAGTGGAGAGCAGGAGTTGTTATACAACCTTTGGGAGCGTCTACTTTACGCCTTCTTCTCAAAGGGTATGTAGTTGACTCAGTCAAAGTCGGCACGACTGCCCTTTCATTCACGTATATAGATACTCTGCTACAAATCTTCCTTCCCTCAGGGCTGGGGGCTCAGGAAACGGTGATGGTATTCTATCGTGGGGGTGGTGCTTTGGATCCTACAGGACGAGGCGGGGTTTATTGGGGGAGCAATGCGGTGTCTAATGTGGGGGTATCTTTTGCCTATGTACCGCATAGCTTTGGTAGAGCTTGGCATCCCTGTATAGATACTTTCGGACATAAAGCCTTTTATCGCTTTCACCTTCGTGTGCCAGAGCCACTGGCTGGTACCGCAAATGGATTATTAGACAGTGTCACTCCCGCAGGTGCAGGTTGGAAACGATGGCACTGGCATGTAACTCATCCGCTTCCTGCCTACTTGGCAGGTGTGGCTATTGGAAACTATGTCGCCGCTACGGATACATTTATTCGGGCGCCAGGCGACACTATTCCCATTCAATACTGGGTGCGTCGCTCAGATAGTGCGGGGGTATTTGTGACCTTTCAGCGGCTCAAAACGCTCCTGCGCGATTGGGAGACAAAATTCGGACCATATCCTCATGAACGAATAGGATATGTCGCCACGGCAGTAACCTCCCTCGCCATGGAACATTCTACCCACATCGTATATCCTGAAATCATCATTTCCAACAACACCTCCTACGATTGGCTGTGGGCACATGAGCTGTGCCATGAATGGTTCGGCAACTCAGTAACAGGCAGCTCCGAAGCTCAAATTTTTCTGAAAGAAGGCTTCGCTACTCTGGGAGAGGCGCTCTATTACGAGCGATTCTTCAATAAACAACGATACTACGACTACATACGCGACTTTCTGGAAACGACTCTCCGAGAGCTTCGCTGGGAAGAGGGGCTCTTTCCGCTTTCAGCAATACCCCCTGAACATACCTACGGCATAGCTACTTATCAGAAAGGCGCTACCGTCCTCAATACGCTTCGTCATCAGCTTGGAGACAGTCTATATTTCCGAGGCATGCGTGCTTACACCACCAAGTATAAACACAAGTTGGTCACCCTGGATAGCCTGCAGAAGGTCTTAGAAGACAGTTTGGGGGTCATTCTCAATCACTTCTTTGATGATTGGCTTCGTAAGGCGGGGGAGGTGCATTTTCGGATAGACTCTTTTGGGCGGCAAGGAAATGATAGCGTATGGATCGCATGGCGTATCGGTCTGCGAGACAAACCCTCCTATCATACGCCTACGCGCCTTACAGTGTATCTGAGAGGGACAAATCCCGGAGATACTCTGTATGCACAGTTTTTCACAGATGGAAATATGTCGGGCAGAGCTGTGATAGCCTGTGGATTTACTCCTCAAGTAGCGGTACTCAATCCCAGAGGCGAAGTGTCAGATGCTTCTACTCACGGTGTGCGTATGCTGAAAAATACGGCGAATGTTTCGTTGCCTCAGGTGTATCTCACTTTGCGTCCTGTGGGATTACCAGCAAATGACTCTGTCTGGGTACATGCGGCCTTGAACTGGGTGGGGGCTTATGATGCCGCGGGGTTGCCCCTCTCTACCCGAAGGTATCATCAACTTGACGGTGTGTGGAGCCAAACGGTAGCTATGCGTGGCTTTTTCCAATATAATGGAACTGGTATCGGGACCGGGGCATACTTAGACACTACATGGCTGAACTTTCAGGAAGATTCCTTGGCGCTGTATTGGCGTCCAAATCCCAAAGAACCCTGGCGTGAATGGAAGCCTTATACCGTAGAAACTGGCAATAGCCTTACCGATAGGAGAGGGCGCATTGTAGCCGACTCCCTCCTTCCCGGCGAATATGTCATAGGGAAGAAGGGCCACTTTACGACGCCCATCGCTAACGCAAGTAGGGTATATCTCTGGTCAGTGAAGGCACTGGATGGTGTCATTTATGTAGAGAACGCTTCTCTCCATAGAGGGGAATATGCTGTGTATGATATCCTTGGCCGTGTGTATCATAGGGGCTATCTCCAGCCTGGGGAGTCTATCCAGCTACACATGCCTTCTAACCTTTACCTCATTCAAACCCCTGAGGGCGTCAAGAAGGTACTGCTTTTCTAAGCGATAGGTAGCAACAAGTGAAAATAGCAGGGGCGTTTCCCACGAGTTGCAAATGAGCCTCAGGTAGCCAGAGGGATTCAAAAAAAGAGTTAACTCCCACGTCTTATGACGACGGAGCTCGTCTGCGGCTATGAGCTTTGCTTTAGGAATATGGAGATGGGTTTTCTTTTACTCAGGTGGTAAAATAAGGGCTATGAGGGAAGCTTGAGGCTGTCCTGTCCCATCCCCTCCTACATACATTCCACACCCTGATCCACTGAATGTACTTAGGCGCTGTCCCACGAGTGAGAATGTGTAGTTACCAGTTACAGGTACGACGTAGGTAGCACTGATAGCCCATGCATGGACCCATGTGTATTGTGAAGGTGAAGATCGAAAATCTGTCATGAGTCGGGTGGCTCCACCTTGGGGGAGGTTAAGGCCATTTACTCGTATGCGCAGCTCAGCATGGGTATAACAGTCGGAGGGCCAGTTTCGCGCATGACCTGAAGCCCAGAGAAGTACTCGCTGCCCCTGCAAAAGGGTGAGGGTAGGCAAGATAACTACATCTGCAACCGTCCCAGAAGATAGGAGCTCTACTGTAGTCGAAGTGTAGGCAGCTTCCATGCGTATAGATTGCCATACGGGCGGTAGATTGGCCCCCTGACTAACTAAGAATTGCCCGGGATTTCCATGGACGCCATTAGGCATGAGGGCGCCGTCAAATCTTAGATTCCCAGCTACATGGAGCTTTTCTGAAGGGGCCACTGTGCCTATGCCTACATTTTGAGCTTGTACTACAGCGAGCCCGAAGAGTAGCCAGCTTCCGCTTGTTCTCATATGCTAAATATACAAAATTTTGGAATACGGAAACTATAATGGCTGTGTCTACTGATAGAGGGGGAAACGGAGGGGGGGGGGGGGGGGGGCCCCCGCCCCCCCCCCCCCCCCCCCCCCCCACACAACAAAAACAAAACACCCCCCCCCCCACAAACGGC
>JANWXY010000093.1 GCA_025057135.1 Bacteroidia bacterium | reverse complement strand
CTTGCTTTCTATACACACCTATCATTTGCTCAGGCGCTACGGGGTAGATTCGGCTCGGTGGGAAGCCCTTCGTACATACTGTACCCAACATCCTCAATACTGGCAATCTCTTTTAGAGCAGGCTCTGTCTGAGAAGAAGTGAGGGATGAAGTAAGGGGGCGCGTCTTGCAGCCTCGTTATGAACGCCCTCTATTGAGGCGAGAGAGAAGTTTTTTTTGTTACTTAGAACCTTTTCCTAAATAATCCGCTACCAGAAAAGGACTTCTTGACACTTCCGCAAGTACCCATACCTGTGTAGAACGCACAGGCAAAGTCCAGTTGAGACAGATTCCTCATCTCTTAGGTCCTCGGGTGCCCGTGGGTAAGAAGGTTTATTCGATTGCATAAACTACACAGCCACAAGTCCCTCAGATAAAGTTGCGAGCACTTTTATGAAAAGTACAACTAGACCAAACCCAGAAGTCTGTTTTACTTTGAGTTGTGCGGCTCGTGATTATCGGTACGGGACGGATGGGTCAAACTTTAGCTCAGGTCAGCTTAGAAAAAGGACACATCATCCTCGCTCACGTCGGACGCATTACCTCCGAAGTGTTGCAGAGCATAAACGCTGACGCTGTCATAGATTTCTCTCATGCCTCTCAGGTATTAGCCATTTTAGAGGTCTGCTTAGAGCGGAGAATACCGCTCATAACCGGAACTACGGGCTGGTATGAGCACCTGACCGAGTTTCGCCAGAAAGCCGAAAGTGTATCTACTGCGAGGTGGCTGTGGGGGGGGAACTTCAGCCGAGGTATAGCCCTGCTCAAGGTGGCTCTTAGGAGTTTGGCTTCCGTCCCTTGGGTTCAGCTTCCTGATTGGGAGGCTGCATTAGTGGAGGTCCATCATCATCGCAAAAAGGACGCTCCCAGCGGTACAGCCGTAGAGTTGTCAAAGGTGTTCCCTCTTACTAAGGCTATTTACAGTATGCGGATCGGTGAGGTGGTCGGCGAGCATAAGCTTTTGATTAGTGGGCCCGGCGAGGAAATAGAAATCCTTCACCGGGCCCATGATAGGCGGATTTTTGCGGAAGGGGCCCTATGGGCGGCTGAATGGCTTTTTCAGCGTACATACTTCGTGGGTACATTTGATGAAGCGCTCAGCTCAGGGCTGGATAAATAGCCGAAAAGTCTGCGACCACCCATTTCCCCTCGCCTCTAAGAGATAGATACCTGGGGGGAAAGGCAATGATATTTCGCCCTCATGCTCAAGGATTTCCTTCCATAGAAGGCTCCCTGCCAAATCGTATAGAGCCACCTGCGCACAAGTAGGGAAACTATATCGCACTTTTCCTCGGGTAGGATTAGGATAAATTTTTGCCAAAGGATGTGCTCGTGAGAGAGCTCCTGTTGCGGTAGAGTTTTCATTCACTTCATCAGCCCCAAAATCCGGCGCACTACCACCCAGCGGACGCGCTTCTCCATCAAAATCATCCAGAACTCTGAGCGGTGTCGGGCCTTGATTGACTATGTCGGGAGGATATGAAGCCAAATGGAGGTCTATATCGCTTATGAATGGAATGTCAGCGGAGAGCCATTTGCCGCCTGCTTCGTATCCTAAGCTTTGCCAGCTATTCCACGAGTGGTCGGTCTGAAAAGTAAGTCCTGCGAAATCCCCTCCTGCGGCGTTTGAGGCGACATAGAGGGCATTTGGCCCGATATTAAAGTTTGTCGCGCCGTTATGAAATATCGCTATACCGTAGGCTTTTTTGTCTGGACTTGTACTACAGAGCAGCGTATTTTGCAGAATGTTGCCCTGGATAGTTACCCCTCCTGAGACCCGAGGGCGAATGGTGATACAAGCGCTTCCTCCTGTGGGGTAAGTACTGGGATTCTGACCGAAAAGATTTATTGTGTTATGAAAAATCTTTACTCGGGCATCTGAAACGGGGTCAAATGCATTGATAACGATACCCGAGGGATAATACGCTCCTCTGAGGAAACTGCCCAGAAAGCTAGGATCATCGTCTCCATCACCATATATGTCAGCTATCATGTTGTTTGCGATGATATACTCACCATCTGGGAGATTATAGGTCGTCGGAACATGAGCAACTATTCCATGATGAGCGTAGCCCTCGTTTCCTATGTAGCGTAATCCATGGATGAGATTGTGAGTGATGCGAATGTTTTCGCAGGTGTCAGTTCGTATGCCAGATAGGAGCACAACGGTATTATCGTTTCTGACAGCGTTTCTGACTACGCACCGCCGAATGTGTGACTCATAAAAGCCCCCGATGCGAATACCCGAAGCCCCTAAGTTTCCCCCCCACGACTGAGCATCCAAGAGATTGGGATTGGTCATAGGAGTGCCTATGGTGTCCTCTTCTATGAATAGCTTACGGGCGATCCCTCGCCGAGCAGCGGCGTAAATACCATTAGATACAGCCCAAATTCTAAGCTGACGCAGACGGAGAGTGTCTATGGAGCTCAGGGGAACTAAGACAGCCGACGGACCAGATAAGGCTGCATCCCTTCCTATGAATACACCGACTTCTGTGCCATTTCGAGAGCTTCCACGCAGGTACAATCTTTCTACTTTGACATTATCCAGTTTCAGATCATATCCACTTTCTGAGACGAAACCTATTACGCCAGTTCCGAAGCTATTTGTTTGTACATGCAAGGTGCATTTGTCTTTGCCATCCAGAGTGAAGTTTTTGAGATTTCCTGAAAATCGGAGCAGGAAACGGTCAGTTTGATTATTAGAGGGACTTTTAGCGATGGCTGTGGCGGTATCCAGCTCTACTCGCACTTGGCATCCTGTGCAAGTGTAGCCTCTGAGGCGGATCGTAGAGGGTTCATTTATTGCTGACCATGTACTACCGCCTACTAAGCGAATCACAACTCCGCCTTGTGCTCCACGATTGTGAAGGGAGTCAAATGCTTGCTGGAGTGTGGCAAACTCCTTGGTAGAAAAGTTATTGACGCCATTCACGAGATAAGTACCGCTGAGTGGCTGGGCAAGCAGTACGCTACCGAGTAGGGTATATAGTGCTCTATACATATGCGAGTAAAGTTTATTTTTTGAGATATTGATGAACTTTCCCTCCCATGTACTCCTCGGTACAGAAGCAGAGGAGTCATACAGGAGCGCAGTGATACGGATACAGCTCCTGTATCTATCCCGTCGGATTTTTGGGAAGGCCCTATTATCATTTTCATGGAAGGACGATGGCGATAAGAGAAACGCACAGTTGAGTATTATCATCTCTACCCACACGTATGGAGCTGCTTTCTCCCATGCCCACCCCACCTCGCAGCGAAAAAGTGTAGCCTTTCTGAGGTTTATTTCGTTTTTGGCTCATACGACAAGTTTAAAACAGGAACAATCTCGTTTGTTGCCAAGTTTTGCCTACTCAGTAGACACTATTTATCACAGAAAAATGCTTCAAAAGCGTTATTTACGCATACCCTGGTAGACTTTATTTTATCCGTGGTGGTCCTCTTGTATTTTGAGTGCGACGAGGCAAAGGAAGTGTAGCTCTCTGCGGTGAGAGAGTGAAAGGATTGCTGCAAAACTGTTTATTTTCGTCTGGTGGAGATAGAAGAGGCCCGTGAAATCTTACCAGAGCTGCCTGGCGTATATAAGTTTCTGAATGCCCGTGGAGAGGTCATCTATGTCGGCAAAGCGCGCAACTTGCGCCGCCGGGTCCAGAGTTATTTTAGTCGGGCAGAGGATCCTCGGTGTGACTATAAGACTCGCGCCCTTATTCGGCATGCGACCAGAGTGGAATGGATAGTTACTGATACGGAGTGGGATGCCCTCCTTTTAGAGAATAACCTAATCAAGTACTACAACCCTCGCTATAATGTCCTACTCAAAGACGGCAAAACCTACCCTTACCTCTGTATTACGGAGGAGCCATATCCACGCTTACTCTTTGTTCGGCAGAAGGTATATCCTAATGCCAAATACTACGGCCCTTTCCCTGGCGGGGGCATGCTCCGAACTTTGATGGAGCTTTTCCGGGGTTTATATAAGCTGAGAGATTGTGACTTACGTCTGACGCCAGAGAGTGTGGCAGGTGGGCGTTTCCGTGCATGTGTGAAGTATTATATCGGGCGTTGTGCTGCGCCCTGTATTGGCAAGCAATCTTATGAAGATTATTCTGCTGCGGTGCAGGAAATACAACGGCTCTTAGAGGGGGAATGGGAAGCTGTTCTTGCGCAGATAGACAGGCAGAGAAAGGAAGCCGTAATAGAGTTAGATTTTGAGCGGGCACATGAAATGAAAAAACGCATGGAGCAGCTCCGGGCTTATCAGCAGCGTAGCCTTGTCGCCGATGCAGCTCTTGGTGATGTGGAGGTTATCAGCATAGTCGCAGGTGTGCGAACTGCAGTAGCGCATCATCTCTCGGTGCAGAAGGGGAGAATTGTCGCCAGTCATACTTGGCAGTTTTCCGCATCAGATTGGGCAGAGCAGCCAGAGGAGATACTCGAGCGAATAGTAGGCGAAATAGCCAGCGATCAAGGCAGACTTGCTTTTCAAATTTTGGTGGATGGGTGGGACGCTGAAAGACCCCTTCCCAAGCGTACGGAAGTCTCGTATATTTTACCTGAGACACCAGAGTGGGAGGCATTGGCGGTTCTGTGCCGTAAAACTGCCTTATCTCTCTCTGAGGAGAAAAATGCTCTCATTTCCAATAGAGCCGCCAAATATCAGACAGTTTTACAAGAGCTGGCTCAAATACTTAAGCTGCCTAAGCCTCCTGTCCGCATAGAGTGTATAGATAACTCACATATTCAAGGGGCCCATTTAGTCTCGGGAGTTGTAGTTTTCCTAAATGGTCAGCCGCGCCGCAGTGAATATCGCCGATACATTCATGAAGGTATTTCTGTGGGGGATGATTTTGCCGCTATGCGGATGGTGATCAAGCGCCGTTACGAAAAGCGTCTCCGAGAAGGCATGCCTCTTCCAGACCTTCTTCTCATAGATGGAGGCAAAGGACAACTCTCTGCCGCCATAGAAGCCATGCAGGCAATCGGGATGCAAGTACCAGTTTTTGCCTTAGCGAAAAAGAAAGAGGAGATATTTGCGCCTTATCAGAGCGAACCAATCTACATAGACAAGCGCAGCTCGGTCCTTCATCTGCTACAGCGCGTGCGTGATGAGACGCATGAGGTAGCTGTGGGCTTTCATCGGCAGCGGCGAGATGCAGCCACGCTGCGTACTGCTCTGCTAGCTGTCCCTGGTATAGGAGTGAAGCTTACCGAAAAGCTTCTCGCAGAGTTCGGTTCTTTGGAGCGTTTGAAGGGGGCTTCCATGCAGGAGTTGGCGCGAGTGGTAGGAAAGCAAAGAGCGCAAACCCTTCACACCTTTCTCCAAAATGCCTAAGTCTATCGGGGAAATTCTGGAGCAGTTTTTCTCTGGACAGCTTCGTCAGAAAGCGCCGCTTGAAGCGCAGCTTTGGGAGATATGGTATCGCCTCATGGGACAGGAAGTAGCTGCTGCCACAGGACGCATTGTGATACGAGGGCGCCGATGCACCATACACATCAAGGACCCCGTACTGAGAGAGGAGTTGCGATATAGAGCACCAGAAATTTTACAGGCCTTCCGAGGAGCGGGCATCTCCGACCTACAGAAGGTGGAGATAAGCTACTGAGGTAGAGGTACCGCGTACTTGACGGGGGAGGCTTTCTGCCTTACTTTATTTGCGGATCAGGTGTCAAGTTTGCCCAAATAAAATCCCTCTGCAGCTGAGCAATAGCTGCCAGGGGAATCTTAGCTGGACATTCCACGGCACAAGCTCCTGTATTGCTGCAATGCCCGAAGCCTTCTATATCCATCTGAGCCACCATGCGTTTGACCCTCTGACGGCGTTCGGGCTGGCCTTGTGGGAGCATCGCCAAGTGCGATACTTTGGCAGCAGTAAATAGCATGGCCGATGCATTTTTGCATGCAGCTACACACGCCCCACAGCCGATACAAGTAGCATAATCAAATGCTCTATCCGCAGCTGGCTTAGGTACAGGAATGGAATTAGCATCAGGCGCACTACCCGTATTTACGGAAATATAGCCTCCTTTTTGAATGATTCGGTCTAAGGCAGAGCGATCTACGACTAAATCTTTGATGATTGGGAAAGGCTTAGCTCTGAAAGGCTCTATGGTGATTGTGTCGCCATCTTTGAAGTGACGCATGTAAAGACGGCATGTGGTGATATTGGGGAGCGGGCCATGGGCTCTACCATTTATGAAAAGCCCACAAGAGCCGCATATCCCCTCTCTACAGTCGTGATCAAATGCGACCGGGTCTTTGCCTTCATGAATGAGCTTTTCATTGAGCACATCCAGCATCTCCAAAAAGGAAGCATCGGGGGAAATTCCATCTACCTCGTATGTTTCAAATCGCCCTTGATCTTGGGCGTTTTTTTGTCTCCAGATTCGCAGAGTGAATCGCATAGGGAGTCTTATTTATAGCTTCGGACGGTAGGTTTTACGAACTCAAACTTGAGCGGTTCCTTGTGCAGAATAGGTGGCTTGCCTTCGCCAGCCCATTCCCATGCTGCGACATAGGCGTATTCGTTGTCGTTGCGGAGGGCTTCGCCTTCTTCCGTTTGATACTCTTCGCGAAGATGGCAACCGCAGGATTCCTCTCGATGATAGGCATCCACTATCATGAGTTCGCCTAACTCAAAGAAATCCGAGACACGCAGTGCTTTTTCTAAGTTTTGATTGAACTCATGACCAGTACCTGGTACGCGCACTTCCTGCCAGAAGCGCTCACGCAGTTCTCTAACCTTAGAGAATGCCTCTGACAAGCCAGAGGCGCTGCGAGCTAAGCCACAAGAGTCCCAGAGAATTTTTCCAAGCTCTCGGTGAAATTCATCTACGGTACGAGTACCCTTGGTAGAGAGCACTTTTTCTATCCTTTCCCTTGTTTCTTTTTCTGCATCGGCGAAGGCGGCTGTATCCGTGGAATTCTTCACAAATAGTTGCGTAGCCAGGTAATCGCCGATAGTATAAGGAAGTATAAAGTAGCCATCTGCGAGCCCTTGCATGAGGGCGCTTGCGCCGAGGCGATTAGCCCCGTGGTCGGAGAAGTTAGCTTCTCCTATGGCATAGAGCCCTGGAATGTTTGTCATGAGGTTATAATCTACCCAGAGTCCACCCATGGTATAATGGACTGCCGGGTAAATGCGCATTGGGGTTTCCCAAGGGCTTTCGCCAGTGATTTCCTCATACATTTCAAAGAGGTTGCCGTAGCGTTGGTAAATCACTTCCCGACCAAAGCGCTTGATAGCATCTGAAAAATCTAAATACACTGCTCGTCCAGTGGGACCGACGCCATAGCCCATGTCGCAGACTCGCTTCGCAGCGCGTGAGGCAATATCGCGAGGCACAAGGTTACCGAAAGAAGGATACCACTCTTCTAAATAATACCAGCGTTCGTTTTCCGGGATACTTTGAGGAGCCCGTTTATCTCCTGGTGTGCGCGGCACCCATACGCGTCCGTCATTCCGAAGGCTCTCACTCATGAGAGTTAGCTTAGATTGGTATTCGCCTGATTGGGGAATGCAGGTGGGGTGTATTTGTACGAAGCTGGGATTGGCAAAAAAGGCGCCACGCCGGTGTGCTCGCCAAATCGCGGTCGCATTTGAGAGTTTAGCATTCGTGGAGAGATAATAGGCATTACCATAGCCTCCTGTGGCTAAAACTACGGCGTGTCCAGCCACGCGGTGGATTTCACCCGTGATAAGATTACGCACAATCACCCCGCGAGCTCGTCCTTCATCCACTACAACATCTAATAGCTCATGATTGTAGAAGACTTTCACATTTCCTAATTCCACTTGCCGTTGGAGGGCGGCATATGCACCGAGTAAAAGCTGCTGTCCCGTCTGACCTCGAGCATAAAAGGTACGCATAAGCTGCGCTCCTCCGAAAGACCGGGTATCTAAATATCCTCCATATTCTCGGGCGAATGGAATGCCCTGAGCTACGCAGTGATCTATGATTTTGACGCTGACCTCTGCGAGGCGATAAACATTAGATTCTCGTGCCCTGAAGTCGCCTCCCTTGATGGTGTCATAAAAAAGGCGCCAAATGCTATCGCCGTCGTTTCGGTAGTTTTTCGCAGCATTGATGCCGCCTTGAGCAGCGATGCTGTGAGCTCGCCGAGGGGAGTTGTGGTACACGAATACTTTTACCTGATAGCCCAGTTCCCCGAGACTCGCAGCGGCCGAAGCCCCAGCTAATCCAGCGCCTACAACGATTACTTCCAACTTCCGTTTATTGTGGGGGGCGACGAGCCGCAGACTATCCTTGTGACGGGTCCATCGTTTCTCTAAATCTCCCGATGGGCACCGATTCTCTAATATCGGTGAGCCCTCCGTCCAAGAAATAGAAGGCTCAGTCTTTGTAGGTATCGGTATGGTCAGTATCTCTGACATAGGTTCAGAAAGTTTTCAAGAGGAAGTACATCGGAATGATTGCAAATCCCAACGGGATAGCGAAAGCCAATCCCGCTCCTATCCATTTGACGATTCGTTCTATTCGGCTATTCATAATCAGCCCCAGTGTCTGCAGCCCACTGTAAAATCCATGCGCCAGATGAAATGCGAGCAGGACCATACTTACCACATAAAATGCGGAATAATAGGGATTTTCAAAGGCAGCTTTGCAGCTCTCATACATAGTAAGAGGGGAACCGAGTACTCTGTGTTCAACAAAAAAGTGGCGTAAATGCACTACGAGGAAAACTAATACAACTACGGCACTCAATCGCATCGTACGGGAGAAGATGGAACTATTGGCATTTGCAGCGTTTAGGGCATATCCCTGGGGGCGACTCTTCCTTTCTCTGAGGATAAAATATAAACCCTGATAAATGTGGAGGATAAATCCTGCAAACAAGGCAATCTCTAAGATGCGGATGGCGGGATTAGTGCTCATGAATTCGGCATAGGCATTGAAAGCAGCGCCACCATCTCCGCGCAGAAGTAAGAGATTACCCGCCAAGTGCACGATAAGGAAAGTGATGAGAAAAAGCCCTGTGGCTGCCATAATCACTTTGCGACCGACTGATGTATGAAGCCATGAAGGGGTGGTCGTAGCCGCTTTCATATATGTGCAAAATAAACTAAAAATGGCGGTATGTTGTCTCTACTTGTAGGCGCTGAGTACCACCTCATCTGGCATGAGTCTAAATCGTTTCCATCGCAGATTGGGGAGAACCGGCGCAAGCACAGAGGAGGGAGGGCTTTTTTGATTGAGTCTGACCAGGACATGCACTTCATCGTACAATCCCGCAGCAATAAATCGGTTGAGAAGAGAGGCTCCTCCTTCTACTAAAATGGATCCAACCCTGAACTCCTCATATAGCCGCCTGAGTAAAGCGTGCAGAGGGTACTCTAATGGCATAAATCTCTCATCTGCTTGAGGAGGAATACCCCGCTCTGGTTCGTAAAAGATCAGCGGCTTAGGATTTGCTCCTGGAAAGTATCGAGTAGTCAGGGCAGGTGTATCTAATCGCCAGGTGCCATAGCCGACTGCGATATGGCTATGACGAGCTCGCAGTTTATGTCCCCAGACCTTGCCCCAAAAAGATGATATTGCCCAGCGTTTTACTGTACGGCTACCTATGAATCCACGATCATACAAGTCATCAGAGAGATTGGCTTGGGCCCATTTGAGAGTGATATACGGGCGTTTTTGCTGCACATTTACCTTGAAGTGTCTAATAAGTTTCTCAAAAGGAGCAGACTGTGGGGCTAATAAAACATCTATGCCGGCTTCTCTCAAGGCTCTGATACCTTTTCCCGTTACGGCGGGGTTGGGGTCTTTACATCCGATGACTACTCGCCGAATACCCGATGAGATGATTTCAGGAACGCAGGGGGGAGTTTTTTTTTCTGTGTGACAGCAGGGCTCCAAAGTCACATACAGCGTGGCATCGGGCAGCCGAAGGGCATCCTTTACAGAATGAAGCGCCTCTATTTCCGCATGGGGGCCGCCAAATGCGCGGTGATACCCTTCGCCTAAGAGATGTGAGTCTATGGCTATGACGGCGCCTACAGGTGGATTGGGTTCTACACTACTGGGAATACTGCGCCGAGCTAACTCTAACGCACGACGCAGCCATAGGGCGTCTATGTGATTCATTTCAGGGTTATGCGCCCTTCGTAAATGTCTTTTCCTTGACGATATAGATAAACAAACGCTCGCAGCTTCGCATCGTAAGCGGGGAAGGTGAGAATTTCCTTACAAAGCGACTCTGGGATAGGTATATCGTTCAGAACGGCATACCATCCATCTCGTCTGCGGGAGAAAAATAACAGCGCCCGTCCTTCTAAGTCAAAAGTGTGGTGCTGCACAAAGTCGTATTGGTCACTTTCCATTTCATTCCAAACTACCCCAGCCCAACCGCCTTTACGCCGGGCGACATAGGCTAAGTTTTTACCCTTAGTGTCCCACACCAGCTGGTCCGCTGTGGAGTATAGCGTTCCGAGTTTCCCATCTCTGAGGACGGCTTGACCCTCTCCGCCCTTATGTACTATGGCAGCGTAGCTATTCACTTGACCGGAAAACTTCACCACTTTATCAAATGGTCCTGCTTCGGGAGCTCCATTTACGAAAATATGGTGTTTCCCTTGAATTACCACAGGGTATATCACGGCTGGTTGCTCACGTGTGATAAAAGGGCGCTCCACCTTGTCGTACGGTCCAAAAGATTTTTTGTGAATGCATAAAAAGTTCTGCTCTTTGTCCCGGGCGATATATGATACGAAACGGGAGTCAGGAGAAAGCGTCACCCCCGATATTCCTTCTGATAAGTGGAGGAGTTCGTCATCCCATACGATGCCGACTTGTAGGCCTTTTCTTACGAGATAGACTATGTGTGCATTGTTCTCTGTGAATGAAATGTCCGATATGAGGTCGTATGGGCTACCCAACTTATCCCCTTCTCTGAGATGAAACTTGCGGTTTTTGAGGACTACGGATACCATTCTTTCCCCATTTGGGGAAAATCCTAAGAGGTCTATGGCGGGAAAAGGTTCTCCGTACAGATTGCCGAGATAGTCGCGAATTTGCCAGCGATTTTTATCTACTTGATAGACGAAGAATAGGTCATTTTCCGTATTTGGGCGAAAGGTCAAGTTATTGACCTGCATGAAAGGCCCCATACCTATATTGTCTAAGAAGACGAAGATTTCCTCTCCCTTGCGGGCTATGTAAGCTAAATGCTTGTGATTAGGGGAAAGGACAAGAGAGGAAATATCATCTAATGAGCGTCCTTCTTCGCCATTGAGATATACTCTTTGAGTACCTTGGAGGCGGTGCTTGACCGCTATAACTTCGCCGGTGGGGCTAACCCCCCAGCCCAGCACTTCTTCAAAATGATGTTCAGGCTTGCCTTTGGCTATGAGCACATATTCCCTTTCTCCGTACTCTACGAGGGCGTACCAGTTTATACGGGCATCCTTAGAAAATATCTCTGCGCGTCTGATGATGTCTTTTTCACTTCTTAGGGAAAAGACTTTGATAGAGCTGTATTCAAAGTTCATAGCAGGAAACCGTCCGCCTTTCGGAAAGGCTGCCGTCTTTATCGCAAGTGATATGGTGCTGTCCGATATGGAGGATTGGGTGACTTTTTTCTCTTCTATTGGGGCGGCTTCCGAAGAGGGAGCAGATGGAGGAGAGGTGGGGGGGGATGAAGTTTTTTCCTCCGCAGGGGTTTTAGGAGGGCTTGGAGCTATTGTGGGCTCAGGGATGGGCGGAGGAGCAGTCGGAGGCGTGATACTCATTCGCTCTTGTTTGGACTTTTTCTGAGCGGCTATCTCTATCTGGACGAGGCTGCGAATAACTTTATCTGTGCCGCCCAATTCCTGGGCTTTTTTTATTAGGAAAAACAGCTTGTCGTCAGTGATTCGCTCATTTTCCACCAGCACCTTGATCAGCGGCTGAATACTTTGAGGGAATTTGGCCCGTTTCTCTAAGATTTGCTGTTCTAAATCTACTATTACTTCTATTTGGGTGTGGGACAATCCAACCTCATTACCCCGCTGAACGAGCAGCCGACGAGCCCCCTCATCCAAAGCACCAAGCTTGATAAGCGCACGCAGAAGCGGTATGAGGGACTCAGCGCCAAAGGTTCCAGGATTAGCGGAGCGAATAGATTTCTCAACCTCTATCAGAGCTTCTACGACTTCGCTGTTCAGTCCCTCTCGCTGAGCAAGCGATTCTAAAAATGGGAGCTCCTCTGCGGAGAAAGCTCCCTTGTGTATAAAGTTTCGGATAAGATAGGCAATAGCTTCGAGAACGGATTGCCCTCTGTGGCGCATGCGGAGAAACTCCTGCAGACCTTGACTCAGGGATTCTGATATGCGGGCCTCTCTTGCCATATCCATCAGGTAGGCAAGCTCTATCGCCGGCATGCCTTGTTTATCTAATAGCTTGAGAAGCTCCCAGTAATGCTCTATGGCTTGAGTGACTGACTTTTTCTGAGTGGCTTCAATAAGTTGGCGGAGATGATGAACGGTCGGTTCGGGGACTTGTAGTTGATTGGCCTTTGTGTTTAGCCAGTTTTGAATAAGCTCTTGTGACTCTAAAGGTTCTGTGCTCCGTATCAGCCGAGATAGGTAGCGTAGAACAGGAGCTCGCGGCACCTGAACTAATGTCTGTACGAAATCAATGGGGAGATTTAGATGCTGGGCTATCTCTATGAGAAAGGAAATGCGTTGTCCCGCTTCTCGGCCCAGAGCTTCTACAAGGGTATCTAAGGCGACGATCCGCTCTTCTACTGAAGAGGCTCCCCTCGCTAAGTGGGCGGATACCATCGCTTTTAGCACAGCTTCCGGGCAACCAAGTGTATCTGCATTTTGCCGCAGAAAAGCCCAATCTTCCTCTGGAATCTCTGGTGATTGTATCAGCTCCTGAATGAGAGGCCAGAGAAGCTCTACCTCCATAACCTAACGAATGTTTAGTTCTTCCCAGTACATCTGAAATGTAGCAGGACCCTGTGCAGGTGCCCTAAACCGAGCCCATAATGCTTGTGCTTGCTGTATATCCTTGAAGAAACGCTCAAATATGCTCATAGGTTCTGGATAGGTCTCTACGCTGAAATCAGAAAGTCCAGCCGCTTGCGCAGCCAGGGCGATAGCTGTCTCTACGCCCCCCAAAGTATCCACCAGCCCTTTATCTAATGCATCTACACCAGACCATACTCGCCCCTGAGCTATCGCATGTACTGCATCCCGAGAGGGAAATCTCCTTCCCTCTTTGACCACGGATAGGAATTCTTCATATATCTGATTGATTTCAGTTTGCAAGCGCTGCTCTTCTTCTGGTCTGGCTTCGCGTCGGGGATTCATGAAGTCTGCATATTGCCCCCCGACATAAACGCGGTCAGATCGCAGCTCGGCGTACTTTTCTAAGAGTTCATGATAATCCAGAAGTAACGCTATCACCCCTATGGACCCTGTGATAGTCGTAGGCTCTGCAACTATTTTATTGGCTAAGGCGGAAATATAGTAGCCCCCAGAGGCAGCCACACCCGACATAGACACGATAAAGGGCTTATTGGCCCTGAGAGAGCGCAAAGCTTCGGCAATCTTGTCTGAGTCTAAGACCGCACCGCCGGGGCTATTTACCCGAAGGACAACGGCCTTAACTTTATCATCTTGGGCTAATTTTTCAATCACCGGTACAAGATTTTCAGCTTGGATGTCGTCCTCCGGACCGATACCTCCCTCGGCATAAATAATAGCCACTTTGTTGTCAGAGGACTTTTGTGATTTTTCCCGGGCGAGCTGTTTAGCTTCTATGAATGCGGGTTTGTCTTTGCCCTTGGGAATAAAGCGCCGTATCCAAGCATGCCACGGCAATAAAGTATCCACGAAACCAGCAGACCGAGCTTCGGCAGAGGAGAAGAATATGCGGCTGTCCGTCCATCTTCGCAAGCTATCTATGGGAATCCGTCGGCGATAAGCTATGGTGTCTATGATGTTACCCCAGATATCTTCTAATAAGGCGACTTGCTGGGCTCGGTTTTCTTCGCTGTACTTTTCTTCGGTGAAAGACTCAGCGGCGGATTTGTAGGAGCCTGTGCGGAATAACCTCGGCTTTATTCCCCATTTCTGGAGAAATTTTTTGAAAAATAAGCCCTCTGCTACAAATCCATTCCACTCTAATGATGCCCCCGAGCGGGGATACATGATTATTGTGTCCGCATACGCAGCAAGGTAGTAAGTGAGCTCAGAAAAGTAGTCTCCGTATGCGTATATTGGCTTATTAGATTTCTGCTTGAATGTGAGTAGCCAGCGTCCTATTTGCTGAAGCTGAGCCGGTCTGGCATTTAGCGCTCCTAAGTGTAGGATGATACCTTTGACCTTGTCTGATGAGATTGCCGCCTGGATGGCCTTTCGCATCTCCTCCATAGTCGGAGGCTGGCGCGTTGGAGAACCCCAAATGAAGCCTTCTATGGAAAAGCTGGGAACCGCTTCCCGTTCGTATTCTCGCAGTTCTCCTGCCAAAGGAAGATATAGCCAGCCTTCCTTGGGCGTATCGCTATCGCGAGTTTGGGAGGCTTTTATTGCGATCCCTGTGAAGAGCGCTCCTACTATCAGCACACCGCCTATAATCATCGTCAGGAAGAATGCCAATATCAGAGCGAGCAGCAGTCGCAAAAAGCGCCACATAGCGCAAATATAAGGCTGAGAGGCAGATTGATTACTTTAGGGCATGTAAAATCGGGAATCGCGCAGCACTTCGGGGGTCCATATCGTGTCCATCTACATGAAAGCCCGGCGCTGTGCGTTCTCGCTTCCATTGACTTATGCGAAAGAGACGGAGGAATTTTTCCACCATATCTTGCTGCTCAGGGAAGCGCATTTTGAGGGAGGTGGGGGACAGGTATTTCTGAACGAGATGGATTTCCATAGTATTCAATAGGGGATAGGGCATAAGGTCCTCTTCATCAGCCTGTCCGCCAGGGCGCAGTTCGGCTGTCGGTGTGGCTTGGGCGATTTCCCTCAGAGGTGGGAGGTTGAAGGTTTCGGCAGCCCATAGGGCCCATTCTCGGAGGTCTGCTTTGGCTACTCCGGCGATAGGGGCCAGCCCTCCTGATGAATCGCCATCCATAGTAGAGTACCCCACAGATAGTTCGCTTCGGTTACTGGTCGTGATTAGGAGGGCACCCAAAAGGTTTGCAGCCATCCAAAGTCCCGGCACACGCACTCGTGCTTGGAGGTTTTGACGAGCAATGTCGTCCTCGGTCCAGGAGAGCGCTCTACCTAACCATGCCTCCACCATAGCCTCGTAACTTTCTACGATAGGTTGAATATCCCATCGGTGCAAAGGCAGTTGTAATGCTTCTGCTAAGGCTTTTGCGCGTTCATAGGTTTCTCTGGAGCTCTGTGCGGTTGCCTGATAGAATGTATGTACTTGAGGGTCAGCTCCTCCCATGTAGGACAGCCGAGCTTGGTAGACTTCGGAGGGGAGAGTTTGTTTGGCCTTATTCAGGGCATATTTGGCTAAGAATGCACATGCTGCCGAATCTAGCCCGCCTGAGAGAGATATGACAAATCCCCGGCTGCGACTTTTCCATAGGTAATCCCATAGCCCCATCGCAATAGCTTCGGTCAGCTCTGCCCAACGAGAAGGCCTTGGGGCAAGGGAGGAAGGCTTATCTTTTGCTGCCTTGAGTGTCTGAGTAGTGGATTTCCGCGAAATGGGTATGGGGTCGGAGGGAAGAGGTAATCGGCTTTTTCGGATAGCAGTTCGCAGCTCCTCTTCGGGTACATCTGCCCAGATGAGCTTTCCATCATCGTAAGAAAACCGTTCAGCAGCTGTTATGATTTCTCCCCCCCAGCTTATTACGCTGTCCCCATCATACAGAAGCTTGCCAGCTTCATTGCCCAGTAAGTTAGCATAAGCATAGAGGCATTTATACCGGTAGCTGCTCTCAGCGGCGAGACGATGTCTGCGGACTGTTTTTTCCATTTCAAACGGAGAAGCATTCAAACTGAGTGCAATATGCGTCCTATGAAAAGTGAGAGGCCTGCGCGGTTGCCAGGCATCCTCACAGATTTCTACCGTCAGGATAAACTCGCCCCAGAGAAACGGGAGGGCATGTCCCGCAGGTTTTTGACTTTTCGGTTCTATAAGTCGGCGTTTAGGCGCGGGTTGAAACCATCTCGGCTCATAGAAGACCGAGTCGTAGGGTAAATGCCTCTTGAGCGCAAAGCCAACTATTTCTCCATCGCTGAGGATGGCAGCGGCATTGTACAGTTTCCCATGGATGTCTAAGGGGAGCCCCACGGCTACTACCATCCCAGCCGTAGAAGGAAGCAAAAGCTGGAGGCTTTTCCACGCTGCATCAGCCGTCCACGGATGCCAGAAAAAATCGCCGCATTCGTAGCCGGAAAGGGCAAGTTCGGGGAAAACTACTATTTCTACGCCATGGAGGCGGGCTTCTGTGAGCACTTGCTCTATTCTGGCACGGTTACCTTCCCAGTCCAGAGGCGTCGTGCGTAAGGATGCTGCGCCGATGCGCATATCTGCAAAGTACTAAACCTTGCATTATTTGGAACCCATAAGTGGAGCTAAAAAGACACCCCGATGCGCTGAAAGTTGTATTTTGGAGAATGCGCCAAATCTGGGGGCTGCTCGGTAGCCTACTGGCTCAGACTTTCTATGTGGAAATCCAGAATGAAGCTTTACAGCAAGCTCTGAGACGGACTGGGTCTATATCTGCTCTGAGGGTTCAGGCGCTTTGGCGGGGTCTTGAAGAGGTCAGACCACTTTTCTCTCAGTCTTCAGGTGTCCTGCGAGGGTGGTTTGAGATGAGGTTTAGAGGAGAAGATTCGCTGACGGTCATGGAGCGGCTTCGTTTGAGCTCTGATGTGCGCGTCGTAGAAGGGGCTTCACGGCGTCGGCTATGTGCTTCTCCCCTCATAGGTTGGCATCATGTCGCCCTTGGCACAGCGGCTGCATGGACGCGTACCCAAGGGTCCCCACAAATCGTCGTAGCCATCGTGGATAGCGGGATAGAATGGGACTTGCCAGCGTTTCATCGTCAATTCTGGATTAATCCCGCAGAGGACCTCAATGGAAACGGTAAGTTAGACCAGAACGACCTGAATGGCATAGATGAAGATCAGAATGGCTTTACAGATGATGTGATAGGGTATGACTTTACTGACCAGGTTTTTGGGGTAGGTTCAGGTGATATATTGGGCATGGATCCCCTGCCTCGTGATGAGAATGGGCATGGAACGGCGATGGCGAGTCTCATAGGGGCACGTTCGGATCGCTCGCCTGTCGCCGGGGTAGCTCAAGGATGCCGCCTCATGATACTTCGGTGTTTTGCAAGCGATGGCTATGGCGAGGATGACGATATTGCCCGGGCTATTGTATATGCGGCTGACAATGGGGCCCGGGTCATCAATTGCAGCTTTGGCGATCGCGTTCCTTCTCGGATGATGCATGCTGCAATACAATATGCGGTTTCACGAGGCTGTGTGATAGTAGCGTCTTCTGGGAATGGGACGGGCAGAGCTCCCCATTTTCCTTCTGGATTTCCTGAGGTGATATCAGCCGGAGGATTGGCGTACGATGAAAGCACAGGGAGATATTTTCTTTGGCCTTTATCGGGGTATTACAGGGTAGATTGGGTAGCTCCGGCGGACCGTGTGCCTGCTCTTGTACCGAATGGAACCATACAGACTCTAAGTGGAACCAGCATATCCTCTGCGCTGACTTCCGCTGCGGTTGCCCTTCTTTTGAGCCGCTATCCTAATCTTTCCGAAGCAGATGTTCGCGCAACCTTTGCCAGCCGAGCAATAACTCTAAGCGGTGGTGGCTGGAGCTTTACTGCTGGGAGCGGGCGACTTACTTTGCTACCGAGCCTAGATTATCCGCAGGAAGCAACCGCTGGATGGCTTTATCCTGCTGATAATAGTCATGTTACTGGACTTGTGCCGTTTATTTTTTCCACCTATCATAGCCTCCTGGCAGAATGGGATATCAGCTATGCTTCGGCGTTGGAGGGGCCCTGGACTTTTCTGAGGGGAGGGAGCACTGCCCGGCTACGAGATACGCTTGATGGTTGGCTGCCCCCAATAGGCACCTCCCACTTGCGCCTTCGCTTGCGCCTTCGCAATGGAAGAGAAGTCGTCTATCTCTTGACCTTTACTTATGAACCCAGCGGGGTTGTTTTACGGCAAATCCAATCGGCGCCTGGTTGGTGGTCAGGCATATCCTGTGTCATTACAAACTGGGCGACAAATCTTCCTGTCACAGGTTGTGTATCAGCGGACGGAAGCTTTGCTTGTGCGGATAAAATAGACTCCGTCGGAGCTGTATGGCTACCTACTTCGGGGATAAATCCAAAAGTCGTCCTCAGTAGTTTTTCGGACACTCTACGCATTCCCCTGAGTCTCCCTAATGTGACTCCTCGGGCTTTGGCGTATGCTCCTTGGCAATTTCCTTCAACTTTTGCGCCAATAGGGTTTTATCTGGCGCAGTTAGGGGAAGATTGGAACTTGGATGGGGAGAAGGACCTCATCGTCAGCGGACTAAGTTCTGAAGATGGACGAATAGGGAGGGTGTATTATCTGAATCGCCAAGGGAGCACTTATCAACCTTACGACAGCATCAATACCTTTCCCTTGCTGCCGAGGCACTTGGCGGATTGGGATGGAGATGGGCAGCCAGAGCTATTATGTGTGTGGATAGATAGCTTCTATGTATTTAGCGGTACTCCTCCTAAAAATCTGCTTTGGAAAGGGCAGGGTCGCGCTGCGCGTTTAGCTTACCCTAACTCCGTATGGCTCCGTTCTGAGGTGGGAGCATATGAGTTATATCACATGACTCGGGGCAGACAGCTTTCTCTGGCGGATACGGTGAATTGGATGGGAAGCACGACTGTTCCTCACTTATTGCCTGTGCCTACGCCTGGGGAGACGCTATGGGTCTTCGGAAACTATTCTGGCTGGCTCTTTATTTATCGCCCTGACGGGAGCCTATTGAGAGCGGTATCTACTCACCTTGCCGATGTAGGTTCGCACCTGGCGGCCATAGATGTGGATGCAGATGGCTGGACGGAAGTGCTCTATCTGGGGCAAGGGGCTTCTAAGGACTGGTGGGAACTGGGGCTTTTTTCCGTACAAAATGGGACTGTCCTTTGGCGTGAGCGGTTCTGGGGTGGGGTGTCCGGATATGCTCGCTTATTTCTCAGAGAAACAACGGCGCTCGTGTGGCTCCCTCCTCATTTATACATCGGGGAAGTAGGACATACGCACTGGTCTGGGGAAGGGTTTGATGCGGGGGTATGGGGAGTTTTTGGCTTGTGGTCGCAGAATGGGCGTTTTCGGGTCCTCATGGGGCGGGACACTCTGCCGCGCTTTTATGAGTATCTGGCGCCTGTTTCCGCCGCTGTCACTTGGGCGAAACCCGGTGGTCTATCCCCCAGCTCTGCGCGTCTGCGATGGTATAGATTGCCCTCTGCCTCTACTTATCGTCTATATCGGGTGTCATTCAGTGATGGGTCAGTGGTTCTCAGATATATCGGTAGTGACACAAACTATATAGAAGGCGGACTTCAGCGCGGAGAGCGATATGCCTTTTTCGTGGAAGCGAATGGTATAATATCTGAACCTTTTCTACTCATACCTTGGGAGCGTCCTTGTTTCACAGAAGCTCAAATAGACAGTACGGGCCTTTGCACACTGAGAGGAACCGGCACATGGACTGGGGAGTATGCCGAAGGATTTAGATTGATGCCAGACTCTTTGTCTCCTTTTTTTGCCTGGGCTAATGGTAATATATGGATACTTAGTTTTTCTGCCCAAGCGCAAGCAGAAAGCCTTTTTATAGACACGCTTTTGACTGACATCCGGGGAATGTACCTTCAAGGAGGGTGCGCAAGGGTGCGCGTGCAAAACGGGCGTACTTATTCCTGTTTTTTGCCTATACAATGGCGAATTTCTGGGGAGCGTGAGGTTGAGGTAGAATTTTCTGTATCCCTCCCCACAGAAGCTTACAAGATAGAGCACTACGAAGTGCTGCCCTACGGTCAAGTACAGTCTGTGGAGCCTATTTTGAACGGGATTCGGCTACACCTGAGTGTCAACCCAGCGACTCAACCCATCCTTCTGCGTTGGCGATGGGATGCGGAAAGGTGCCCACAAACTGTGGCGTTTTCTCCTTCTGAACGCTCAGGTAAGCGATGGGGAGTTTTTCCCAATCCACTGCGAGTTGGGCAAAAAGTATTATATGTCTGGGGGCTTGAAGCGGGGGAGCAGGTCAGAGTATTTTCAACTGCCGGGGAGCTCTGCGCTATTATACATGCATCAGACAATGAGGTTCCCACGGCTTGGGAGCCGCGCACCTATAGAGGGGAGAGACTTGCGCCTGGGGTGTATCTTTTAGAGAGACAGGGGAAATATGAAAAGCTGTATGTAGAGTAGGGGGTAAGTGTGGGGGGGGGGGGGGGG
>JANWXY010000069.1 GCA_025057135.1 Bacteroidia bacterium | reverse complement strand
GGCGTCGGATGAGCCTTCTGCGCCCTGTATAAGCCGATCTAAGGTAAGCTCCAGAAGTTCTCTATCATATACGCGCCCCTCCCCAGAAGCTAATTTACTCTTAGAGTTCTGCTGACGAGCCCATATGAATACATTCGGTCTCTCAGGAGGTTTCACTCCTTTATCGTCCGCTCGGAAGCGGCGGGCTACTCGTCCCATTCGCTGTACGAGCGCATCCGCCGGCGCCAGCTCCGTAAGGAGAAAATCCGCATCTATGTCCAGCGCCGCTTCTACCACCTGCGTAGCTACTACAATCTGAGGATTATCTCGGTCAGGGCCTCTCTCTGAGGTTTCAGAACCAAGCCCCCACGCTTTTTTCAAATCCATTTCTTTTTTATTCCGATCGTTGTAAGTAAATAAAGAATGGAGAAGGCATATCTCTGCTTTGCCATTCAACCGGTCTTTGAGCACATCATACACTTGTAGGGCTTGCGTGACGGTATTCAGGACAATCAATATCCTCACAGGGCGCCCGTCAAGGGGGTAGGGAGGCTTTACCTCACCATTCACAATACCCTCTACTTTGGCTACAAAACTTGCACTCTGATGCAGTTTCTCTTCACTATAATACACAATCTGGACACAATGGCGGCAAACATCGGGTAGTCTATCGTAATAGTCAATTTCCCACTTCGGACAGGTTGTTTGCAGCTGGTGGCTCGGGGGATTATTGGCATTCCCGGGCGAAGCCTTCCCTGAGCCATTCTGGGAGTTCAATATGTTCTCTATCTCCTCTCTGATAAACGGCGGCAGAGTAGCAGTAATAAGAAGGAAACTTCCCCCTAAGCTTACTATGTCCTCTAATAGTTTGATGATTAGAGCGGCTGCTCTGGGGTCGTAGGCTTGAACCTCGTCTATGATGAGCCTACCGGTAAGCGCTGAAAAGTAAATCCGCTCATAGCCCGGCGGCCGCATAGCATAGGGAAAGAGCTGATCCCCCGTACAAATCACCGCTGCATAGGCAAGATGGCGAGCCAGCTCATGACTTTCATAAGGAGAAAGCTCACTATCCCCCTTCCTCTGGGCCAAATGAAGGGCAGCATCCCCATGGAGCAGTCCTACTGTATCGCTTCCAAAATAGCCTTTCGCTCGCTCGTAGGTTTGATGGACAGCAGCCCGCAAGGGAAGCGTATAAATAAACCGCCCCGCTTGAGCTCCCCAGAGAAACGCAAACTCCGTCTTTCCTATGCCCGTAGGCGCTACTAAAACTAAGTGATTACACTGAGATAGGTTCTCGCTTCTTTCTAAAAGCTCAAGCTGCCAAGCGTCTTTTTTCCCATCTAGAAAATTTCGGAGACTTTCTTTAGATAGACCTACCTGCAAAGGCTTATTTAGATCGGCTGGTAGTCCTGCTTCTACCGCTGAAGCGTAATGGTCGCACCACTGGAGGGCGCCAGCTAAGAGTATCCACTGCTTCGCTTCTTCTGCAGAAAAGCCCAAGCGTTCGGGCAGCCATTCATTGAGATAGGGAGGGGGGGCATAATGGCGCAGGGATACTTCGCCAGCTAGACCTTGGGTAAGTTCGTCGTTCCAGCCCACGCTCACCGAAAGGCGGATTTTACCCAATTCAGCCCTGAGGAGGTGCTTCAGCTTAGGATACACCTGCTGCGCCTGTGAGTAGAACAAAGCCGTCAAAGAGGGTACCGCAACCGCCTCATGAATAGAATCCCTCCAGTGATGATAGGCTATTACAGAGAGAAGGATTTGACGGGCTTTTTCGGGCGAGAGACCTTCGCATCTGCGAGCGAGCCTCTTAGAGAGTTTTCTGAGCCAGGGCGATGAAATCCATGCTATGGAAAACAGCGCATGTGGCAGCTCCGCTGATAAATCTTGACTATATAAAAGAAAGGGAGAGAAACCCTTCGTTTTTAGATAAATCTCGTTCTGAAAAGCTGGCTGAACCTTGCCTAAATCGTGCCAAAATACCAGCCATTTTAAGAAGGGCTTTAGGCGCTTGCGTAGGCGAGGCGGCAAGTGGCGCAGCAGCCCCCTACTTGTGCGTAGAACATCATAAGTATGCTTTCTCAGCGTAAGGGGGGGATCACTCTTAGCTAATAGGCTATGCATAGATAGGCTGGAGAAATACAGGAATTTCCTTCTCAGAATCAAAATAAGCCTCTATCGCATAGGGCAGCTCCCCTTCCCAGAGTAAAACGGGCACATTATGGATTACACGCGATATCGGCCCTTGAGGCAGATCTTCAGAGAAGAAAGAGAGTTGGACAGGTTGAGAAGGTTTGGACTTTTTACCCTGTGAAGCCTTCTGGATAACTCTATTCTCCGCTCTTAGGGCTATCTTATAAAGAAGTCCCTCTAATCTGAGCCGCTGAGCCTCTTCATAAGGGACCCAAAAGCTATAAGGAAAATGCTTAGGTTTTACCTTCGTTCGCGTAAGTTCCACTACCTTTACTGTCTCTAAGATTACAAAATCCTCGGCTCGCCCGAGATGCGGTATCTCGTAGGGTTGAGGATTGCTAACCGCCTCTTCTAATACCTCTAAGAACTCTTCCTCCGCCTCAAGGTAAATAACGAGCTCCACCTGTTCTAACGTATCAACCTTCACGGGTATTTGCTGACCGGGATGCTCGGGAAAGCCGTAAATCTCGTAGCGCCGAGTATTACCGCTTTTTGATGCGAAGCTACGCATCCAAGTATATTCCACTGCTTTGGAATGGAAGTGTCCAGCAACTCCTATGCCTTTCAAAGGTAAAGTAGCTATTTCGGAGTTACCGTTGAGATAAGGCTTGATAGAGATATGATCGGATACGAGGTTTTGTAAAAATCCCAATATCGTAGAGTACGGCGGTAAAGGATAAGTGAGCCTACGCTGATAGGCATAGGGCAAGCGGTAATGGGCGCTGGGCTGATAGAGTTCTAATCGCAGTACAGGCAAATCCTCAGAAGATCGCACTTTCTATGAGCCTTTGGGTATCCTTGATGGCTT
>JANWXY010000023.1 GCA_025057135.1 Bacteroidia bacterium | reverse complement strand
CCCCCCCCCCCCCCCCGCCCAACCTTTCTAATCCCACAAACTCAACCAAACCCTCAGCAAAACACTAACGCCGCCTCAGAAGATTAGCTTTCTCTGAATCAGCAGAACCGCGCGCACGCAGAAACACATACCCCCCCTCCCGCCGAATAATCTCCAACCGATATTTATCTACAAAAGGCTTGTATCTATCCACCCGGCTCACGAAAACAGCAGGGAACAGAGCATCACCAGAAAGAAGGAGATTTTGAAAAGCCTCCACACTCCCTACGCTACCCGGAGAAAACTCCGGACGCAAGCCTCCATAAAAATAGGGGATATAACTTTTGAAGCCCAAACTCCACACCGTAATACCCTCCGAAGCAGCCTGCATACAAAAGCGGCGTAAGGGAGCCTGGCTATAAAGCTCCGCCCGAGGCGCAAATGTCCCCAGAGTAAGTGCTTCCCATATGGATAGCATGACCGCTAAGCCGAAAAATCGTCCCCACTGTCCTACCCTCAAAATCAGCATAAAACTTACCCCACCTATCAGCAAGAAGCCCATCCAGCCCTCCCAACCGCTCCAAGAGACGGATCCCCCAGAGATAGCCGCCTGAGCAAAAGGGTCCTCAAGCCAGCGGAGCCATCTATGGGTTTGGGTCATTACGATGCCAGCAATTATGGTCAGAAAACCCAAAAGGAAGGAAGCCACACCACAAACTGTCCATCCCCAACCCCTAATCCAGCTTCGCCTATAGTGCCAGGTCCATGCACCCAAGTATGCAATCCCATAATATGCAAGCGAAGAGTAATGAATGATTTTTGTCTTCACCACGCTGAAAATCAGAATGGTCCATGCAGTGAGAAAGAGAATGCCGTACGCCTCCTTAGGGAAATGCTTCCACCCTCGTGCGCCCAAAGCCCATGCAGAAGCAGGAAACATTCCTAAACTAAGCACTACGAGATGATAGTACCAAGGACCGCTATGTCCTGCATCCGGCGTGCTAAATAACCGCCACTGGTACGCCCAAAACTCCCGAAGTAAAGTCTCCGTACCACGAGCATACAGAAGAGCTATCCATCCACCGACAATCAGTGCAAAAGTCGCTCCACCCAGCACTGCTAATCTAAGAGTAGGAAAAAAAATTCGCTGCCAAAGCCCCCATGTACCTATCGCCAGGCTCGGCAGCAGAAGTCCGACAGGTCCTTTCGTAAGTGTGGCCAGGGCCGCCATCGCACCAAAGAGAATTGCCCACCCCCAACCACTTTTATCCAGTGCCCGTAAGCCGAATAACAGGGACCAAAGCATGAGAAGATTAAATAGAGGGTCTATGAGCCCGCTGCGAGCATAAAAAGAGGGCAGGAGAGAAACTCCATACAGAAGGAGCCATGCGACTCCAAACGAATGCCCATGCCAACGGCGCCCTATTTCGTAAAGGGTGAGGAGAGTAAGCGCAGAAATAATGAGATTAGGGAAACGCGCCGCCAAAGCGTTTTCTCCCCAAAGGCTCATGCTGAGCGCCTGTACCCAGAAGAAAAGGGGAGGCTTCTCCCAGAAAGGTAAAAAACCTATCTGAGCATACAGGTACTCGCCAGATAGTCGCATTTCTCGGGCACATTCAGCGAAATTGACCTCATCCCAGTCATACAGGGGAACCGTCCCCAGCCCGATACTCCATAGAATCACGAAAGCCCCTACCAGACCGTATGAAAAAATACGCCGCCTAAAGAGCGAGAACATGGCGAGCTATCTGGAGGGCATTAGTTGCAGCACCTTTGCGTAGGTTATCAGCTACGATCCATAAGTTGATGCCACGAGGATGCGAAGTATCTCGTCTGAGTCGCCCTACGAAGACCTCATTCTGACCACCAGCGAAGCGAGGCATCGGATAGAAGCTTCTTTCTGGCTCATCCTGTATGACTACGCCCGGAGCGTTTTCTAAAACTGCTCGGACTCGATCAAGGGGCACTTCTTGACTAAGAATCACATTGACGCTCTCACTATGCCCCCCTAAGACAGGCACACGCACCGCCGTAGCCGTAATCGCCAAATCAGGCATATCTAAAATCTTGCGAGACTCCCGGATAATCTTCCACTCCTCCTTTGTATAACCCTCCACCTCAAAGACATCACACTGGGGAATGCAGTTGAGGTCTATGGGATGGGGATACACAGTCGTACTTGGCATACGCCCTTCCCGCTCAGCCAGCAGCTGTTCTACGGCTTTTTGTCCTGTACCAGTGACAGCCTGATAAGTAGAAACTACGACCCGCTCCAAACCAAAGGCTTTCGCCAAGGGGGCTAATACGACCACAAGTTGTATGGTAGAGCAGTTTGGATTAGCAATCAGACGGGCGTCTCCGATAGTGTGTGGATTCACCTCGGGTACAACCAGAGGTACATGCGGCTCCATGCGCCAAGCTGAGGAGTTATCTATGACGAAAGCTCCGGTTTCAGCGAAACGAGGCGCCCATTCTCTGCTTATAGTAGCACCCGCTGAAAAGAAGACAATATCCAGCTGCCGCTTTATCAGAGACTCTATAGGCTCTACGACCAACTCATCCGTACGAAAAGGAATCCGAGCCCCCACGGAGCGAGAGGAGGCTGCTCCGAATACTTCCGCTTCACCAAAACCGTATATTGGCAGAGCCTGTAAAAACGTGCGCCCAACCAGACCAGTAACGCCTACGATACCTACTCGCATAGGAAACCACAAAGGTAAAGGAGATGCCTATCTACCTACCAGTCAGTCGTCAGACGGAGACGCATGATGCGACGATTGCCTTTATCCACGACGTAGAGCAGCTTCTTGTGATGGGCAACCGCTGCGGGATGATTCATTTGGAGGGGGCCCGTTCCACGCCCACCAAAAGATACTTTCACGGGACGACGGCTTCCCGACGCTGGCGGAGGAATGACCCCTTCTAATCCCGACAGAGTAAAGACATACACAGAATCTTTCGCCGCATCCGCCACTATCAAATAAGGCTGAGAGCCCCCAGTGAAAGCGATGCCCTCAGGGCGCTCAAACTTTCCAGGTGTTGCCAGAAAGCCATCTGCCACTGAGTTATCTCCCTGGGCCCAGCGGAAATCTACTTCATAAAAACGCCCTTGTTCCCCTTCACGAGGAACAATAGAATGCACTTTTAAGGGGAGCCCCTGAGCCGTCAAGCTCACCCAGAAACCCTCCACATTGGAAACGAAAGGCGACTGAGGGGGACGAGCCCGAGTAGCTATCCCCCAAACTCTGCGGAAAAACTCCGGCTGCGGGCCCGTAGAGGACTGCAAGATAATGGCCTCCTGCCATTGGTCTCGGCTATCAAAAAGCAATACCGCATCGTCCGGACCTCCAAACTTGAGTGGGTCTTGATCCGGACCGTTTCGTGTAACATAATAACTGTTATTCCCCAAGACAGCGATACGCCGAAATCGCACAAGCGTATCCGTTATAGAAAAGGTGCTCTTGAAATAAAAAGGATGAACAGAACGGCTAACCACCGAGGCATATCGCAGACCGTAGCCGCCCGAGCCCCGTAAGCGAATCCGGTGTATAGCATCCAAGGTATATTTCTGCCCACCAATGATGGTATCCACAGGTGCCGCAGCTAATAAATCCAACCGCCTATCCTGGGCAACCGCATGAACACCAGGCAAACGGAAGGTGCCTATTCTTCGCCCAGCTTCATCCAGACAGACTATCTCACCTGCGATAGAATCTGCCACGTAGTACAGCTCATCATACCCCACGCAAATATCCACAGGCGCCTGAAAGCCTTCCCAGTAAGGCAGCACTGGTACATAGGCAATCAAAGTATTATCATACTGGGGCACATCTATGAAACTAAGGTCCGTCTTGCGACCCAAAAAATCCCCACACCCTACGAGGAAGAGCGCGAGGATGAAACTTCTTTTTGCCATACGATTCCGATTCTATGTTGGAGTCCGAGACGACCAATCCATTCAGCAGCATAATCAATCCGCAGACGCCCCCGTCCAAATCCCCGAGCAAGCCCTAAGCCCGCTGTCGGAATATACTGTTCTTTCACGCCTACTTTCTGCCCTACCCGAATAAAAAGCACCCCTGCATAGGCGTATTCTGCACCGAAACGGAGGTTTTCCGAATAGTCATTTGGGTGATTCAGCTGAAGTGCAGCGTCTATACGATGAGCTCCCTTCTCAAAGGCTTTTATAGCTGCCCCTAAGGCGAAGAGGGTAGGTGCCGGATAGGAACTTAGCGACACATCGGGAGCCGCTTCGTCTTTTCCTCGGCGTACTCTCAGGCGGGAGTTAGGACCAAAGTTGAGAACCGACACCCCGAAACGGAAATCACGTACATCAGTTTGATACAGAAAGCCCAAATCTACCAGCCAGGTTGTCGCTTGAAAGAAGTCCAGCTGCTCGCGCACGACCTTGAATGATCCCCCTGCGGAAAATCTGTCGCTAAACTCATAAGCATACACAGGGCCAGCTGCCCAATAGGTAGCGGTGAAATATTCCCCAGTGCCAGTAGATTGATACTCTGTGCGGCGTTCTATCGGGCCGCTGGTGAGAAACTGGGCTTGGAGGCCCATGCGGTGTGATTTTCGCCATGGCACACTCAAAGCCAGGTACGAATAATCCAAGCCAGCAATCCAAAAAGTGTGAGAGGCCCCGACAGAGATGTCAGGCGAATGGGTCAGCGCCCCTGCATTCCAGTAAGCCGCAAAGGGGTCTCCTTTCAAAGCCACCGCAGCACCAGCCATACCCACAGCCCGAGGCGAGGGGTCTATCCGCAAAAAAGTCAGCGCAGATATGCCCATCCTCTGACCACCAAGGTTGGGTAAAATCTGCGACCATGCTGCCGGTAGAGAAAGTACTAACAACTTACGCCACACCACGGCAAGGTTAGCTCATTCATGTAAAGTATCTGCGAAAGCTGGCATAAGCTCCACATCCAACGCAGCAAACAGCGCTTCATCTGAGGACAAAGGCGCATTAGGAGTCGTCAAGAGCTTATCACCAAGGAAAATAGAATTAGCCCCAGCGACAAAACAGAGTGCCTGTTCGGACGGAGAAAGCCTCTCTCGGCCAGCGGCCAGCCTAATCATGCTCTTTGGCATCAAAATCCGCGCAGTAGCGATAGCCCGCACCATGTCCCACACAGAAGGTACCTCGGCTTGAGCCAAGGGAGTACCTTCTATGGGAACGAGGGCATTGATGGGTACAGACTCGGGATGGGGATTCATGGTGGAGAGTGTATGCAGGAGAGCTATTCGGTCCTCTTCGGACTCACCAAGCCCGAGAATGCCCCCAGTGCAGAGTGAAAGTCCTGCCATTCGCGCAGCGGCCAGCGTATTCAAGCGATCTTGATAGGTACGAGTGGTGATGATTTCGCCATAATACGACTCAGAAGTGTCCAAGTTGTGATTGTAAGCGGTCAATCCTGCTTCTTTGAGAGCGGAAGCTTGCTCAGGGGTGAGCATCCCTAAGGTAGCACAGACTTCTAAGCCAAGGGCACGCACCTGCCGAATCATTTCCAGTACCCGTTCAAAATCTCTATTATTACGAACCTCGCGCCATGCCGCTCCCATACAGAATCTTGTCGCCCCAGCGGATTTCGCTTGACGGGCTGCTTCCACGACTACCTCTATATCCAGGAGGCGATGCACTTTCACATCAGTACGATAGCGCACGGACTGCGCACAATAGGCGCAGTCTTCTGGACATCCGCCCGTCTTGATAGACAAGAGGGTACAGGCTTGTATCTGACCCGGCACCTGAAACTGGCGATGGACAGCTGCCGCTTCCATAATCAGGGATAATAGGGGGGAGCGATATATCTCCCTTACCTCTGCTAAACTCCAATCATGTCGTACCACACAACAAAACTACTACTTTGCAACATGCGCATACTTCGGTATGCTTGGCGAGGACTTTATGTGCTGATAGCATTTCCTTTGGCAGTGTTGTATGGGCTGGGGATTTCAGTGAGAAACTGGCTGTATGACAAAGGCATCCTACCCAGTTACCACTTATCCCGTACCATAGTTAGCATAGGTAACCTCACACTGGGGGGAAGTGGTAAGACGCCTTTTGCCTTATATCTTATAGGTTGGCTACAATCCCGCAGAATTTCTGTGGGGTATCTCAGTAGAGGGTACGGCCGCAGAACCAAAGGCTTCTTGGAAGTCTCTCTTTATTCTCCACAAGCTACAAACTCCTATGGGGATGAAGCCTTCCTAACCAAAGCACGCTACCCCGATATTCCCGTCGCTGTCTGTGAAGACCGTGTAAAAGGTGCCCAAGAACTCTTCAGGATGTATCCCACCCTCCAAGTGCTAATTTTAGATGATGCCTATCAACATCGCCGCATTCGTCGTGACTTAGATATTCTGATAATAGATATGCAGCGCCCGATATGGAAAGACTGGCTTTTCCCTCTTGGGCGCTTGAGGGAGCCCCTTCACGCATATAAGCGTGCCCACCTCCTCATTCTAAATAGAAAGACAAGCGCTACACCTTCTAAAAAGCTGCGATGGGAGAAACCGGCCCTGACTTTCAGATATGTAGCCGAGCAGCTAATTTCGGCTGCGGAAAATCACCCCTCCCTTCCAGTAGAAACCCTACGCCATAGGAGTGTAATAGCATTCTGCGGTATTGCTCATCCGGAAAGCTTTTACGATACACTTCGGGAGGCTGGTGCATATATCGTACGGCGTATGAGTTTTGCGGATCACTACCTGTACAGAGAGGCGGATATCTTTGAAATACGAAGGGAGTTTAGACGGTACCAAAAACAACTTGGTATCACTGACCTCCTACTTCTGACCACGGAGAAGGACCTATTCCGTCTGAACGGACTGGGTATGCTTGGTCTGCTAAATGAGCTACCTTTGTACGCCGTGCAGATAGCGATGAAGCCGTCAAATCCATCCGAAGCGGACACGCTGCTGCATAAGTTTTTCGGAAACCTCGCTCAGACATGACCACGCCCGAAGCATATACACACTTTCGTGAGACGCTGGAGTACATCCGCCGCTACTTCCAAGGAGAAGTAGAAGTCGGTATTGTCCTCGGTACTGGACTGGGACGCTTGGCCGAAGCCATAGAAAAGGAGCATCAACTGGCGTATAACTTCATCCCGCACTTCCCCATAAGCACGGTAGAGAGTCACTTTGGACGGTTGATATTTGGGCGATTGGGGAATAAGCGAGTAGTAGCTATGCAGGGCCGCTTCCATTATTATGAGGGATATAGCATGTATCAGATCACTTATCCCATCCGCATCATGAAATTGTTGGGGGCGCACACCCTGCTCCTGTCAAATGCCGCAGGTGCAGTGAATCTGTCTTTTCAACTCGGAGACCTGATGATCATTACTGACCACATCAACCTCCTCCCTGAAAATCCCCTCAGAGGAGTGAATTTAGACCAACTCGGCCCACGCTTCCCGGACATGAGCGCGCCCTATGATGCAAACCTGATCGCTAAGGCAAAGGCTATCGCTTCTCGTCTCAGTATCCCTGTGAGAGAAGGGGTATATGTGGCTGTTCCCGGGCCTAACTTAGAAACACGCGCAGAGTATCGCTTCTTGAGAATTATAGGAGGCGACGTTGTAGGCATGTCCACCATTCCTGAGTGCATCGTAGCGAATCACATGGGCATGCGCGTTTTTGCTATGTCTATCGTCACGGACATTGGCGATCCAGACAATCTCAAGCCTGTGTCGCTAGAGGAAATTATTCGTGTGGCAAACCAATCCGAACCTAAACTCACGCAGATATTCACCGAACTGGTACGAGAGCTATAGCCATAGGGCTCTCACTACTCTTCGGACAACCCAATGTACGCATCTTATCCCATCCGATAGACACGAGTCTTGGGTGGAAGCCTACTTATTTGATGGATTTTCTGCCCTGGCATGATCCACTGGATACCCTAATAGGCTTTCTCGCTCGGCAGGGGTATTACAAACCATATATCCTGTGGCGAGAAGGGGCCATAGAATACGAAAGAGTATCTGAGCCATCTATTTTTCCACTCAATCAGGCTGTCTATATCCTGAGCTCAGTACCTATCGCATGGAGCACACCGCCATATACCCGGGTACGCTTTGACCAGTGTAGCCGAAAAACTCAACTCTTGTCTATTCATCATGGGCAGACTTCTCGGCAGGGAAATGGCCTATCCCTTGTATATAGACGACGCACTCGAGTCGGTGAATATCTTGGACAAACTACTGACCACTACAATTTTGGACTAAGCTTGTATGCCCAAAGAAAGCGCTGGTGGGCACGGTCTGAGGGAGGGTGGAATCAACTCCAAGACGGTATTTACGGAGGGGTACTTTATACCGACTCTCCTCAAAGTGCTTTTCAGAAAGAAAGGCAGCCAGTGCGTATGAATGGCGCGCGCTTGCGACGTTGGTATAGGTATGCGGAAGGGGAAATTGGGCTTCGGCTCTCTTCCAGTACTGGCTCTTTCATCAAAGCTCGCCTTGCTGAGGACAGAATGGAAACAGAAACACTGCCTGCTCTGCGGTCAGAAAGTACCTTGTATCCCGATACTTTACCTTCATCCGGGGGGGGACTGCAGATACTTTCCACAGCCGAAGTGGGACTAAGGTCTCGGTGGTGGAAAATAGGAGTGCAGTACATCCAAGACAGAGGTAAAATGCGCACATCTGAAATGAAAACCTGGTCAGCTTCGGCGATTGAATCGTACTTTGCAGCTGAAACAAAAAGCCTTTCCATTCAGCTACGCTATCGGCGATGGATTGCGGGGGCTGCTCTCCCTGCTACCTTCTCCGCCGGAGGGCAATGGAAAACAGGAGCTTACGAGACAGGCTTCTCGTACAACTTGCGCAATCTCCCCTGGATGGCATATCAGATGAGCAGGGGAACTACCTCTCAGAATGAACAGTTGATTCGCATTTGGGCAGAGCGGCGATTCATAGTTCATGATACTACTATCTCTCCGCCGAGATTGCGAATCTGGTTGGCTCGCTGGAATGGTGCATGGCTTGCAGATAGTGTATTCAGGTCTCGCAGCCCTTTCATGACCACAGGTACGGCATTCACAGGAGGGTGGCGAAAAGGGCATTTCGGCTTCATCGCTGGGATAAGCCTACAAAGACCCTGGTCAAGTGAGAAGTCCTGGCACGAAACTGTACCCTTACTCAACGGCTGGATACAACCTTTTCTGCGCTGGCAAATAAATAAGACTCCTCCCATCTATCACTTCGGCGTGCGCATCTCGGGCTTTACCAAGTTCCGACCAATGGCCTATGCCCTCCCAGTGAATGCCTTTTATCTTGAGCCAAACTATTCTGGATTACTTCAAGGCCCCTACATATGGACAGACCCCTACTTTGTGGTACTGATCCGACGAGTGATGATTTATTTGCGAGTGGAGCACGCAACGGAAGGACTGCTGGCTGACGGCTACTATTTATCCGCTTGGTATCCGATGCCCGGAAGAGGATTCAGCTTCGGCGTACAGTGGGATATTTACAACTGACCGACTAACCCTCCGCTTCACGGATAACCCTCAGGAGATATTGACCATAAGGTGTCTTAGCAGCACGAGAGGCTAACTGCCGCAGCTGCTCCAAGGAAATAAACCCCTTGCGGAAGGCTATTTCCTCTATGCAGCCAATTTTGAGACCCTGCCTTTCCTCTATGACTTGCACAAAAAGGCTCGCTTCCAACAAGCTGCGCGGCGTACCTGTATCTAACCAGGCAAACCCTCGCGGCATAATCCGTACCCGTAGCGCGCCTCGCTCCAAATAAAGCTTATTTAGATCGGTAATCTCCAACTCACCTCGGGAAGAGGGTCTCAATGTACGAGCCAAAGCCGGCGCTTCCCCGTCGTAAAAATACAGTCCAGGTATCGCATAAGAGGAACGCGGCTGAGAAGGTTTCTCTTCTATGCTGAGAACACGACCAGTTTTGTCAAACTCCACTACTCCATAGCGCTGGGGGTCATGTACGGGATAGGCAAAAATGAGCGCTCCTTCGGTTATTCGGCAGCTTTCTAAAAAAGCTTGCATACCACTGCCGTAAAAAAGATTGTCTCCCAAAATGAGCACGCAGCTATCTCCGGCTAAGAATTCCTCTGCTAAGATTAGTGCCTGGGCGATACCTTCTGGTCTGGGCTGCACCTTATAGCGAATGGAAAGTCCATAAGAACTACCATCTCCCAGAAGCCGCTCAAAGTTGGGAATATCCTGAGGCGTGCTAATCAAAAGTATCTCCCGTATCCCCGCTAACATCAGTGTGGAAAGCGGATAATACACCATCGGCTTATCATAGACTGGTAGGAGCTGCTTCGTAATCACTTGTGTCAAAGGATGAAGCCGAGTACCCGCTCCACCTGCCAGTAGGATACCTTTCATAGGTCGGAAAATGGATTGTTGCGTTCATCAAAGAAAGGCAGGGATGCGTCCTTTTCGGAAAGAATGGGTGCTTCTGATATTTCCCATGCAATTCCCAGAGTAGGGTCATTCCATCGCAGCCCTGCATCTAATGCCGGGTCATAATAATCTGAGCATTTATACCAAACGAGCGCCTCGTCAGAAAGCACATAAAATCCATGAGCAAATCCAACAGGAACATATAGCCAACTAAAATGATTATCTTCCTCAGAAAGCTCTACGGCAACCCATCGCTTGTATGTCGGCGAGGTTGGACGCAAATCCACGATCACATCGCGTATTTTTCCCCGCAGGACAGTGATGAGTTTCGCTTGAGGGTGTGGAAGCTTTTGAAAATGCAGTCCTCTTAATACCCCCCGAATAGAGTGCGACAGATTGTCTTGTACAAAAGACGGAAGAGCCTCTCGCTCGGAGAACGCTATGCGGAAGGCTTCTACAAAAAAGCCTCGAGCATCCTTATATTTCGGAAAACGCCACAGAAAGGCATCTCGCAGCGGAAGCGGCTCTATGTGATATTTCGTCATGTGCCGAAGATTTTATGGCGGAAGTAGTCAATACTACGCTTTATGCCCTCGGAGCGGGTGACTTTGGGCTCCCAGTTGAGGAGCTCCCGAGCCAGCGATATGTCGGGACGACGCACTTTCGGGTCATCTTCCGGTAGGGGGAGAAAGACAATCTCACTCTTGGACTCAGGGATAAAGCGCAAAACTTCATTGGCGAACTCTAAGATGCTGACCTCTTCCGGATTGCCGAGATTGACAGGCAGTGGATAGTCGCTATAGATCAGCAGCCGAAAGATACCCTCTACCATATCATCAATGAAGCAAAAGCTACGAGTCTGAGAGCCATCTCCATAGACGGTAAGGGGTTCGTTCTTCAGGGCCTGGCCGATGAAGTTCGGCAAGACGCGCCCATCGCTTAGTCGCATACGGGGGCCATAGGTATTGAATATCCGTACTATGCGTATCGACACACCATGAGCCCGGTGATAAGCCATGGCCATAGCCTCCATAAATCGCTTAGCTTCATCATATACGCCTCGCACACCGACGGGATTGACATTTCCCCAATAAGACTCTTTCTGAGGATGCTCCAAAGGGTCACCATATACTTCCGAAGTGGATGCCAGAAGGATTGTGGCCCCTTTGGCTCGGGCAAGTCCAAGACACTTATGGGTGCCAAGCGCGCCGACCTTCAAAGTCTGGATCGGTATCCTCAGGTAATCCGCAGGACTCGCTGGTGAGGCGAAATGTAGAATGTAATCCAACTCGCTAGGCACATGGATGAAGTTGGTCACATCATAGTGAAAAAAGCTGAAACGCGCCCGTCCAAATAGATGTGCGATATTCTCCAGCGTACCAGTGGAGAGATTATCCATGCCTATGACCTCAAACCCCTCCTCCCAAAAACGGTCGCACAGGTGCGAGCCGATAAAACCTGCCGCTCCGGTGATAAGCACTCGTTTTGGCATCAGACAAAAGTACCGAAGCTGTACCTTTGCTGCATGCCGAAACGAACCTATCAGCCCAGCCGAATCAAGAGGCTAAGAACCCATGGCTTTCGGGCTCGGATGAAGACCCGATGGGGACGAGCGATTTTGGCGCGCCGCCGAGCCAAAGGTCGTCATGCTCTGACTGTCAGCGACACCATCGCTGGTAAGCCTTATTAGCGCTCATCGCTTACCTCGCAGCGAAAGACTGCGAGGACGAAAGGCATTTCAGCTTTTATTTCACTCAAGTCACCGGTGGAACTATGGGTATTTACATCTTTATGCTCTCCCATTCCTGATCAGGGTGGAAGGTCCCCCTCTGAGGGTAGCTTTTTCCATACCAAAGAAACTCGTACGAAAAGCCAGCCGCCGAAATTTCATTCGGCGCCGCCTTCGTGAAGCCTACCGAGCAGAAAAGTCTTACTTTTTAGAGCGCCTTCCCGTCGGACAAGCGTGGCTGTATTGGCAATGGCGAGATAGGAACCCTCCCCCAATCGCATCACTGAGATTATACATGCGTGCCCTTTACGAAAACTTCATTCACCTGTGTTCCGCCACCTTTTCATCGGATTGATTAGATTGTACCAAGGTCTGCTCTCTCCTTACTTTCCTCCCTCCTGCCGATATACTCCTACCTGCTCTCAATATGCCATAGAAGCTCTCCGCAAGCATGGTACTTTGCGCGGTTTATGGTTGGCAATCAATCGTTTGAGGCGCTGTCATCCTTGGGGTGGGAGCGGATATGATCCCGTACCTGACTGAGCTGCACGCTAAACTCCACGCTCTTACTATCGCAGAATTTACCAAACATCTAACTTGGATTTGTAGCTTTGCCGCGTGGTGTGGCTTTTTCTATCACCTGAGTTTCCTCCAAACTACCACCTTTTTCCATGGCATTTCAGGAACATGGGCGGAATCTCTGTTGGTATCGGAAGTACTCTTCATTCTCACTTGCCACCGCATGTCCTCCAATCTCTCCACTGGTACGAACATGTACCAGACCTCCACGATGCGGACGCTGTAATTGCTGCTGCTCGGAGGATTTCTGGGCATTTTGGACAGATTAGTGGGGTGGATTCCTTCAATGAATACTGGCTCCCCTTAGAGGCAATTGTTAGAGAAGCTCTCCAAATCCCTGGTCACCTTCCTGCCCATCTCCCTGACTTCCAGCAAAAAAGCCGCATGAAGGAGTATTTCCGCCGTGCGGGTATAAATCCGATTCCGGGGCAGGTAGTACATAGCTTTGCCGATGTACAAGCCTTCGTCAAAGAGCACGGGCTCCCGATAATCGCTAAACCAGATAAAGGCGTGGGAGCTAACGCCACATTCAAGATTGCTACTCCCGAAGCGTTGAAGCACTTTCAAACGAGCTTTCGTTCAGGCTATCTCTTAGAAAAGTTTATCACAGGCGCTATACAGACCTATGATGGGCTCGTAGATAGAAGTGGCCGAATAGTATTTGCGGCTTCAATGGAGTATAGCCGCGGAGTGGCGGAGGTGGTGAGTGAGGATACCGATATATTTTATTGGGTACAGCGGGAAATCCCTTCTGACTTGGCAGAAATCGGCCCCCGCATCGTGCAAGCTTACAACCTACGGGCGCAGTTTTTTCACTTTGAGTTTATCCGCTCTTCGGAAAACGGCCGGCTCTATCCCTTGGAGGTCAATATGCGTCCGCCAGGGTATCCAACGATAGACCTATTCAATTTCGCTCATGATGCCGACTTATATCGGCTTTGGGCTGAGGTAATTCATGATCGCCCCATTTCTCCTCTCCCCCCTGCTAAGTATTACGTGTGCTACATATCCCGAAAAAATCATATCGGATACATGTACAGCCACGAGGAGGTTTTGCGCCGATTGGAACCTGTGCTCATTTATCATGCTGAAACTAACCCCCTTTTCCGAGCAGCGATGGGACATCATCATTATATTATCCGAACGTCAGAACGAGAAGAGATGTTGGAGTTTGCCCATATAGTTCAGAAAAGACTTACCCTATGACTATCACGCACACTCGCTGGTGGGTCCCGCGTCTGGGACGAGAAATGAGCATTAATCGGTATGGTGAAAGGGGACTAGTTTTCTTAGGTTTCCCCGCGCAGGAAGGGGATCATCGCAACTTAGAATCTTTCGGACTCATCCCCAGTATTGCCCACTTTATTGAGTCGGGGAAGGTCCAGTTTTTCACCTTAGACAGCTACGACTCGGAAAGCTGGACGAGCCAAAGCCTGCCCCCGCCCGAGCGCGGTTCTCGTCATGAAGCGTTTGTTGAGTATGTAATCTCCGAAGTAGTCCCATTCATTCGACAGCAGACAGGAGAACCGATATTCACCACTGGCGTAAGCATGGGGGCTTATCACGCAGCGAATTTTCTCTTCCGATTTCCCCACTATTTTGCGGGTACAGTGGCTTTGAGTGGCGTCTACGAACTGTCCGAATTTTTAGGAAGTTATAGCGATGAAATCGTCTACTTCAATAGCCCCCTGTGGTACCTCCCTAATCTCACCGACGAGTATTACCTGCAAGAGCTCCGAAAAAAGACTATCATCTTATGTGTCGGGCAGGGTAACTGGGAGGAGCCGATGCTTACGCAGACGCGCCGTATGGCAGACATACTGGCTCAAAAGAATATCCCTGCTTGGGTGGATATTTGGGGACAAGATGTTCATCATGACTGGCCCTGGTGGAAAGTACAAATGGATTACTTCCTAAGTAAGCTGACCCAGTGAGTCACCAAGGTATTGATACCCCCCCAGTGCCCCTGAGGAGAAATGCCTATTTGTAATACATAGCTTACATTTACGAAGTATGCGCCTTAGTAGGGTTCTCATCTGGCCTTTAGGCTTACTTTCATTATTTTGGATAGGGTGCCGTTCGCGCAGCTCCACAGACCCCTCTCCTCCTGAGGCAGACATAATGGGGTTTGACCTACTTGAAAAATTGGGAGGCATCTGGGAAGGACCTGTGACTTCAACTACGAGCGTAGGAAATTTTCCGGTATGGAAGGTGGATTTTCGTCCTATTAGCCAAAGTCAAATAAGTGCTCGTAACGAGCTAGACTCGGCGAATAATATCCACATGAGCTTTTTTGTCACTCGGTATCAAGGAGGCCTTCGCCTCTGCCTACGGAATGGCGGCTTTTTTAGAGGCACAGAACGGCTGACCTACTTATTCTTAGACTCGGTAGGTCCGGGATATTACCGTTTCGTAGAACCCATTTCTCGGGGTCAACGAGCCTATGTAGATATTTACATCCCTCAACCGGATAGCCTGATTCTCAGAGCTTATACTAATAAGCTTTACACCCGACCTTCCCCAGTGCTTCACATGCAATGGACGGCACACCGACTGGATACCACTTTATATAAGATAACCGCACAGAGACTTGGATTTCCAGCCAAAGTTCCAGTAGGTGATTTTAGTCGCGCTTTCAACGGGCGTCAAGAAGCAATCTACTACTCCCCTATTGTTGATGATCCATATCCCAGCTCCCAGCAGCCGTATCTAAGCACTCTACATGCGCGCTATCGCCATGGTACTGCCTATTCCCCTTTACCAGATAAAAGCGTGATACTTTTTACTACCACCAAGCCGCTCATAGAAAACTTTCAGTATAAACCTGAAAACCTTCGCTACATCACACGATATGTTCGCATGCCCGCCGACAAAAGTGAGTACAGCTTTTATCACATCCATCCGGGAGATTATTACTTGTATGCGCTGTACGATGCTGACGATAACGGGATGCCGAGCTCGGGGGACTGGTTTAGCTTACAGGGGCAAGCAGTGAATATCCCCCCCGAAAGCACCACCCAAGCAGCCACCGAAATAAACTTTCGCTTACCTTAGAAAAAAAGTAATAGAACTACAAGCCCGCCCTATGGGAGCTAAATGCAAGTGCCCTTCAAACGCTATTCAATCCGCGCATCTTACTTTTGTCTCATGGCGGCATCGGTTACCCTAAAAGGACAGGTTTTATCTTTGGCGGGGACTCCTCTGCCCGTGGGTGCTACTGCGCCCCAAGTATGCCTAGTGCGCAGGGACAATCAAGAAGTTTTTGCAGGAGGCGCTATGGGCAAGCCCCAAATACTCATCACTGTGCCTTCATTAGATACACCTGTCTGCGCCACTGAAGCTAAGAAGTTCAACGAAGCTCTTGCCCAGCTCAGTGACAAAGTCTTAGCCGTAGTTATCTCTATGGACCTTCCATTTGCTCAGAATCGGTACTGTGATAGCTACCAGGTCAGTGGGATTACCATCGCCTCAGACTATCGCTACCGAGACATGGAGAAATACGGGGTGATGATTGCTGAGGGCGCTCTGCGAGGCATTTTAGCGAGAGCGGTATTTGTCATAGATGGTAGTGGGAAGATTACCTATACAGAGCTGGTCCCCGAGATAGCTCAGGAACCGAATTACGAGGCTGCTCTGGCGGCTGTTAGGAGTTTGGTGTGAGGTGAGAGGCGGCGGTTGTGATTGACTGGTGTGGGGGGCGGCAG
>JANWXY010000008.1 GCA_025057135.1 Bacteroidia bacterium | reverse complement strand
ACCCCTTTCTTTTATGGCTCGCTCCAGCTCCTGTATGAAGGGCGAGTCATCCAGAAGGAGCGTCTGAAATGCCACTACTTCTTTAGCGGCTCGCACGGCTTCGGTGATTTCTGTCAAGAGCTTTTGGGGGCTGTGGCGGCTGCCGAAATACAACCCCTCTTTACCCCAAACAGGAAGTTCAACCGAAGTGGGCTCCACTGGTAGCAGCGGATAGGATACGCGCTGCTGCGAATTCCGAACTATTGTATCTACTACGTGGCTCATAGGCTCAAGTCAATACCCGCTTGGAGATAATAGGCTTTGCGATACTCCCCCTTTTGGAACCAGCTTTTAGCAATCTCGGCACGACTTGGGAGCGTAAGTTGGGAATAGCGCTCATAAATAGGTTTAGCCACTGTCTGAGCCTGCTGATGAAGCTCTTCATCCGAGTGCAGATATTTCCCAAGATGCTGCTCCAGAAGCGCTAATGTCCAAGCTCGGGCATCTTCCAAACTGCGGGGCAGGCGCTTGACCTCAATCTCTATGGCATTCTCAAACTCTATCTGCCGAAACTGAGGCTTCTCTACCCTGTGCTTTGCATTCAAACTAAGATTACCCACATCAAAAGGCACTAGTAATACATCCTCTTCAAAGTCATAAGCCTCTTTGAAGGTTTCCTTGAGGATAAGCTGGCTCAGCCTATATTTCCCTTCCCATAGGGTACCATTTTCGGGAAGGCGAAATTCCAGAGACTCGCTCCAATTCTTACCTAATGGTATGCCTATGAATATCGCATGAGGTATCTCATCCTGAATCACTAAGTGTGCCTGCGCTTCACTGAGAAAATGAATAGGATTGACAGCTTCTACAATTATGGCCTTAGTGGGAGGGCTATTCTCAGTGCCTTCGGTGCTGGGGAGATAGTAACCCTCTTTGTTTCTCAGGGCATTGAAGAGTTCCTTTTTATTAGAGTAGTCCTGACCTCGACTACCCTGCTGAGCATCTGGCTGGATAAGGACTACGAGAGGGTCTAAGGAGAGTCCCAGCTTTTGGCGCAGCTCTTTGTTCTCCTCCCATACCCATACTTCATAGAGGCCGGCTTCACTGCGCCAGAAAGCCTTATTCGCCCGGGCACGCCGAGCCAAATCCGTAAGTACATAGTACTCCCCATCTTCCCGTTCCATAAAGCCCCATTCTACCATGCGGTGAAAGAGCCTTTTGCGCATAGGCTCGTTGAAGGAAGGCAGAAGCCTTTCCCCCCAATAAGCCAAGGCTCTCCCCTCTGTGAAACGCCCTCCATAGTCTTCACTGGCTTCATGCAGGGCCTCAATCAGCGCCAACCATGCTGGCGCATCTTCCTGCACCTTTAGGTCACTAATCGTTAGCTGATAGCGGTGCAGGTGAATCGTTTTATGCAGTTGCAGGCTCATAGGCTTTTACAGGTTGATGACGTGAGAGAGAGAAGCGAGTTCGCGTAGAGCAGGGAGTTTAGCTTTGCGCCTAAGCTCTTCCTTAGCACCAAAGAGAATAAGCTTATGGCGGGCACGCGTAAGGGCTACATTGAGCCGGTTAGGGCTGGTGTAGTGGGCAAACGGACTAAACTTGACAAAGCTAAGTAGTACCACATCTGCTTCTTGCCCTTGGAACTTATCTACGGTGTAGAGATATATTCTGACTTTACCGTAGTCAAAGCGGGAAAAGTTATTGCTTTTAGTGAGCTTTCGGAGTTCTCGGCGCAGTAGTCGCACTTGATCCAAGTAAAAGGAGAGGATAGCTATCTCCATCTCCTGCCCTGAGTTTAGAATCTCTTGTAGAATGCGCATAATCTTTTCGGCTTCTTCTGGATTGTGAATGGGGCGTTTAGGGTTGATGGCCTTGATAGGGACCCAACTTACGCGCGGCTCATGGCTGCGCCATCCCCAAGGACGACTACGAATATAAGCCGGCGTAAGCAAGCTTTCTCCACCATAGAATGCCTGGGAAGGCAACCTCGCAATATCTTCATGCATACGATGCTGGTATTTGAGCATAGTGAAAAAGGCATTTTTATACTTTTGAGGTAGCCCTTCACTAAGTACCGTAGCGACATGTTTTTCTTTGAGTTTAGGTACGCCTTCTTGCAGCATTTCCAATACCGAGGGGAAGACCAGCCGTTCAATAGCTCGGATATGA
>JANWXY010000085.1 GCA_025057135.1 Bacteroidia bacterium | reverse complement strand
CTGTAGCCCCTTCTGCCCCGACTTCTCCGCAGCAGAGAGGCTTTTACTTCATGGGAACTTTCCATCCTGCCTCTAGTTTAGGAGATTTGCTGGTCAAAGTTCTCTCGGAGATAGAGCGAAATAAGCCAGGATTTCTCGAGCACTTTTACAGCAGCTCGGAGAACCGGGGCAATAAAAGGACTTATCTGGGCAAGAAGCCCGAGGAGCTTTACTCAGAAGAGTATAGAAGGCAATATCCTGACTGGGAAAAGAGAATAAGATACTATAAGCTAATAGCTCCTACGGGCTCTACATGGTATGTTGTGACTAATTTCAACATACAAGATACGAAAAAACTATGTAGAAAGTTTTGCCGGGTGGCGGGTCTGCCCTGGGAGAATAAAGAGGCGGGAATTTATGTGGTTGTTTAGCTTACGCCAATCGCTTGATGATCCTATTTGTTAGGCGTGCAGGTAGGCAAGCGAGTGTCAATAAATGCGAGGGAGATCGCAGTCAAAGACTTCATAGAATGTGCCCATTTTCATCGAAGCTCAACGCATCCTCAAAGGCGCAGACGCTATCTGGATAAGCAAGGAAGGGGACCAAATATACCTCTGCATGGAACAGCTGAGCAAAGTGAAAAGCTTTATCGCCTGAGAAGAGCCTTTCTCCCTAAGTGGGATTGACCGACTGGGAGGACTGACGTGGACGGAGGGCCAGATTTCGCACATATAGGGTCTGCTGACCTACGGCGCATACCTCGCCAGACCTCGTATAGAGCTCAAAAGTAAAATCGTACCGCCCTTTTCCTGTAGTCGTTAAGCACTCTCGGATTTCAGACCACCGCTCTGGAGAGATGTGGAAGGTAGCATAAACTGTCTCGTGAGCAGCCTTAATAAACCGCATATCTAATCTTTCCACCCACACTTCTAAGGGAATCTGTTCGTGAAGGCACTTTTGCCATAAAAGTGTGCCGTACCACATATCCACGGCTGATAGGAGAGTGCCACCGAACGTAGTCCCATTCAGATTGCGGGTCAGGAGGGAAGGGAGAATCTTGATATGGATGGTTAGAAAATCATCTGAGATGGAAATGGGCACGATTCGCTGGAAAAAGATAGGGGGATATAAACGCAGCAGGCGAAGGAGCTTTTTCGGGGGATAAGGTTTGTGGCGTATCCGCTTTTGAAGCCAACGATGTAAAGCGCGCATCAGCCGTACTCTATCTCTACTTCGGAGGTGAGGGGTATGGCTTGACAAGTCAGGATAAATCCCTTCTCTATTTCCCAATCAGAAAGGGCTTCTCGCACAGCCATATGTACCTTACCCTTGTAAAGCTTAGCTCTACAGGTGCAGCAAATACCTTCCTCACATGCGTACGGAGGGTCTAATCCTGCTTCCTGGGCAGCTGCGAGGAGGGTCTGTCCAGCTTTCACACGCACCTGCTGAACCTTGCCATCTAACCGGATAATCGCCAAAGCCTCTGCGGGACCTTGGGGGGGCTCAGCAGTGACGCTCTCCGGAAGCGGCGCGGAAAAATACTCGGTGTGAATCCGTTCCTTAGGTAAGCGGGCTTGTTGGAGAGTCTCTATCGCCATCGCCATCATGTCACTGGGCCCGCAGATGTAAGCCTCAATCGGTAAAAGTCGTCGTCGTATTCGTTCCAGCTCACTCTGAATAAGTTCAGCCGATATTCTCCCAGTTCGTCCTGTCCATGTGGGCGAAGGGCGACTAAGACTGTGGATGACTTCTAACTTATCTCCGCCATGCTGGGCTACCAGCTTATCTAGTTCGCTACGGAAGATAATATACTCCTCACTGCGACTGCCGTACAGAAGGAGTATGCGACTTTTAGGCTCTGCAAATAGAATAGATCGAATCATTCCGTAGATGGGGGCTATCCCACTGCCAGCGGCGACAAAAAGGTAATAAACAGCGCGACCGCTTTGCGTCTGTACGGTAAAGTTGCCTAACGGGGGAAAGGTTTCCAAAGTATCACCCAGATTGAGATTTTGCCAGATGTAGTTAGAAACGATCCCCCCTTCCAAGCGCTTTATGGTAAGCTGTAGGTGTTTATCCAAATGGGGACTACTGGATAGGGAGTAGGCGCGATGATACTTTTTACCATCAATCTCTACTCTTATAGAGACATATTGACCCGGGAGGTATTCAAAGCCTGAGGCAGGCTTCTCTAAAATCAGCGAAAATGTGTCCGGCGTCTCTGGCTGCTTTTTTTGGATGCGAAGGGGTACAAAGCGGCTCATGCGGTTTTCGGTTTTTCTATCCAGCTACCCATTGCGCTGTATTTCTCTAATCGGCGGGTTACGAGCTCCTGAGGAGATAGAGCTAATAGTGGAGGTAGGTCTGTGAGAATCTTTTCTCGCACTCGCCTAAATACCTCGGTGGGGTTCTTATGTGCTCCGCCCAACGGTTCGGGAATGATTTCGTCTATGCAGTTTAGTTTGAGATTATCTTGGGCGGATAGGTGTAGGGCTTCTGCGGCTTTTTCTTTGAACTCCCAAGAGCGCCAAAGGATGCTTGCGCAGCTCTCGGGAGAAATGACGGAATACCAGCTATTTTCTAACATGTAGATTTTATCGCCCACGCCAATTCCTAAGGCACCTCCAGAAGCACCTTCCCCGATAATAAAAACCAGTATTGGTACAGTGAGTTGAGCCATTTCGTAGAGGTTTCTGGCTATGGCTTCGGCCTGCCCAAACTCCTCAGCGTGCATGCCTGGGTGAGCTCCCGGAGTATCTATGAGGGTAATGACGGGTTTGCGCATTTTTTCAGCTAGCTTCATGAGACGGCGAGCTTTCCGGTATCCCTCTGGATTAGGCATGCCGAAGTTGCGCATTTGCCGAGTCTTTGTGTCGCGTCCTTTCTGCTGTCCGATTATGATCACCCCATGAGGACCGATACGAGCGACTCCTGCGACGATCGCTTTATCATCTCCACCGCATCTGTCTCCGTGCAGCTCTATGAAGTCGTCACAAATGGCATGAATGTAATCTAACGAATATGGACGCGCCGGATGTCGCGCCAGCTGGACTCGCTGCCATGGAGAAAGATTTTGGTAGATATCCTTTCGCAGCTGCTCCAGTCGCGCTTCTAATAGGGTGAGGCTCTCAGATATATCGAGCCCATTTTGCTCGGCGAGCCGCTTTGTTTCGCTGATGCGCGCCTCTAACTCTACGATGGGCTTTTCAAAGTCTAATATAACCTCCATCTCAGGAAATATGCGCCAAAATTCTACGCTCTAACGCAGGCCCTGGTAGAGCGCCTACTATTTTATCTACCGGCTGTCCCCCACGGTACAAAATAAGCGTAGGTATCGCTTGAATGTAATACTGCATCGGGATGAAGGAGTTTTCATCCACATTCATTTTGGCGATCTTAATTTTCCCAGCATATTTCTGGGCGATTTGCTCGAGCACAGGGGCTATCATACGGCAGGGACCGCACCAGGGCGCCCAAAAATCTACTAACACGGGGATAGGACTTTGCAAAACTTCCTTCGCAAAGGTGGCATCTGTGATTGTGACAGGTTTGTCCAGCGGTTTAGTTGGCTCGGGTTGTTGCATAGGTAGCGACAACAAAATTACTATGGTTTTTGTCAAGTGGGCTTTTGGTCCTGACCTTTATTTTTATCGAGTCAAACGCTTCCACCATTTCGGGACTGTATTTGAGTCGCCAAGCGGTTTCCATGAGTACAGCGGTCTTGTGATGGAAGAGTACAAATGACACGGGGGTTGTACCTTTCCAGCTTTCCATCAAGTTGACTACGTCTGCGAGGGTATCTTCGTTGAGGTTGGAAACTTCCCATATGAGGTATAAGGCGGGTAGGCTGTTGTAGAGGGCATCGGGGAGGGGGGCTATTTGTTTGGTCCGCCATTCTCCTGAGCCATTCGCACGCAGGAGGTATTCCGCTTCTATGAAATATGGGTCACCTATGTGTCCGCGCAGCTGGTTTGCCCATGTTTCCCATTGGGGAGAAAATACCGTAAGCATGAAACTGCCTACTTTATCTTCAAAGCTGAGCCGAGCGTAGGGCTTACCTTGTTTAGAGCGGCGCTCATCTATATCCATGAGTAGCGCAGCTGAACGGATAAGTCTCTCCGAGGGTAGCTCTTGATTGATGATGTCGCTGGCATTCGTGATGATATTGGCTGAACGCATCAAAGGTGCATATTCATCTAATGGGTGAGAGGAAAGAAAGAATCCTATGTACTCCCGTTCCTGTCGTAGCTTTTCCGGAAGGGCGAGTCGGCGCTGTGGGTTGTGGAAACGCGGCTTGGGAAGCGGACCGATTTCTATACGGTCAAAAAGAGAGAGCTGTGTGGTCTGAGTGGCTTTGTGATAGGAGGCTGCATAGTCCATAATCAGTTGGCGGTTAGCTTCTTCTAAAAGATATTCACGCTGTCCCTCTATGAGTATATCCAGAGCGCCCGCAAAGGCCAAACTTTCTAAGCTCCTCTTATTTAGTCCATGAGGTAGCATGCGCACCGCAAAGTCAAACACGTCTTTGAATGGTCCATTCTGGCGCCTCTCTTCAATAATCAGTTGGGCTAACTTTTCTCCAAGATGCTTTATAGCGCCTAATCCGAATCTAATCTCGTTTGGGCTCGGGACGGAGAAGCTAACTTCGCTGGCATTCACGCACGGCGGGAGGACTTCAATGCCCAGATTGCGTACCTCTTGCAGAAAAAAGCCTGTTTTTTCCGTATCATCGGCGTGGTGGGTGAGGACAGCTGCCATGTAAGCGGCAGGGTAGTTGGCTTTGAGAAATCCCGTCCTGTACGCTAAAATGCTATAGGCGGCGGCATGAGACTTATTGAAGCCGTATTCTGCAAAGCGCGCCATCGTATCAAAGACCTCTTCTGCTACCTGAGGGTCTGTATTATGAGCTATGGCTCGGCTGATAAAGACCGCTCGCTGCTCGTCCATAATTTCCTTTTTCTTTTTCCCCATAGCTCGGCGGAGGAGGTCCGCTTCGGCTAAGGAATAGCCCGCCATTACCTGAGCTATTTGCATAATCTGCTCCTGATAGACCATGATACCATAAGTATTTTCCAAAATAGGCCTAAGGCGAGGGTCAGGATAACTCACGGGCTCCTCACCATGTTTTCGTCTTACGAAAGTGGGGATATTATCCATCGGACCAGGACGATACAAGGCATTCATTGCGATTAGGTCTTCAATGCAGGTGGGGCGTAACATGCGTAGATATTTCTGCATCCCCTCCGACTCAAATTGGAATATGCCGACGGTGTTTCCCTCTTGGAAAAGCTTCCAGGTCTTTTCATCATCCAGTGGTATTTTTTCCAGGTCTATGGGGGCATCTGCCTTTTCTAATTTCTGGATAAGCTCTACGGCGGTTTTGAGTATGGAGAGGGTCTTGAGCCCGAGAAAATCCATCTTAAGTAGTCCTACGCTTTCGCAGTCTGGGCCGTCCCACTGGGTGATTACTTGACGGGCAGCCTCTTCACGGGTCGCCACTGCTAGGGGAACGTATTTCCATAGCTTATCAGGAGCGATGATGACCCCAGCGGCATGCACACCTGTGTGGCGGGTCAAACCTTCTAACTGCGCCGCCGACTCCAGCATCCGTTTTAGATTGGCTGGTCCTTTATTCAGAATATCGTGTAGAAGGTATGCTTTGGGGTTTTCTTCGGGGTCTAAGGCAGTTTGCCAGGTAATGTTTGGTTTATTAGGGATGAGGGCTACGATTTCATTGACTTCTGAGAGAGAGACTTTGAGGACACGTCCTACATCTCGGATAGCGGTTTTGATGCCCATCGTTCCGTAGGTAATAATCTGAGCTACACTCTCTTGTCCGTATTTTTCTTGGACGTATCGGATGACTTCTTCTCGTCCGAGGTCGTCAAAGTCTATGTCTATATCAGGCGGACTGATGCGCTCTGGGTTCAAAAAACGCTCAAAAAGCAGCTGATATGCCAGGGGGTCAATACTTGTAATCCCCAGGCAGTATGCGACCAGACTCCCTGCAGCCGAGCCCCTTCCTGGCCCCACCCATACGCCACGGCGCTTAGCTTCTGCGATAAAGTCCTGTACAATCAAAAAGTAGCCAGAGAAGCCCATTTGAGCGATGATTTTCAGCTCATGTTCTAAGCGTTCTACGACGGATGGAGGCAGGGGGTCACCGTATTTACCTTTCGCCCCCTCATAGCATAGGTCTCTTAGATAGGCTTCCATGCTTGGATAAGTGGGGGGGGTAGGATAGCGGGGAAGGATGAGCGGCTGCTTGAAGTTAAGAGTCAAGTTGCATTTTTCGGCGACTTCTCGGGTTTGAGTGAGGGCTTCTGGATGCTCGCGAAAGATAGGCATTTGCATCATTTCCGCTTGACTTTTGAGGTAGAAGTGCCTATTGAGATTGCCTAAGTCATCAGTGAAGCGCAGGCGCTTTTTATCATCCATATCGCTACCTGTCTGGATGGCTAAAAGGAGGTCATGTAAATCTGCATCAGCTTCGCAGGTATAGTGTATGTCGTTGGTGCCGAGGATTTTTACGCCGTACTTTTTAGCCCACTCTAAGAGATACTCGGCTGTAAGGTGCTGGTCTTTTAGCCCATGATCTTGGAGCTCTACGTAAAAGTCCTCTCCAAAAAGCTCCAAATACCACTGGAAGCGCTTCTCGGCAGCTTGTATCTGTCCGGCGAGGATTTTCTGGTTGATTTCACTGGCGAGGCAACCTGTGGTAGCTATTAGCCCTTCTCGGTAGTTTTCGAGAAGCCCCCGATGTATTCTCGGCTTGTAATAAAAGCCTTCTATGAAGCTGACTGAGGAGAGGTAGAGTAGATTTTCCCAGCCTTTTTGGTCTTTAGCCAAGAGGAGGAGGTGGTAGTAGGATTTATCCTTTGTGAAACTTTCGCCATCTACGATGTAAAATTCGCAGCCGATGATGGGCTTGAGTCCAGCTTTTTCAGCTTCCGCATAAAACTTTGGTACAGCGAATAGATTCCCGTGGTCAGAAAGGGCAATTGCAGACATACCGAGCGACTTTGCCCGCCGTATCAAATCCTCTACCCGAGATGCACCATCCAGCAGACTATATTCGGTATGCACATGTAGGTGCACGAAGTCACACATACCTACACAAAGATCGCTCTATGAGCGGTGGAGCTATCCACACTTTCCGAATGCCGTTCTAAGGCGATGGGGATAATGGGGAAAGGGTCAAGGTTTTTCTTTCCACATCAGTCCAGAACAAAAATGGTTCTCCTTGCCAACTAAAAAGATATCCCTCGGCACAGCTGCCGGGCAGTTTTCTAGGCTTCATGCTTTCTAGTCGGCTACTATGGTATAGGTTGTGTCCATTCGGCATGCGGAGAAGTAACCAATAGCCGCTTTTTGTTGCGACCATGGTATATTCACTGCGCTCTGGTACAGGGCTTAAGAGAGAGCCTTTGAGTAGGACATTCCCATCCTTGGATGTGAGGAGGAAAAGCAGGTCCCACAGTTTGGAGTCCGATGTAGCGAGATATAGAGTTAGCAGTTCGCCTGTTGGTAGGATAAAGAGCTTAGGATACAGATGGTGCTTGTAAGCAGAGGGGGAGGTGAGCTGCCAACGAATCTCCCCCAGAGGCGAAATAGCGAATAGGCGCAGAGCTTGCTCATAGGGGCCGCGCGCCTCTTCGCAGAAAGCAGCGTAAAGCTGCCCAGAGGCGTCCGTGACAGAATGAAGAAATCGCTGAGGCCTGGAGGTGGGGGAAAGGAGGATGGGAGTACCTACTTCGCCAATAGCGGAGAGTGCATAGGCTACTTGATATTTACCATTCACATCTTCTTGCCAGAGGTGGTGCAAGCGATTGGGATCACCCGAGGGGGCTATGTGAGCTGAATTTTGAAAGGAACGAGTCACTCTCCATCCTATCTCTGGACTAAGCGGTACAATCTGCCGCAGGTATAAATCAAATCCCGTTTCTTCCATACTGCGATTGTCCGTCCAGTAGGCGTATAAATGATGGGCATGAGCCACCCACTGTGCTTCCGTCTGCACCCTATCAGCGAGGCATATAGGTAGTGGTTTGGAAAATAGCTTCCTACCTTGTAGAGTGAGAGCTTGAACGAAAAGGTCCGATTCCACATCGGACTCTTCTCCCTCCCAGAGAATCCATGCGGTGTCTCCCTGGAAGTGGATTCGCGGATTTTTCTGGGTGAGCGTAGTCTGAGGGCTTATGGGGATGCCATAGGGGCCCCAGAGAGGTTTTCTTTCAGAGGAGAGGAGCTGGACATAGAGCTGTGGAAGCTGATTATCATCTCTATTGTCCTGCCAAATGAGGAGTAGGTTCTCTTTCCATGGATGAGCTGTAAGGGCGGCAGCTCGTGCAAAGGGCTGAGAGGTATTTCCGGCTAAGCGGCGGTGTAGGCGACTTTCTCCCTGGGTAGTTAGGAGCGCAATATGAGGTTGGATGCCCGCTTCCCCTTCATCCTCCAAATAAGCTACCCAGAAAAGCTGAAAATCCTGAGCTGCCGTGCAAAACTGATACTGCTGAGGCTGCCCAGTAGCTAAAGGCCGTCCAGTGAACTCCCAGAGCGGTTTGGCATCGGCGGTGTAGCGCTGGAGGTAAATATCCCCTTGGATGCGGCGGTAGTCCTCCCATATTACTATCATTTCATTTTGAAAGTAGTCTAAGATGATTTCTGGATGGTGTTGCGGACCTGGTAAGCGCACCAGAGGTACGCCTTCTGCTGCTAATAAAAGCCGCCCCGAGGAGATGTCTACCCGTTGGTAGTACAGGTCCCAATCTTGATTCCGGTTATCCTCCCAGACGATCAAGAGGTCTGTGCCGCGCTTGTATATGCGAGGTTTTTGCTGATCGCCAGCTTCTTGGCATAAGGGAACTTCATACAGACGGGTACCGCTGCGATTGTAGCGCACGAGGTGAAGGTCCTTGCCTGAGCCAGTGAGCGAGACGCTTTCATACACACCTAACATCCCTCCAAATCCATCTCCGATGATCTCCATGCCTTCTATGCTGTGAGAAAGCTGGGAAAGGGGGCGGGCGGGTGCATCAGGTTTATTTTTCCACAGCCATTTCTGAAAGAAGACTTCCCAGCGGCTGCCTGTGTAAGCTTCCCACAGAGCGATGAAGCCTTCTACACTACTGCTGATTAGACGAGCGCTGCGACAGGGCATTTCTGATGGAAGTAAGTCCTGCTCTATTTGAACCTTTCCGCTACTGTCCCAGAAGTATAGCTTGAGGGCGCGCTCACTGCGGAGGAGAGCCACAGCGCCGCCTTCTGGATGGGGTAAAAGAGAGATTTGCCGAGCTGGGAACATAGCCTCTGCACGCCACCTCATGATACCCTCGGGGTCTAAGCTTTGGATTTGAGTTTTTTGCTCCGTACTCCAGCTGATGTAGAGCCAGTTTTTTTCTCCTACGCTTGCCTCCCAAGTATTTACGGAGAGATTATCTCCACAGGATAAGCAGGCGCCATTTCTACCCAAAGGCTCATAACCGCTGGTGTCTATTAGGTGTAAGTGTAAATGCGTCTTCCCCGCTCGTGTGGTGAGGTAGCCCACCCATGCTTGTTGGGTATGTCCGGAAAATACCTTGAGGTTCTGCACCATTTGTTTGTATGCGGTCGCGACCTGCCAGCTTTGTAGCCATATTAGCAGCGCTGTCATGCCGTCGCAAAGGTACTCGGGGCTTTGCAGCTTAGGAGTATATTTGCCTGATATGAGGTCATGTGGCGTGGTTTTAGTCCTCAGCTTCTGGCTATCCGGCTGCTGTGATGATGCACTAACTTATGACCCCGAGAGTAGAGAATATAACCTTTCCACTCCTCTTAACATTGGTAAAGGGACTGGAACAGGCGGACTGCATATCTATCACGCACCTGGCGGGGAATGGGGATATACCTTTTTCGCCCAGGTGGAAGGTCCAAATGCTGCAAATACCAAGGCCCTTGCCATCTGTACGAGCAAAGACACTATTACGCCTTACGACCTATTCGTCGTGTATGGGGATGGTCGTGGGATTGCTAAGGGCCCCTTCAGCTTTGAAGCTCCCATCACAGTCAAAGAAATCGTAGCCAGAGATACGCAGCGTCGCTGGCCTGATTATGTGTTTTCCCCTGGCTATCGGCTTCGCTCCCTGTATGAGTTAGAAGCATACATCCAGAAACATCAGCGCTTACCCGGTATGCCCTCCGCAGATGATATAGCTCAGAAAGGTATCTCTGTCGTTGAGAGTCAGCGCCTTATGATGGAGAAAATAGAGGAGCTCACTCTGTATGTCCTCTCTCTACAACGCCAAGTGGACTCGCTTCGTCACCAGTTAGAACTGCGGAAACATAGCTGCAAGTAAATGGAACTTCATTACCTTTGCTTCGGTTTTCAGATGGAAATGAAACTCACTATGCGCAGATACTGGATAGTAGCCATATTAGGGCTTGTGTGGGCACAGGATGGAAAGGCGCTCTTCCAGGCTAACTGTGCCTCTTGCCATGCTGTCAATCGTCGCGTAGTCGGTCCCGCTTTGAAAGGTGCCCATGAGCGCTGGGGAGGAGATGAAGCCGAGATGGTGAAATTTATTCAAAACTCTCAGGCCTACATCAATGGAAACTTCAAAAATTCCGCTTACGCTAAAAAGCTCTATGAAGAGTACAACAAAGCGGTAATGACCGCTTTCACAGCCCTTTCAGAGGCAGAGATAAAATCTATCCTGAGCTACATCAAATCAGAATCTCAGGCGGCTGCCTCTGCAGCGGCCACGCCAGCTGGGGGAGGTAGTGGAGGAGCTTCTGCATCTGCTGAGGGGGGTAGTGGAGGAACAGGTCCCATTCTCTGGATACTTGTAATCTCCCTTGGGGCTATCAGTATCGCGCTCATCATTTCCACAATGGCGCTCTCTCGCATTCTCCGTCCAGTGGAGGAGAGCGCCGCCCCTAAGCCATCTACGGCGGAAAGGCTCTGGAGCGTGGTATCTTCCCGAAAGTTTCTCGGAGTAGTGTCATTGTTGGTCCTGGTTTGGCTCACCAGTGCTACTGTCAAGAAAGCCCGTTCTATTGGCCTCCATAAAGGTTATCAACCCGTCCAACCTATCGCTTTCTCTCACAAAACTCATGCTGGCGAGTACAAAATAGCCTGTCAATATTGTCATATCGGTGTGGAAAAAGGAAAGTCGGCTACTATCCCCTCTACAAACATTTGTATGAACTGTCACAACTACATCCAAGAGGGCTCTAAGTACGGCACCAAAGAAATCGGTAAAATCCTTGCTTCCTGGCAGGAAGGCAAGCCGATTGAATGGGTGCGCATCCACAATCTACCGGATTTTGTCTATTTCAATCATGCGCAACATGTAAAGGTAGGGGGGATTGCCTGTCAGACCTGTCATGGTCCCGTCCAGGAGATGGAGGAGGTCTATCAGTATAGCGACCTAAGCATGGGCTGGTGCATTAACTGCCATCGTCAGACCAAAGTAGACCTAACTGCCAACCCTTATTACGCCCGGCTTCATGACCAGCTCAAAGAGAAGGAGGTTACCGTTGAGAGAATAGGTGGTTTGGAATGCTCAAAATGCCATTACTAAATAAGTCGATAAGTATGAAAGATTTTTCCAAAGATATCCCCGTAGAAGCCCTTTTTGAGGAAGGTCCAAATACTAATCGCCGAGACTTTCTCAAGTGGTGCGGCGTAACGCTTAGCGCAGCGGTGCTGGCTGCCTGTGAAAAATCCCCTGTCAAGTACGCCCTGCCCTATGTAAAAAAGCCAGCTGAGCATATACCCAGCATAGCTGACTATTATGCTACGACTTACTTTGATGGGCAGATATTTCAATCTGTACTTGCGAAAGTTCGGGATGGGCGTCCCATCAAGATAGAAGGCAATCCGTCCTTCCCTCTGTCAGAAGGCGGTACCCATGTTCGGGGGCAAGCTTCTGTCCTTTCGTTGTATGATCATATGCGGCTCCAAAAGCCTCAGGCAGATGGTCAGGAGTCGGACTGGAGTGCATTAGGAGCTGCTCTGGTAGAGCAGCTCAAGGCTCAGGATGCGCAAGGCAAGCTCATCTACTTGATTACCGCTCCAATCATCAGTCCATCACTACAAAACCTTATTAGTGAATGGCTCGGTACATTCAAGAATGCACGTCACATCGTTTATGCCCCTGAGTCTTACGATGCGCTCCTTACCGCTCATGAAGTTATCTTCGGCGTGCGAACAGCCCCCACATACCGTTTTGATAAAGCCCAGGTGATAGTTGGGCTCAATGCAGACTTTCTCGGGACCTGGTTGGATCCAACTACCTTTTCTCGTCAGTGGTCGAAAAATCGTCAGTTATATGGGGAGGCTACAAATCTTTCCTATCATGTACAGTTTGAGTCTGTACCTACAATCACTGGTCTGAGTGCAGATAGGCGAATCGCTTTATCTCCAGTAGAGATTCAGCGGGCTATCGTGAATCTCTATAACCGTATCGCGGAGCTTGCTGGACAGCCTCCAGCTAATAATGATCGTTGGGATACCCCAAATGGTGATATCGCTCACACTGCCAAGCGCCTATGGGAATCGCGTGGCAAAGCGATTGTTGTTGCTCGCTCACATATTCCAGTATTCCAAGCCCTTGTGGCGGGTATAAATATCCTGCTGGATAGCTATGGTAATACGATTTTCGTCCAGCCTGGCTGTCGCCTCCGCTCTGAGAAGGATGCTGACTTTGAGACTTTTCTTACTGAGGCAAAGGCAGGGCGTGTGGGAGGCGTAATCCTTCACCAGGTCAATCCGGCTTATGATTATCCTCAGGCATCTACCTTTATTGATGTCTTGAAGAGCGTACCTGTTTCCGTATCCATCACCCAGTATAAAAACGAAACCGCTCAGCTTTGTAAGTATGTATTAGCTGAGGACCACTATTTAGAGAGTTGGGGGGATGCACAGCCCTATGATGGACTCTACACGCTTCAGCAACCTACTATAGCCAAGATATTTTCTACGAAGTCGTTTGCAGAGATATTGCTGGGCTGGTTGGGACGAACTGAATCGCACTTAGACTATCTGAAAGCTTTTTGGGCGAAAAACATTTACCCTGCATACAAAGACGTCCTAAAGGCTCGAGAAGGTGGAAAAGCTCAGCCATTCTGGGCTCAGACAGAAGCGCCTTTGCCTGTAGAGACAGCTGAGGCTTTTTGGCTGAGTGTCTTAGAGCGAGGGGTATTAGACATGACTAACACCCCGGCTGCGCAGCCTAAGCTGAACTGGAATCTTGCTCAGTGGGTGGCGCAGCTTCCAGCCCTCCAAGACCCTCCGCCTCTTACAGTATATGTTTATGAGAAAGTCGGTATCGGAGATGGTAGAGTAGCCGATAATCCCTGGCTTCAGGAGTTTCCTGATCCCGTCTCCCGGGTATCATGGGATAACTATGCTGTCATTTCGCCCGTTTATGCCCGCCAGGCAGGACTAAACACGAATGATGTTATTACCCTTTCGGTGGGGAATGTTTCCGTAGAGCTGCCTGTATATGTTCTACCTGGTGCTGATCCTAAGACCATAGCCGTCGCTATGGGATATGGGCGTGATGTGGGGGGACGAGCGGCGGTAGGTATTGGTAAAAATGTGTTTAGCTTTTTCTCTAAGCTACCATCTGGCCATCGCACTTGTGTCGCTCTGGATGCCTCGGTAGCTAAACTGAATGCGAACTATGAGTTAGCGCGCATTCAGCAGTGGGAGACCTATGTCGGGAGAGAATACATTCGCGAGGCTTCCTTAGCTGCTTATAAGGAGGACAAAAAGGCTGGCAATCACGAAGCTCATGAGCTGATTAGTCTATGGTGGAAAGAGCACCCGCAGCCAGGGCACAAGTGGGGCATGGCCATAGACCTGAATCTCTGTACAGGATGTGGCGCCTGCGTCGTGGCTTGTATTGCAGAGAATAACATACCTGTGGTGGGACGGGATGAAATGCGGAGGGGGCGAGACATGCACTGGATACGGATAGACCGTTATTTCACTTCTCAACGAGGTCATACAGGAAAGCCAGAAGAGTTCCCAGCCGCTCCTCCCGAAGATTTCCCTCGGGCATTTTTCCAACCTATGCTTTGTCAGCACTGCGACCACGCTCCATGTGAAACGGTCTGTCCGGTCTTAGCGATTGCCCATAGCTCCGAAGGAATCAATCAACAGGTCTATAACCGCTGCGTCGGTACCCGCTACTGCGCAAACAACTGTCCTTACAAAGTCCGTCGTTTCAACTGGTTTGATTATACAAATGCGGAACGCTGGGTCTTCAACCCTGTAGATGAGCTCGGGCGCATGGTACTTAATCCCGACGTCACAGTGCGGGCGCGGGGCGTCATGGAGAAATGTAGCTTCTGCACCCAGCGTATCCAAGCTGGGAAGTTGGAGGCGAAAAAGCAAGGGCGTCCCCTGCGCGATGGCGATATAAAGACAGCCTGCCAGCAAGCCTGTCCTACGGGAGCCATTGTCTTCGGGGATTTGAATGATCCAGAGAGTCTGGTATCCAAGCGTTCCGCCGAACCTCGTGGTTATTATGCTCTGTCTGAGTTGAATATTCGCCCTTCTGTGCGTTATATGGTCAAAATTCGTAATGAAGAAATCCCTCAAACTCATCATGCATAACTATGTTTGAGAGCCCGATTAGAGAGCCGCTGATTACAGGTCGCAAGACCTATCGGAAGATAACCGACGACTTAGTCGCCCCAATCCTTGGTCCTGCCAGTTGGAAGTGGTATGTAACTACTGCCTTTACGGCAGGGGTAATGTTTGCTGGATTTGGTGCCATAGCCTATACCCTTTGGGTGGGTATCGGGACATGGGGCTTAAATAAGACTGTCGGTTGGGCTTTTGACATTACCAACTTCGTTTTCTGGATAGGTATAGGGCACGCAGGTACCCTCATATCAGCGATACTTCTCCTCTTTCGTCAGAGGTGGCGTATGGCCATCAATCGCGCCGCAGAAGCAATGACGATTTTCGCCGTGATATGTGCCGGGCTCTTTCCTATCATACACATGGGTCGTCCATGGTTAGCTTTCTGGTTTTTACCCCTCCCCAATACGCATGGCTCACTTTGGGTGAATTTCAATTCCCCCTTGCTTTGGGATGTTTTCGCTATCAGTACCTACTTTACTATTTCCCTGCTTTTCTGGTACACAGGGCTTATTCCTGACCTTGCGATGGTTCGTGACCGAGCCAAGCCGGGAAGTTTCGCACATGCGGTATATAGTCTGCTCTCTTTCGGATGGACTGGTAGTGCGAAGCAATGGCAACGCTTCGAAGCAGTATCGTTAGTTCTCGCTGGGCTTTCTACCCCTCTAGTTTTGTCCGTGCATTCTATAGTGAGTTTTGACTTCGCTACTTCTATATTACCAGGGTGGCATACAACTATTTTCCCTCCGTATTTCGTCGCCGGGGCTATATTCTCAGGCTTTGGGATGGTACTCACACTGATGATTATTACTCGAGAAGTGTTGGATTTGAAAGACTATATTACTCTCGAGCACATTGACGCCATGGCGAAGGTCACCTTGGCGACGGGGATGATGGTGGGCTTCGCATATGCTACTGAATTTTTCATCGCCTGGTACTCAGGTTCTTACTGGGAGAGATACATTTTTCTAAATAGAGCTTTCGGTCCGTACTGGTGGTCGTACTGGGCTATGGTGTCTTGTAATCTATTTATCCCTCAGGTCTTTTGGTTCAAGAAGCTACGCCGCAGTCCCTGGTTCGTCTTCATTATATCCATATTCGTCAATATCGGGATGTGGTTTGAACGGTTTGTTATTATCGTGACTTCCCTTCATAGAGACTTCCTGGCGTCCTCTTGGCGGATGTATGCTCCTACGTGGGTGGAGGTTACAATATTTGTGGGAACATTTGGCTTATTCCTGACGCTTTATTTGCTCTTCGCCCGTTATCTGCCAGTTATAGCGGCTGCTGAGACTAAAAGTATTCTGAAAACTTCTGGTGACCAATATGCGGGCCTTGCATGGGAGGCTTATCAAGCCCAAAAACGCCAAGGCTCTGTGTCACCTGCACTGCAACCTGCTATGGATGCCGACACTCCAAAATCTTGATACCATATGCCGAAGTACCTGATAGGGCTATACGACGATGAAGATAAACTCCTGGCTGCCGTGGAAACCTTTCGGAAAGAGCATGTACCCATCCATGAGGTCTGTACTCCATTTCCCGTCCATGGATTAGATCACGCGCTACACCTGAAGAAGTCTCGCCTGCCCGATGCAGCATTTGTTTATGGGGCTCTCGGCACTCTCACGGCACTCTCTATGCAGATTTATATGTACACCATAGATTGGCCTGTAAATATCGGTGGTAAATCTAATCTCCCCTTCCCAAGCTTCATCCCCATCACATTTGAGCTGACGGTTTTATTTGCGGGGGTGCTTATGTTTCTCTCATATTTATTCGTGAATAGGCTCTATCCGGGGCGCAAAGCTCTTATATATGATCCCCGACAAACTGATGATGCCATGGTTATAGCGATTTCTGATGAGAGAGCTTGGGATACCGCCCGCTCCCTATTTCAAAAAACAGGTGCCATAGAAGCCAAAATTGTAGAAAGATGAGGCGTACATTAGTATTTTTCGCTGCTTTTACAGCTATCATAGCTGTTTCCGGTTGTGCTGCGACTGACCCTCGAGATACGGGGTTAGAATACGCTCCTCAGATGTACCACTCCATTCCCCTTGACCCCTATTCCCAGACGGATTACTTTGCTTATACGAAAGATAATAAACACCTCATAGAACCCGTTTCTGGTACGATTCCTCGGGGTAAAGTCTCCTATATCTACCCATATCCGAACACCAACGAAGGGTACGAACAAGCGGGGAAGGAGCTAAAAAATCCGCTCCCTCGCACGCCAGAGAACATAGCCGAGGGTAAAAAGCTCTATGAGTATTACTGTATTCACTGTCATGGAGAAAAGGGCAATGGATTAGGTACCATTGTCCAAGCTGGAAAGTTTCCTCAGGTCCCCTCTTACTATGGTCCGCAGCTCCGAGAGCTTCCAGAGGGAAAGATGTTCCATTCTATTACCTACGGAAAGAATCTGATGGGGTCTCATGCCTCTCAACTGTCTCCCGAGGAGCGTTGGAAGGTTATTATGTACGTCCAGGAGCTGAGAGCAAAGGGGCTGATGGAAGAGGCTCAATCTGCCGCCTCCGATACCACTCAATCCAAAGCTAAAAATACCGATAAAAATCAAGATAAACCCGGCAAAAAACAATAGACTATGGGACATTCGCACGCCTCCTCTAATATAAACTGGCATGAACGCTTCGCTATGCCTGCGTCTCTGCGTAAGTACCTGCTCTATGCTTTTGTGATAGGAATAATCCTCGTCTTAGTGGGATTAGTACAAGCGTTTGGTATTCATGTGGAACATTCGGAGGGACATGGTCACCATACCGCCCCATGGTTGAGTCGCCTCTCCGCCAATTTGCTCATCACCAGCATGTATATGCTGGGGGTCAGCATTTTATCCGTCTTCTTCTTAGCGGTAGGTTATGCTGCGAATGCGGGATGGTATGTGATGATTCAGCGGATACCACAGGCATTTGCGCGCAGCCTTCCGGTAACAGCCGGTTTGCTGGCTATCGTTATCTTGTCTCTTTCTACCATCCTCTATGAATGGACCCACAGCGATGTTGTAGCGAAGGATGAGATTCTCAGGCACAAGAGCGGCTATCTCAACCTCCCTTTCTTTGCTATTCGTTTGGCGATTATTCTGGGAGGATGGTTGCTTTTCTGGCGCGGATTTACGAAGAACTGGGAAAGTCTGGATAGCACGGGCGAAATAAGATACTTTCATAACTTACGCAGGTTGGCCGCGGGCTTCATTGTATTTTTCGCCCTTAGCTGGTCAATAGCCAGCTGGGATTGGCTTATGAGCACTTCGCCTCACTGGTTTAGTACCATGTTCGCAGTGTACAATTTCGCTAATCTCTGGATTACAACTATTTGCTTCATCACCTTCTCCGCCGTTATCTTGAAGAAAAATGGCTATCTATCGGGAGTAAATGATAGTCATATTCATGATTTGGGCAAGTTTGTTTTTGCTTTCAGTATATTCTGGACGTATATCTTCTACGGGCAGTTTATGCTCATCTGGTATGCAAATATCCCCGAGGAAACCTTCTGGTTCTATGAGCGGATAAGGGCTCATGTCAATCCCCAGTATGTGCCGATTTTCTATGTCACGATCGTTCTAAACTTCCTACTCCCGCTTCTGGGACTTATGAGCGCCTCAATCAAGAGAAACTATACATGGTTGAGCATAATAACTGGCATTCTCCTTTTCACGCACTGGTTGGATACCTTTATGGTCGTGATGCCTTCGGTAGCCGGTAAAGCTGGTGGCCTCGGAGCGATGGAAGTAGGCTTCTTCTTGATTGGTGCAGGGGGGCTATTTTGGCTTGCGGCTCGCCAGATGGAAAAGTTTCCTTCTTTGACTCCTCGGCATCATCCTTATTTAGAGGAAAGCGTTCATCACAGCTACGAACCGATGTAAGCTCTGCCTGAGTCAACCTAATGCATATGGCGGCAATCATCCACAGTGACGGTTGCCGCTTTTTCTATTTTCTGCACAGGGCGAGGGGCCCAAAGAGAAGTGCTGCATGAGATTTTTATTTTGTGCGACAGGCTGGACGACAGGACTCTTACAAGGTCGGTATAGGGTGGGGCTGATTGATTATCCTTGCATGAAAAAGCCCTTCTTCATCTTGTGTGCCAGTCAGTAGGACGGGGGTCAGCGTGCCTACCTCACCTCCTGTCACACGCACCCGCAAATAGTTTTCTGTCAGACCCTCCTCGCTGGTTTCCAGGAGAGCTTGTAACGGGTGACCAATACAGCTCTGGGCGAAAACAGCTTTCTTTCGCTGTGAAAGCTCTCGGAGTATTTCGCTACGCCACAGGCGAACTTCCCAAGGTACCTGATCTGAAAAAGTAGCAGCCAAGGTTCCGGGGCGCTCGCTGTAAGGAAAAACATGTAAATAGCTTACCGGCAGCTCAGCTAAAAACAAGTGAGTCTCCTGGAAGTCAGACTCGCTTTCTCCCGGAAAGCCGACTATTACGTCCACTCCAATCCCAGCGAGAGGGAATCGGCGACGAATGGCATTGATGCGGTCTTCATATAGCCGGCGACGATACCGGCGACGCATACGCCCTAAGAGTCTATCGCTCCCACTCTGGAGGGGCAAATGAAAGTGCGGAGCCCATCGTTCATGCTCAGCGATAAAGTCCAAAATCTCATCGTGTAGAAGATTGGGTTCTATGGACGAGAGGCGATAGCGACGGATTTCCGAGGGGCCTTTTTTCTCAATCCACTGCAATAGAGTAAGAAAGTCTGTACCGTGTGGCTTTCCGTAGTCACCCAGATTGATTCCTGTGAGGACGACTTCTTTGAAACCCGCTTGGGCGATCGTATAAAGCTCTTGTAGGACGGTCTCCGGAGTGGCGCTGCGGCTAGGACCACGAGCTTGGGGGATGGTGCAGAAACTGCATTTGTAATCACACCCGTCCTGAACCTTCAGGAAAGCCCGAGTACGACCTTCGCCAGAACTACTCAGCCAGAAAGACCATCCCTGGGAAGGGGGGGCGGGCAGGGAGACGGACTTCATTTGAAGGAGGTCATCAACCGCTTGGGCCAAATAGGGTTTCTGAGTATTGCGGGCGACGAGGGCTACGCCCGGCTCATTTTGGAAGGCTTCTGGGCGAAGTTGAGCATAGCAGCCTGTCACTATAATCAAAGCCTCAGGAGCGCGTCGGTGAATTTGGCGGAGAAGTTTATGTGCTTTTCGTTCCGCTTGGTGGGTCACTGTGCAGGTATTCAGTATATACACATCTGCCGGCGCTTCCCAATCGGTCAAGGTGTGTCCAGCTGAGGTAAGCTGGCGGGCTATGGTAGCTGTCTCTGCGAAGTTCAGCTTGCAGCCTAAGGTATGGAGGGCTATCCGAGCCACCTCTGCGAAGATATCATGCTTTTCGCAAGTGTGCCCGTACCGTCAGAAGGAGTAGGGCTACAATACCTGCGCCCACAGCTATGCTCAAAATCGCTTTCTGAAAACTGCCTGTCCATGCGATAATCAAACCCGGAATAAATGACCCCCCTACCCCCCCAATCAAGACAGTAAGTCCATTATACAGTCCCGTGACTTTACCTACCTGATGGGCTGGATACAAGCTCTGAAGTGTGGCAAACTCTTGGGCATTGTAGCTGCTTTGAAAAAAGACGCCCAAAGTCAAAAGCGTCAGTAGAGTAGAGTTTTCCATGGGGATAGCCGTCATCCCTACACTTACTCCGGCGATGGCGAGTCCTATGATCGCCCAGAGAAGCCGATTTTGGGTACGATCCCCTATCCATGCCCATAGAAAAACCCCCAATATGCCAGCTGAAAATATAGCCAACAAAGGTCCCGAGAGCCCACTAAAGGGTATCCCTCTGGAGTGGGTTAGAAAACTTGGAAGCCAATTCAGCATGCCGAAAATGCAGAATGCATTCGCCGCTCCTGCGGCTACATATAGCCAGAAGGTTCCCGAAAGGCGCGGTGAAGCAGTCTTATAGGAGATACCAGAGGGTAGGGAAGGAATACCCCAATACACCAAGGGCAGCGCAATCACTAGACCAGCAAATCCCAGTAAGCCGAAACTTACACGCCATCCCAGGGCTTCTATCAGAGGAATGAGTAAAATCGGACCAAGCATCAAGGCAAGTAATATGCCGCCGACGTAGATAGAGTTAGCCCGACCGCGTAGCTGAGGTGGAAAGGTACGGGCGACAATTGCGCTATTCATCGGCATGTGAAGGCTTTCCGCTGCTCCCAGTAGACCGCGTAAAGCAATCAAGTTTCCTAAGGTATAGCCAAAGGGATAAAACAGGAGCGTTGAGATAGAGAAACCACCAACTGATAGCATCAATCCCCCTTTCACACTCCATTTTTCGGCATATCCACTGAAAAATATCTGGATAAGGCCAAAGGAAATATAGAATGCCCCTAAAAGATATTCTCCATACAGGCCGATATCTGTATCGCTCCATCGCTGCTCATCTGCTATTCGCGGCAGAGCCAGAGCCAGCGCATTCCTGTCTAAATAGTGTATGAAAGTTGTAACAGCCAAAATTACCGGGATTTGCCATGGAGGGCGCATCTTGCAAAGGTGAGGATTAGTGAGGTGTTAGGTAATTTTGAGTTATCTGTCTGAAGAGATAAAGTGGCAGCGTGGTAGGAGAAAACTTCAAGCGGTGGTATTCCTTGACGCCAGAGGTCCCGTTTTTGAAGGAGATTGAGTGCTTCGCCCCCCTTTATCCCTAATCCCACACATCAAATGCCCATACCACTGCTACCCAGTAGTGTGTATCTTCCGCATAACAGGAGCCTCCGCAGCATCCTCCCAGTCCGCTACGAAGGTCGAAGCCTATGCCTATTCTATCGCCTCGCTGAACATCACAGTTTTGGGTGCATTCATATACACCAGCGTCATCTTGTGACAAGCAAAATCCAGTTGTATTAATCACGGCAAGATTCCCATTTCTGGAGATGACTATACCTCTTGTTCGTATGGTAGGAGTGCTACCGCTATTATTGCCCACACGAACGATAATGCGTAAAATACGCCCATTGTATGGAGCTACCCACTGGGCTTCAGCCTCGGTATCAAATCCTGGCCCTCCGATTGGTAGCGCACCATTAACCTGCCAATCGTCTGTGGCATCGCCTCCTGGTGAGGCGATCCATAGGATAGTATTAGCCGAACCTCCTGTCCAAGACTGATTATGAAACTTATGATAGCTTATGTGTCTAAATCTTCCAAAAATATCGCCATTTGACTGTATTCTCATGCGCTCGACTGGGGGATTATTACCAGAACTTCCAGGGGACGCTGTGTAGAAGCGCAAGTGTGCGCTAAAGTCAGCATCATCTTCACCAATAATTTGCGCTGGGGGCCCGCCTGGACGTGCGCGCCATGGCGCAAAATCTATGTATGTCCTTCGTCCTCCGTCCCCATTTGCAGATAGCCTTATCCTTCCACCTATACTTAAATCTCCTGCCTGATGGGCAAATACTTCCAATAAAACCTGTGGGTCAGTAATGCCGATTCCAACATTACCACTATTTGTGATTCGCATTCGCTCCTGCAATGTACCACTACCATCTGGTGTAGTATGAAAAGTAATTCGTCCTGGCATGTCGCTGGCAGTCCCGCCGACGGCATCCGTAGCCATTTCTATGCGAGCAGCTGAGGTGAAGCCGGTCCCATTATACCCTTGGGCATCTATTCGTCCTAAGACAGTATTCGCTCCTGATGTCGCTGAGGGGCTACCAATAGTGCCTTGTGCCCGCCTGAGAAAGATTCTATTCACATGTCCGTAAGTGGTAAATAACGCCACTTCATTATCAGTCGTTTGTCTTACATCCAGACGACCATCAGGATTCGTAGTACCGATACCTACGTTACCGAAGTTAGTTATTCGCATTCGTTCTGTGTTATTAGTACGAAAAGCTAAACCTGTATTATCGGTTGTACCTACGAAGTGGGTATTGATGTCCGTGCCGCTATTACCTACTAATCGCCAGAAAAGTCCATTGCCATCGCTCCAAGTGGGTATGAAACTGGTGCCACTGGCTGTACTTCCTAAAATTTGCGCCGCACTCGTGGGAGGCGCTAACCATAAGGGCGGTGTGTTGACTCCATCAGAGTATAAAATGGAGCCTTTGCTACCAGCTTGATTTCCTGGCATGAAAGCACCGTCTAACCTAAGATTGCCATTGATATGGAGCCTTTCAGAAGGTGAAGCTGTGCCAATCCCAACGTTTTGCGCATAAGCATTTATGCCTATGATTATATTGCAAACGACAAGTCCGAAGTATAGGCGGTTTTGCTTTTTCAGCATAGCTTTACAAAACTAAAAAGAAATCTCCAAACACTTGTTTTTTAGCTATGGGGTCAGACCCACCCCATGTGCATTTTCTGGCGACATTGTTTATCGGGGGGATGAAGCTATGATTACTGATACATTTGTCATATGTATCGTGTCTGGGTAACTGGGGGAGCTGGATTCATCGGGAGCCATTTAGTGCGTTATCTTGTGCGCACCAGAGCTGAATGGGAAGTACATACGATAGACGCTCTGACCTATGCGGGGAATCTTCAAAACCTATCAGATATTTTAGACCATCCCCGTCACATTTTTCACAAGCTGGACATTGCGGATGCCGCGCAGATAGAGAGTCTGTGGGAGAAGTATCCGCCCGCTATTATATTTCATCTGGCCGCAGAGAGCCATGTAGATAGGAGTATCCTTTCACCACTGGACTTTGTTCATACTAATATTCTCGGTACGGTCGTCCTCTTAGAAGTGGCTCGTAAGTACTGGCATGGGCGCTCTGATGTGCTTTTCTATCAAGTCTCTACGGATGAAGTGTATGGGAGTCTGCCTGAGGGGGCCTTCTTTACGGAGGGTAGTCCATATGATCCACGCAGTCCTTATTCGGCTTCAAAAGCCGCAGCGGATCACTTGGTTCGGGCATATGGGCATACTTATGGGCTTCCGTATATTATCAGCAACTGCGGCAATAACTACGGACCCCACCAGTTTCCCGAAAAGCTCATTCCCTTGACGATTACGCACTTGATAGAACGCAAACCTATACCCGTGTATGGTACAGGCCAGAATGTCCGCGATTGGATACATGTAGAGGATCATGTCCGCGCTATAGTACTTTTAGCCGAGCAGGGTAAGCGCGGACACACATATCTGATTGGCGCAGAGCAGCCTCGGCCTAATATAGAGATTGTCCGCCTCCTCTGTACCCTCTACGATGAGATAATGGGCACTACCGACTCTCACCAGCTCATTACATTCGTAAAAGATCGCCCCGGGCATGATTTTCGGTATGCGATTCAACCTTCACCGCATCTCCGAGAGTTAGGCTGGGAGCCGACCATTTCTCTTTCGGAGGGGCTTCGGCAGACGGTCATTTGGTATCTATCTAATCTGGACTGGCTCAACGCAGTCCGTACTGGTGAATACCAGCGCTATTACGCGCAACAGTATGGCGAGAGGCTGCGTTAGTCTTTTTTACTTCGTACCTTTGCAAAGTGCCTAAAAAGCGGATATTGTGCGTCGATGATGAAAAAGTTGTTTTGAACACTCTGATGGGCCAGCTCTATCAGACCTTTGGGAACCGCTATTTGTACGAGTCATTCACGAGTGCGGAGGAGGCAGAAGAGTTTATAGATGAAGTGTATGCCGAGGGGGAAAATATCCATCTCATCATATGTGACTGGCTTATGCCTCGGGTGAAAGGCGATGAGTTTCTGGTGCGTGTGCATAAGCGCTTCCCGGAAGTAAACTTAATCATGCTTTCAGGGCAAGCAAGCCCCGAGGCGATAGAGCGCGCTAAAAACGAGGCGCATATTTTAGCCTTTGTTTCTAAGCCGTGGGATAAAGACGAACTGATGACCCTTGTTCAGAAAGCCTTGGAGCAGTGAGCCGCCCTGTTATTCTATTTGTTGATGATGAGAAGATTGTGTTAGATACCTTAGTCGTGCAGGTACGCTCCGCTTTCGGAGATAAATACGATTATGAGACGGCTCAGAGTGCCGAAGAGGCATGGGAGCTCATCCGAGAATATAAGGAGGCTCAGAGGCGTATTGTTCTGCTCATCAGCGATTGGCTGATGCCATTAGAGAAGGGGGACAGTTTCCTGATACGTGTAGCTTCACATTATCCAGATGTACGCCTGATTATGCTTTCTGCCTATGCAGATGATGATGCGATAGAACGGGCACAGCGCTACGCCAATCTTTTTGCCTTTATTCGTAAGCCATGGGAACGCGACGCTTTGGTGTCTCAAATCCAGAACGCCCTTCTCGCTTGAAAAAATGGCTGCGTAAGGGCGGTATCGTTGTGTTTTTGTTTTTTCTCTTGAAAGGGCTCGCATGGTTGATAGTGCCTACGCTCGTAGTGTATTTTTGCAAAAAATGACCACTGAAAGACACTTACTGATAGAATTAGCTTGGCATTCAGAAGATACCCCTGAGTCGTGGGGCCTTCGCTTTTTACACATCCTGAGAGCCCAGTTGCCTATACTATCCAGCACTTTATACGGCATCATAGATGCCGACAAGGTGGAGTACATCGCGAGCTACTGTAGAACCTCTAAGGTCCTATCCTCGCTGAGTTGGGGCGAAGGCCTTATTGGGGAAGCGGCCCGTCAGCAGCGGTACTTCAAGTATGAGATAGAAAGTGGAGAACCGCAGGCTTATGGGTTTGGCATAGTGTATCCGACCCATCACTGGATATATCCTTTGACTTATCAGGGACAGACCTGGGCTGTCGTAGAAGCGCTTCTGATGCGTGATCTCACTCTCAGCGAACAGGCCTGGCTTGAAGAGAATCAGGGCTTTTTCGGTATGCTGCTCAGCAATGTATTTCAGCAGCAGAGGATTCAACGCCTTTTAGAGGAGCAGCGGCATCAAAACCTCCTTTTACAGGAAAACCTTTCCCGTCTGAGTGAAATGCAGACTCAGCTCAGTGTGCTCAATGCTTCTTTAGAGGAGCGGGTACGCCTGCGCACACAAGAGCTCGAAGCTACGCTTCGGGAGCTTAGTTCGGCTCAGCAGCAGCTGATTTTATCAGAAAAGATGGCGGCTTTGGGACAGCTCGTCGCTGGTGTAGCGCATGAGATTAATAGCCCTCTTGGAGCCATCAAAGGTTCTGCTGAGACCCTTTTGGAAGCGCTTCCGCAGTTTCTGAGTCGCTTGATAAATGTCGGGAATGAGCAGTGGGCAGCTTTATCGGCTGCATTCGTTTGGCTCAATCAATATCTACAATCAGGCCAGCGGGTAGTGCTCACTTCCAAGGAAGAGCGCGCCTTGCGCAAACGCTACGCCGCTCATCTGGAAGCCGCAGGTATCTCAGATAGTGATACCGTAGCTCGTCAGCTGGTAGAGGCGGGAATTATCGTTGAAGATTTCACGCCTATCTTGCCTCTACTGCGGCAGCCAGAAGGTGCGGATATACTTTACCTTATTGGTCAGCTCAAGCTCCAGCTTGAAAATATCGTACTCGCTGCTAATCGTACCCGTAAAACCGTCTTTGCGCTCAAAAGCTACACTCATACATCAGACCATTCCAAGCCTACGCTGACGCAGCTGAATGAGTCAATAGAGGTCATTCTCACTTTGTATCAGAATCAGCTCAAACAAGGCGTTGTAGTCCATACCGAATATGATCCTCAAATCCCCCCCTTGTACATCTTCGGAGATGAAATGGGTCAGGTCTGGACTAATATAGTTCAAAATGCCATACAAGCCATGCAAGGGCAGGGAGAGCTACGCATAGAGACTCGGCTTACCGATGGAGAAGTGCTCGTATCTTTTACAGACAATGGACCTGGCATTCCCCCCGAGATATTACCTCGCATATTTGAGCCTTTTTTCACGACCAAATCCAAAGGAGAAGGCACGGGCTTAGGGCTTGACATCTGTAAGCGGATTGTAGAAAAGCACCGCGGACGTATCACTGTTCGTAGCCAACCTGGACAGACAACTTTTACCGTACTCCTTCCTTTGTTTCTGACCCAAGCAGATTGGTATGTGGCTGAGCCTTCTGCTGAAGGGGTTTGAAGGGTTTGGACAGTACCTTCTGCTTTTGCGGCGAAGCTTTTCGGGACTCCTCCGATTTCACCTATATTGGGAACTTTGGACGCATGAGTCTATCCAGATTGGGCGGGATAGCCTTTTTCTCGTGAGTATTATATCGCTTTTTGTCGGGGCAGTTACGACTGTTCAAACCGCCTATCAGATAGTTTCTCCATTTATTCCCAAATCTACCATAGGAGCTATTGTCTCCACTTCTGCGATTTTAGAGCTGGCACCGACGATTACCTCTCTGGTCCTGGCGGGCCGCATAGGTTCTAGTATCGCTTCTCAGATTGGTTCCATGCGGGTAAGTGAGCAAATAGACGCTTTGGAGGTGATGGGGATAAACTCTGCAACCTACCTTATTTTACCGAGACTTTTTGGGGCGCTGATATTTTTCCCAGTACTGGTGATTTACGCTTGCTTTATCATACATATTGGAGGCATTGTAGCGGGAGCTCTCTCTGGTGCGGTCAATCCCACGCAGTTCGGCATAGGTGCGCGCAGCTTTTATGAGGATTTTCAAATCGTCTTTATGCTCATAAAGGCTGTGACATTCGGGTTTATCATTTCTACGGTCTCTGCTTATCAGGGGTATTATGTGCGTGGAGGGGCTTTGGAGGTTGGATATGCAAGCACTCGGGCGGTAGTGATCAGCTGTCTGATGATTTTAGTATCTGACTATGTTCTGGCGCAGCTTCTCCTATGAGTCAGCTTCGTATAGAACATATATCTAAATCATTTGGACGACAGCGGGTCTTGGATGATATTTCCTTTACTTTTCAGCCGGGGCAGGTGAATATGATTATTGGCCCCAGTGGCTGTGGAAAAACTGTCCTTTTGAAGTGTATCCTTGGGCTGATTATTCCAGAGGAGGGGCGAGTATTTTTTGGAGATGTGGATTTTCTTCGCGCTTCTCCTGAGAAAAAGCGGACTATTCTCAGGAATCTGGGCATGCTTTTTCAGTCTTCTGCCCTTTTTGACTCTATGACGGTCGGAGAGAATGTGGCGTTTCCTTTGCGAGTTTTCACACAGCAGAATGAAAATGAAATTCAGAGCCGCGTGGCGTACTGTTTGGAGCGTGTAGGACTTGCTGGCACTCAGAATAAATATCCTGCCGAAATCTCCGGCGGAATGAAGCGCCGTGTCGGACTCGCCCGAGCTATCGCTCTTAATCCCAGATACCTTTTTTGTGATGAGCCTAACTCTGGTTTAGACCCACTCACGGCGCGACGGATAGATCAACTTATCCGAGAAATCACCGAGGAGTTCAATACCACTACGGTCGTCGTGACTCATGACCTCAAAAGTGTGGTAGAAATGGGGCAGCGCATTCTTTTCTTGTATGAGGGACGGGCGGAGTGGCAAGGTGATAGAAAAGAGCTCCTACAGAATGTCCATGCCCTTCCGTCCAATCTCCGAGCATTTCTGATGGCATCCGGTCTCGTCCATAGCGAAAAAATCTAAGCCCGGAAAGGTTAACTTTATTCTGCCATGCAGTTCCGACTCGTTAGTGAGATGACTCCTAAGGGAGACCAGCCCCATGCCATCGCCCAGCTTACTGAGGGGATTTTACGAGGGGAAAAGCATCAGGTGCTTTTAGGCGTTACAGGTTCGGGAAAGACCTTTACAGTCGCTAATGTGATTGCCCAGGTGCAAATCCCGACCCTCGTTCTGAGCCACAATAAAACTCTTGCCTGGCAACTATACAGCGAGTTCAAGGGATTTTTCCCCCACAACTTAGTCTGCTACTGGATATCTCATTATGATTACTATCAGCCTGAGGCCTATCTCCCGGCTACGGACACGTACATTGAAAAGGAGCTCAGTATCCTCAAGGAAATAGAGCGTTATCGCTTGGAGACGCTTACAGCGCTGGTGAGTGGTCGTCGTGACATTATAGTCGTGGCTTCTGTATCAGCGATATACGGCTTGTCGGACCCATCGGAGTTTGCCCAACATGTAATATCTCTGCGCCCTGGTATTCGGTATCCCCGTCAGGCGCTTATCCATCAACTGACGCAAATGATGTACCGCCGAACAAGCGAAGGGTCTACGCCGGGGACATTCTGGACGCGTGGAGACAGAGTGTTTGTATTCCCTGCCTATTCTGAAAAAGGCTACAAAATCAGCTTTTTTGGCTCTGCCATAGAGGGAGTGGAGGAGCTCGAGCTGCCGAGTCTGCGTCCAGTGAGAAGGCTAGATGAGCTAACGCTATATTCGGCGGACATGTTTGTTTTGTCGCCGCAGAAACTGCAGGTAGCGATTGCTCGCATTCAGGCGGAGTTGGCTGCTCAGGTAGAATACCTTCGCTCTCTGGGTCGGACAGAGGAAGCTACTCGGTTACAAAAACGAACCCTATATGACATTGAGCAGCTGCGTACCCTTGGCTACTGTAATGGCATAGAAAACTATTCTCGGCATCTCACAGGGCGGGCGCCCGGTGAGCGACCATATACCCTTTTGGACTATTTTCCGAGGCCGTTTTTGACAGTGATTGATGAAAGCCATGTAACTATTCCGCAGCTAAAAGCGATGATTGGCGGAGACCAGTCTCGCAAGCTCGTTTTAGTAGAGTATGGCTTCCGATTACCTTCCGCTCTGGATAATCGTCCTCTGAGGTTTGAGGAGTTTGAGAGTCTGGTGGAGCAGGTCATATATGTGAGTGCTACACCTGGGCCTTATGAGATGGGGCAAACAGGGGGGGCTTTTGTAGAACAAGTTGTGCGTCCTACGGGGCTTGTAGACCCCCCAGTAGAAGTGCATCCGATGGAGGGCGCTATTGATCATCTCTTAGGGGCGGTGCGACGCCACCGAAGTGAGGGCGGACGAGCCCTCATTATTACCCTTACAAAAAAGCTTGCAGAGGAGGTGGCAGACTTTCTCTTGCGGGTAGGAATCTCTGCAGCGTACCTCCACTCTGATCTAAATGCCATCCAGCGAGTGGAGATAATAGACAAACTGCGCCGCGGCGAAATCAGCGCTATCGTGGGCGTGAACCTTCTCCGCGAAGGATTAGACCTGCCAGAGGTGTCTCTGGTAGCGATTTTGGAGGCGGATAAAGAAGGGTTCCTTCGTTCTGAGACCTCACTTATTCAGATAGCTGGGCGAGCCGCTCGGAATGTTAGAGGGGAGGTTATTCTATATGCTGACCGTATCACATCCTCTATGCAGCGATTTATTCAAGAGTCGGAGCGTCGGCGGCAGAAGCAGCTTGCTTACAACGCGGAGCATGGCATAGTGCCTCACAGTGCAGGGCGCCGAAGTGAGCTTTCTATGGTAGAAGAAAGCTTTCCTGCTGCTGATATAAGCTCGCTTCCCGGTATGCAGAGTCTCACGATTACGCAGCTTCAAGCGATGATAGAGGAGACCCGACGGCGTATGTTAGAGGCGGCAGAGGCGGAGGAGTATTTGACGGCGGCTCGGTATCGGGATGAGTTACGAGCGCTGGAGAAGCGGCTTTCTGAGATGCAGGTGAAGGTATGAAGTGAGGGAGAGGAGATAGGCTGCGATGGGACGAGCTGAGGGGGCGGCGCCTGCGGCGCCGCCCCAAAACCTATCACACCGACCAGCTCGTCTTCATTCTACAAAGGCTATATCTACCCTCACGGCTCCCATTCCCAGTGCTCACGGATACCGTCGCCGTCGTCATCATCTGTGCTGATGAGATAGACTTTGTTATTATACACAGCGCATACATCGGGAAAGTCTTTCATAGGGGTGCATATGCGAGACCATGTCTCGGTCTGAGGGTCTAATCGCCACAGGTATACCCTTCCGCCAGTGAGTCGGGGTGCGTAGCCGTAGCCTCCCAGCACAAAAGAGTGCGAAGTTAGATATTGGGGGGGATTGGGTAGGGTGCCTAAGTAGGTAACCTGGCCAGTAGAGGGCTCGTATTTATACCAGTGAGGCAACCCACTACAGCATCCTTGAGGACAAGCCCAGTGCCCTCCGCCTCCGAAGTAGATTACATTGTCAAAGGGTAATACAAACATGAATCCTGCTCTATGATTGTCGTTAGTAGTAAAATTGCCTACTATGCTCCACTGCTGTGTGGTGGGATTGAAGCGGAAGATTTCTCTGAGCATTTGGGGACAAAAATTTTTTTCACCCCCGAATGCGTAAAAACTACCCCCAACAGCTCTCTGTATGTTAAGTTGAACAACATATGCTTGATAAGGAAAGTTACCTACAGATATCCAGCTGTCGTTTGCCCTATCGTACCTGTATGTAGCATTCTGTAATGACCCTCCATCTAATCCTCCGATCGTCACATACCCCCACCCATTATGTGCGAAACCCATTCGGATTTCGCTCGGCGAGTTAGGCGGGCATGTCATGGATTGCCATGTATTGAGAGAAATTATGTATCGCCTGCACCCAGAAGCTGTAATACAGCAGGACACATCTGAGCGCCGCCCGTCTATCACGAATATGGTATCTCCCAATACGAAGTATCCTCCACCATGTCGAGGAGGATTGAGATTAAAAGGCGCCTTTTGGGTCCATGTACCCGGCGGTGATACTACCGTCACATTCACGCACACGGGGTCGGACCAGCAGCCAGCTACATACACTCGCACGCAGTAGGTGCCCGCATGGGCGGTCGCGGCGTTAGAGATGGTGGGATTTTGATTTGTGGAATAGAAACCATTAGGCCCAGTCCAGACATAGGTGGCTCCAGTTATGTTGGAAGCTGAGAGATTGATAGCTTCGCCAGTGCAGACGGGACTATTACTGCTGGCGGTAGGAGGTGGAGGCGACTGACAAGGAGCGGTGCTGGCACAGGTGCTGATCCATTGGGTACCATTCCAGTATTCTAAGCATTTCGTGGTAGTATTGTAGATTACCAAGCCCTCTGGACGGGCAGCGACGGGTATGGCGTCTCGCTCCGCTTGACTGAGACGAGGTGGAAGGAAGCCTTGCGTCCTACTTTCTAAATGCAGAATAGCCCGAGGATGCGGATTGGCAGTGCCAATACCTACGCTTTGCGCCTTCAAGAGGGTGAGAGTGGTAATCAGTCCTAAGCAAGCCGATAAGATGAGGTTACTCATTTTCTTCTTCATACTCAAGACAAAGTTAGCATTCTTGATTTCAAAAAGTCAAGTGTATGAGATGCTCTGCTTGCGTGTAGTATGGATTACCAACCCGCACGGCTTGGCTCATTCCGACAGGCTTAATCTGTGTAACTGCCCCCGTGTAGGGGGCGCGTTCTTCAAGAGCTGGCGAGAGAAGGGCTCAGTATCTCCTATTCGGCCAGGAAAAAGCTAAGGCTACTTGCTACATAACTTTCAGTGCGCCAGTAGCCTTTATAATGGCTGTAAGACTCATAAATAGGATGCTCTAAAATGAAGCATCCGCCCTTACGAAGCCATCCTCTGTTTTGTATGAGTTCTATAAGCTTTTTTTTCTGCCAATACCGAAAAGGCGGACCAGCGAAAATAAAATCCATCGGTTGGCTCGTTCCCTCCAAAAAATTCAGTGCATCCATCTGATACACAGAGGCTGGAGCATTCCAAGCAGTGAGTAGGGCTTTTAGGGCGACTGCGGCTTTGGGATTATTTTCTACGAAGGTGGCATGGGCGGAGCCACGGGAGAGAAACTCCAATCCCACAGCGCCAGACCCAGCGAAGAGGTCCAGTACCTTAGTGCCTTCTATTTTCCAGTGGTGACTAAGAATGTTGAAGAGCGCTTCACGGGCTTTCTCTGTGAGAGGACGAGTGGGGGCGCCTTCAGGGAAAGGTACAGTCCTACCGCGCCACTTACCCCGCAGTATCCGCACCAGCGAAAGTTAGCGCCAGCACATCTTCTCCACCTAAGCCAGCTTCCTTGAGCGTGGAAGGGGCTATATATACTTTGCCCAGGTCCTTATATCCAGCACCGAAAAATCGGTACAATATGGTGGCTACGTATGGCTTGAGCCCTGAATAGCCGCTGACTGAGATAGCTACCTGTTCTTTGCTGATACCTAGGAGATTATGAAGCCCTTGGATGTAGTAAAGTACATCTTCAGCCGTAGCCGCAGTAAATCTATTCACAAAAAGTAGGCGATCCCCTCCAAATAAGCAGTAGTAGAAAGTGCCCAAAAATAACCAGACCATCCCTGCGTAAGGGCGATGCTGTAAGTGGTTTTCTATTAGATAACGGCTCAACTGCGTATATCGGTAACTCGCATGATGAAATTCTATGCTTCCTGAACGGGCGGAAAGGTATTCTTTCAAACTAACTGGTACAAGATATAAAAAGGTAGCTCCGCTCCCTTTCAGAATGTCTTTCTGGGCTACATACGGTAGCGAAGAGACACTGCTCGGGCGTATGTCGTAGTAAGCTTGAAGGTATGCCATCTCCTGACCCTCGGATACATATTCAGCCGGCACGATCATCCATCTATCTGCATCTATGAGTACGAGCACATGAGCATAGCGCTTACGAATCATATCATCCTGCTGCCATGCGGCCTCCAAAAAACGGGACAACTCTAATCCGTCACGATTTTTGTATGAGCGGATAAAAAGCGGCTCATGTCGGTCAGTTGATATGACATACAGGAGATGGTCTATATCCAGATAGACACCGAGGTTATACGAGCTACTCGCAGCAAGGTTTAGAGTGGAGGAGGCATATATGTCCTGAACTGGAAGGGCTTTCACTACTGTCATACAAGACTAATAGATTTCATTAGAAATTTCAGACAATACCTCCCCGAAAAGGCCTTCGGCATATTCGCGCAAGAGAGTTCGCACAGCAGGCACGTCTTTTTCTATACAGAAAGCTATGGGGGCTACTTGAAGGGGGAGTAAGGAAAATAGATACTTGACTTTCTCTTTGCGACGAGAAGCTCGGTTGCGTCCTATTCTTTTTTGCTGGTATTTCAGAGGCTCTAAAAAGTGGAGAAATGCCCCTACTACGAGGGTCGCATCATCATATCCAGCATGATGAAGCGTGAAGACCAGCTGATACTTTTTACTGGCTGATAAGGCAAATTTGAGCTTGAACCAGCCGCGCGGCAACCCTCGGTTAAAATGGTAGCCGTTTTTACGAGCATATTCTACAATATCGGAGGTAAACTGATAGTAGTACGGCGAGTCGGGGTAAGCTTTCGCCACTAATGCTCGGGCGCCTCGTCCTTCTTCATTTTTTAGCTTTTGATTCAGGTCGCCAGCTATACTCCTCAGAGTTTCTTCCATATAGTCAAAGACCGTATAGCGATTGTGCATAATGCGTTGGGAGCGTTCTCTATCGTGATGCGAACGCCATTCTGCCAAACGCTGATTGAAGGTATTTAGAGCAGATTCATAAGAGGATTGTTGAATCCCCGTCCAGCTCAGGGTATAAAGTACCGCTTCTTGAAGGCCTGTGAGGAAAAGCTGTACCAGAGGTAGATAATGTGACTGGTCAGCTTTTTGGAGGCTACGATAATAAGTCACTCTATGGTAAGGCTTTAGGTAGATGCCCGGCAGTCCGCTTCGCCATAAAATGTATTGCGTAAAGAGAAAGGCCGCGCGAGCATTTCCATCTGCAAAAGGCCGTATCTGTGTAAAGGCATGGTGTGCCCACGCCGCGACAGCTATGGGAGAACTGCCGGCATTCAACTGATTATGCATCTCCGAAAGTAACGCTCCGAAAGCAGCTTCTACTTCAGTGGATGGTAGGCCACGGGTAGGACCATTAGAAGAGTTGGTGCGCAGAGTCAACGTTCCACCGAGTGCTTTCTGGAGGATTGTCGTGAAAGTCCCTAAATCCAGTGGGCGATCCGTCTGACTAAGTTCCCTGAGGGCTTCCATGGCATTCACCAGAGAGGTCAGATGCATATGAGCTTCTGTAGGAGATGGATAGGTGGAGCCTGCGGTCAGGGCGATCGGGTCGTAGCCATTCTTAGCATAAATCGCCCAGGTCTCTGGCGAAAAATGCACAACCCCCTGCAGCATGAGAAAATCTGCTCCCCACTTATGGAAAGCATCTTTTTGATACGCAGAGTACTCGTTACGAGACTCTAACAGTTGCTTTCGGGCGGTCCAAGAGGGAGCTAAGAGTTCCCATCTGCTGTATGAAAGTTCAAGCCATGCTGGACGAAAGTTTAAACCGTGGGTAGCCAATACTGTGCTCATAATCTTAGGTTTATTCTGCAAAGGTACAGATAATGCGCTTAGGTCAAAGGGGCGGTCGTTATACCTGTCGGGCTAATTGTCCGCACCCTGCGGCGATGTCCGCTCCGCGACTTCGGCGGATAGTGGCTAATAGCCCTCGCTGCATGAGAGACTTTTGGAACTCGGACAGCCGTTTAGAGCCCTGGAAGGGCAGTCCGGGCACTGGGTTGTATTGGATTAGATTTACCTTGGCGCGGACGGGTGGAGCGACAAAAGCCCGCAGGGCTTCCGCATCTTTCGGAGTGTCATTTACCCCTTCTAATAGGACATATTCCAGCGTTACCCACTCCTGGCGCTTCTCGCAGTAGGTGCCCAGCGCATGTCTAATCTCTTCCAGAGGAATATGAGCTGCGAGCGGAATGAGCATTTGACGCTTCTCGGGTATGGCGCTATGGAGAGAAAAAGCCAGCTCAAAGGGTTCCTTTCGTTCGGCTAATCGCAGGATGCCTTTAGGGATTCCTACTGTGGAAATAGTTATCCGCTTAGGGCTAAGCTTGAGCTTTTGGCTGAGACCTGTGAGGGCCTCTATTACTGCGGTATAGTTGAGTAGCGGTTCGCCCATTCCCATGAAGACCACATGAGTCACCGGAAGTCCGAGTAGGTGCTTGACGGCATACACTTGTAGTAGGATTTCATATCCTTTGAGCTGTCGCTCTAAGCCTAACTGACCTGTGGCACAGAATCGGCAGTTCAAGCTGCAGCCGACCTGACTGGATATGCATACGGTGTAACGGTTAGAATGGGGAATCCATACCGTTTCTACCCTACCTCCCTCGGGCATTTCCCAGAGAAACTTACGAGTTTTATCTTTACTTACTGACTCATGGACGAGCTGAGGAAAAGTAAGGGCAAACTCGCTTGCTAAGCTGACGCGCAATCGGGCGGGAAGATCGCTCATTTGATTGATACTGGATACCCCTTTTTCCCAAAGCCAGCGCCATATCTGCTGTGCTCGGTAAAGTGGTTCTCCTTTTGATTTCGTCCATTCTTCTAAATCCGCTAAACTCAGCGTCCAGATTGGTGCTCCTACTGAGACCATTTACTCATGATATCTAAAAACTCCTCATTTGTGCGGGTGTGTCGCATGCGGTCTAAAAGAAACTCTGTGGCTTCTACGGGCTTCATTTCGGACAGAAACTTTCGCAGGAGCCATATTCGTCCCAGTTGGGATGAGTCAATCAGGAGCTCTTCATGGCGAGTTCCGGACTCTAAGACATTGATAGCGGGGAAGATGCGCTTATTAGCGAGTTGGCGGTCCAGCTGGAGCTCCATATTGCCTGTGCCTTTGAATTCTTCAAAGACCACTTCATCCATGCGGCTGCCAGTATCTATGAGAGCGGTGGCGATGATAGTGAGGGACCCGCCTTCTTCTATTTTTCGGGCTGCTCCGAAGAATCGTTTGGGCTTGTGGAGGGCAGCTGAGTCCATGCCGCCCGTGAGTATGCGACCAGAGACAGGGGTGGCTGCGTTATAAGCCCGTGCCAGGCGTGTGATAGAGTCTAAAAGTACCACCACATCCACTTTGCTTTCTGCCAAGCGACGTGCCTTTTCTATTACGATTTCCGCGACTTCTACCTGACGCTCAGCCGGCTCGTCAAAGGTTGACGCTACGACTTCTGCCGGCACGTTGCGGGAAAAATCGGTCACTTCTTCAGGACGCTCATCAATCAGTAGAACTATGACGTAGGCTTCCGGGTGATTGCGTATGATAGCGTTGGCAATCTTTTGAAGGAGAATGGTCTTGCCTGTTTTAGGTTGGGCGACGATTAGGGCTCTTTGCCCCTTGCCTATAGGTGCGAAAAGGTCCACTACTCTCAGAGACAGGTCATTTGTGCCCTCAGACAGTTGAAACCGTTCTGTGGGAAAGAGCGGCGTCAGATGTTCCAGAGATACTCTATCTCGCAAATAAATCGGAGGATAGCCATTCACAAGCTCTACGTCTACGAGGGTGTAGTACCGTTCGTTTTCTTTGGGGAGTCGCACGCGTCCCTCTATGGTATCGCCTATGCGTAGTCCGTATTTTCGGATGAGCGATTGAGGCACATAAATATCGTCAGGGGAGCTTTTGTAACTGTAATAAGGCGAACGCAAAACGCCGTGGTTAGATTTCTTATCTATCCAAAATACCCCCGTGGCAGAGACGGTGAGCTTCTCTATGAGCTCTACTAATGGGATCTCCCGAACGCTGACAGAACTCTCTACCACCTCATGCCCTTCTTCGGAGGGGGAAGTAGGTATTATGACACTTTCCGCATCTTCTACCTGGGATGGAGTAAGTGAAGGGGGCTCAACGGAGGGCAGGGCTGAGGCAGGCGCTTCAAAGAAGGTCTCTGCGGCAGCCTCTGCGGAGGAAGTGTCAGGAGGGAGAGCCAACACGGAGTCTGTTTGCTCAGGAAGTTCAGACATAGCTGGTGGCTCCGAGGACAGAGAGCTATCTTCTACTTCGGAAAAGCCGGTCCGCTCGGTAACTTTGAAACGATTCCGCTTTCGCTTAGTTGGGGTGGCGGAGTCTCCGTTGGAGGGAGTGGATTCAGTTAGTGTCAGCTTTGCCATTTCTTCGGCTTTTTGGAGGACGAGCTGCTGAATAAGCTCAACATTTTTTAGACGATGGGGGCTTGTTATTCCTTGAGCTCTGGCTTCCTTGAGGAGGGCGGGGCGATCCAGCGCCTCTAAATAAGCTTGATACTCTTGTAAGGTTTGACCTGTGTCGGTCATAGGCTGCTTTGGGAGTAAGGTTTGGTACAGGCAGATATGATTATCCAGGCAAATGTACAAAAATGGAGCTATTTGGCGAGGCTTTGGTAATATCGCCCCGATGCAAACGGTGCTCATAGTAGATGATGAGCCTTCTGTGGTTGAGGCGCTTACAGCTCAGCTCCTGTCTTTGGGGGTGTGGATAGAAGGCGCATATAGCGGAGAAGAGGCGCTATCTCTCCTGAGCGGTTGTCCTGCTGTGATTATTGCGGATTATTTGATGCCGGGGATGAGAGGAGACGATTTTTTGATTGCTGCTCATAGAGAACTGCCCCAAGCGCGGCTTATCCTCCTCACGGGTCAAGCAGGTGCCGAAAATATCGGCAAGGTCGTCAATCAAGCTCGCCTCTTTCGGTACATTGCCAAACCTTGGGAGGTGGAAGATTTGCGGCTTACGGTACAGGAAGCCCTTCGTAGCTACGAGATTGAGATGGAGCGGGATGAGCGGGTGTATCTTACCCAAGAGCTGCTCAAGTACATGCAGGCGCTCTTGGCTTGCGAAAAGCTATCCGACCTTCCCAGCGTTACTTCTGAATGGCAGGCGAAGTTTTTCCCGTCTGGGGCTCCACAAACTCCCGCTAGGGTAGAGGCGCAGGAGCTTTTCACGCGCACCCATGCCCTTCGACAGGCTCATTTGAAACTACTGGATGAACTGGAAAAGCAAATAGAAGCGCGAACAGCCCATCTTGCCACTACGATTCAGGAGCTGCGGGCTCTAACTTCGCAGCGGGAGGCATGGGTAAAAATCGTTTCTCATGACCTTCGTAGCCCACTCAGCGGACTCAAACAGCTCTCCGCTCTCCTCCGACAAGGCACGAGCAGTTCTCCCAGCTTGAGCCGCTATGCCGAAGTCTTAGAAAAAACCCTCACAGAGCTGGAAAAATACGTCAAAAATCTCTTAGACCTTAGCCGCCTTTCTCAGAAGGACATCGTACTGCGTCCAGAGGCTTTTTCATGGGAGGATATGGTCAGACGCCTACATGCCCTTATTTTACCCCAGCTTGAAGCAAAAGGTGTCCAATGGAGCGCGGATGTAGCCCCTCTTACCAGTCAAGGCGATCCCGTATATACCGCCGAAGCCTTATTCAATATACTCTCAAATGCTGTCAAATACACCCCTACCGGCGGTGAGGTAAAAATGCGGGTAGCCCTCGGTGAGGGTGGTGTAGTGGTAGAGATAAGTGATACAGGCATAGGTATGACTCCTGAGGAGGTGAAAGCCCTCTGGGACCCAACTTTTCGGCGCAGCCGTCCAGGCACCGCCGGTGAGAAAGGCACAGGCTTAGGGCTGCCTATCGCTCATGCCATTCTGACCCAACAAGGGGTAGCTATCCAAGTGGAGTCGCAGCCAGGGCGGGGGACCACCTTTCGTTTGTATTGGCGTAGCTTTGCCTGATGCGGATTCTTGTCACTGGTGGAGCGGGCTTTATTGGTTCTCATCTTGTAGAGGCTTTATTGGACTCTCATTCGGTCTCAGTCATAGACAACCTCAGTACGGGGCGACGCGAGAACCTTCCTGACCAAGTGCCATTATTTCAGATAGACTTGCGGGACCGAGAAAGCTTGCAGGCCCATTTTCGCGAGTATGCGTATGATGTAGTGATGCACTTAGCCGCCCAAGTGGATGTGCGTACTTCGGTAGAAGCGCCCCTCCGAGACGCAGAGATTAATATCATAGGTACGCTAAATCTCTTAGAAGCCGTTCAGTCTCAGCGTCCTTGGTTTTTTTTCGCTTCCACAGGAGGAGCCATCTATGGAGAGAAATCTCATCTGCCTATTCCTGAGACAGAAGTGCCTCAACCAGAGTCCCCCTATGGTATTGCCAAGCTGGCAGGAGAGATGTATATCAAGCACTTTGCGCGGGTTCACGATTTCCCCTATACTATCCTGCGTTTAGCAAATGTTTATGGTCCTCGGCAGAATCCCCATGGCGAAGCTGGCGTAGTGGCGATTTTTACTCACAGGCTTCTGAAAGGCGAAACGGCTTTTATCTATGGAGATGGGGAGCAGACGCGCGACTTTATCCACGTCAAAGATGTAGTGAGCGCCTTTTTAGCTATTCTAAATGCGGGCGAGTGTGCTTACAGCCAAATCCTAAATGTAGGCACAGGAAAGCAAACTACTGTAAATGCCCTGTATCAGACCATAGCCGAGAGTATAGGCACTCTGGCTAAACCCACCTATCTCCCACCAAAGCCTGGTGAGCTCCGACGAAACGCTCTATCCTCCGATATGCTCTCTACACTGACAGGTTGGAAACCTTTCTATAACCTAAGCACAGGAGTAAAAGATACCGTCAGCGCCTTCCGTCAAGATTATTCATAAATCTTGTTTGATATGTAAAGCGGGACATATGATGTTTTGTTACTTTGTACAAATGCGGGGGATAGGGCTCATATTGGGACTTGGGATTCTGTGGGGGCAGTCTTGTCTCGTGGGTTCTATGAGTGAGGTAGAGTTCAACTATTTCCGTTTGGAAGTGTCTTCGCAGAGCATTGAGTCCAGTCGTATAGCCCTCCTGCGCAGTGTCTTACCTGAACATTGTATATCTACTGCTCAACTTAGAGACCTTCTATGGACACTGGATCACGAGAGCAGCAGAATAGAAGTTTTACGCTTTGCAGCTGATAGAGTATATAATCCGAAATTGCTCCATGAGGAACTCCTCCCCCTTTTTACGACAGAGAGTGGTCGGCGCGAGTTTGAGCGCTGGTGGGAGAAGTGGCAAAAAAGCCGGGGAAAGAAGTAGATACTGTATTCTTACTACTTGAGTGCGGCTCGGTACCCTCTATCCTTCAAGATAGAGAAGGGTGAAATCTATGGTCAAATGGTCTAATGAGCTATGGAAGGAATCAGACCATGGACATAACTTCGCCAGCTCTCTGGTACGGGTAAACCCGGCTTACGAGCGCCAAATATCCACAGGAGCTCTTCTCCCGCTGGACCGAAAACTTCCAACGAATAAATATCTCCTTCCTTCGTCGGCTTGCGAACGAGATATATACGATTTATTCCCTCAGGGTTTATATGGATATTGAAGTCAGGGTCCAAAACATTCAGCCATCCACGAGCCAAAGAGACATTCTTTATGGTGCCAGAGTAAATATGGTGAATCCCGGCATTCCCGACAAAGAACATGATGGGAGTCTGACTATCTCTGGCCCATTCCAAAAGCGAGTGAAGCGCATTATTGGGCAGTTGCCACGTGTGTAGTCCGGCCGCAGCCTCTATGGCTGTGAGCCTATCCACCCCAAACGCCCTAAGTAAGCCAAAAAACTCATGGGTGTCGGTGAGATTATTCCAGCCCTCTAAGAAGGCTACTTTGGAATGATTTTCAAGTGGGGATGATTTTGGCAAACTGGGCACTGGCGCGATATTGTCTGCCTCGGGTGATTGATTTTCATGAGAAAACCTCTGGACGAGGTGCTCCCACTTCTCTATCTGTTCAGAAGCGGTGAGATAAACTTTGTGTATAGCTTCACCCCATTCGGTGAAAAACTGAAAGCTATATAACGGCTTTCCGTCTTTTCCAAAGGATTTTACAGCAAAGGCATATTTCCATGCTGAGAGATATATCCGCAGGTCAATAATCGAACTGGCAAAGACCATCGTGCCTCGCTCTACGAAGGGAGAGGGGTACGCGCCTGTGGTTTCTATGACGACCCAACGATTACGACTAAGGGCTTTGAGTGGGCCGAGAGTAGGTAAGGCTTCCAAAAGAGCAGGTATCTCGGGTCTGAGGCGGGTAACCCCTTGCCCCGTTTCTAAGCGAAGGAGTTCCATTTCACTAACGCCCAGCTGCTCTGCGGCATCCCGAAGGTAAAGATTAGGGTGATTTTTCCGCAGAGTCTCATAAGCCATGCGAAGCTCTTGGGAGGCTTTCATGCGTGTCAAAGGTATGCAATAATGGCTCTCAGAGTCTCTCCAAGTGACCTAATCAAGGGTGTATGACAATAGATGGAGGCTCATTACTTTTGTTCCGATGCGCTATCTCCTACCTCTATTAGGGGTTTTGTGGGCTCAAACTTTGCCTGAATCTGACTGTGTCAATGCGATTCCCGTATGCCAGCAGACTTACACGTACACAAACTCACCACCTGACTTTGGCCAGCAACAGGAGCTAAACAACAACACCTGCCTGCTGAATAATGAGCAAAAAACAGCCTGGTTTATTTTCACCGTACAACAGGGTGGAACCTTTGGCTTTACCATCAATACGACCTACGACTATGACTTTGCGCTATGGGACATCACAAATAGCTCTTGCAGCGTGGTCGGCAATAGTCAGCCCATCCGATGTAACTTCTCTGCTGAAAACGGGAATACTGGTTTAGACCCTAATCAGACGGACCCTAATCCGCTCAGCTATCCAGCAAGCGACCCACCTTTCATGCCAGGTCTGCAAGTCTCCGCAGGACAAACATTCGTGCTTTTGATAGACAACTATACTCGGGACCAAACAGGCTTTACAATAACTTTCAATGGTACGGCGATTATATTTGACAATACGCCACCTCAGCTCGTTTCGGCTCGACAGGATTGTCAGAGAGCGAATAGGATTATCTTGCGATTCAATGAGCCCATCTCCTGCTCTACCGTAGCTCCGAATGGTTCTGATTTTCAGATTTCAGGTGGCCTCGTCCCTACCGCAGCGGGGTGTGTAGGTGGTGGGACATTTTCCTATGAAGTATTCATAGACTTACAGGGGCCCGTATCCAGCGGAAACTACACCATAACTCTCGTATCGGGGTCGGATGGTAATACAGTTTCTGATAAATGCGGAAACTTCGCTGCGTCCGGGCAAAATACCCAGGTTACTTTGGTAGGTACGCCTGCTATTACGATTACGCCTCCGGTGATCTGTGCGGGAGGAAGCGTGCAGCTGACAGGAAGTATGCTGGGCGGGCTGCCCCCTGGAGCTACAGCCACATGGAGTACGGGAGCTACGGGGCTTTCTACTACTCATACACCGCCTGCCCCTTTGGACTTTGAGGAGCCCTTTTGGTACAAATACACGCTTACGGTCAGCGTTGGTGCCTGTGCTTATACTCTCACTGACAGCGTGCAGGTGCATCCAGTACCCAAAGCAGAGATAACTCCCGTTCGTGTTTATACCTGTGGTGGGCGTCCGGTGGAGCTGACGGGATTGGCTTCAATCTTAGGAGGGCAGTGGGAGGTGCGTCAGGGAGGCACTTGGGTGTCAATACCTTCTCCTGTGCGTTTGGCTGTCGGGCAACACACGCTAAGGTATGTATCACCAGCAGGGTGCCCCTCAGATAGCATAACTGTGGAGGTTCTGGCTGGCGATGCTCTGGCGGGTAGCTGCAATGTCCAATATGTGACCCCTAATGGCAGTCCTACTGCTCCGGGTACTCGGAATGCCCCCACTTCACTCGAGGCAGCGCTTGAAAGGATTCGTTGTCGCACAGGGATCATCAAGCTTGCCCAAGGCTTGTATATCTTAGATCGTCCGCTTACTACTCTGACCGACAGTGTGATTCTGGAAGGAGGGTATGACCCTAATGCAGGTTGGCAAAAAAGCTCCTCCCCTGGTTTGACGACTCTGAGGCGCAGTTCTCGGAACATAGAGGGCTGCTTATCCCGTACGCCCCGTCTGGTGGCTCTTCAGATCCATGGGGCGAGAGCATTTCGGCTGCAAGATTTGACCATTGAGGTAGAAGATGCTCCGGCGGCTAATAGTACCTGTGCAGATGGACGGGGAGTTTCCACTTATGGGTTGTATCTCAGAGACTGTGCAAGTTATGAAGTAGTACGGTGTCAGGTTATAGCGGGGGATGCCTCTAAGGGACAAGATGGACAGGCAGGGCAGAATGGTCGCCCTGGGGGTAATGGAAGCTGCGGTGGGGCCGGGGCTGCTGCCACGCCTACGTTTGGGATTTGTCTGCCTCCACTTGGAACACCGCCCCCTGCAAGTGCAGGTGCAGGTGGGGCTGGCGGGAGCAGTCCTATTGGAGCCTCAGGAGGAGCTGGGGGAAGTAGCCAATTTACAGCTAATGGCTTAGGCGGACAGCCTGGACAAGGACCAAGTGGGGGAGCCGGAGGGACCGCTGGTTCCCTATGTTCTATCGGGCTAATAGGAGGGGGCGCTTGTGCTTGCAGTCAGACGCCGCTGCCCGGAGTCCCTCAAGCAGCCGGCGGAAACGGAACTGATGGAGCAAATGGACGAAATGGTACTGACGGGGCCGATGGAGGCCCTGGACAAGTAGTAGAGGGTTTCTGGCGACCCGGTTCTCGCGGCAAACCTGGCGAGAATGGCACCCATGGTAGTGGGGGAGGAGGCGGTGGTGGCGGTGGGGGAGCTATCAACATAGTTCCGCCCAGTTGTCCAACCATAGGTGCAGGTGGTGGAGGAGGGGGAGGCGGTGGCGAGGGAGGCACAGGCGGAGGTGGCGCTTCTGGGGGGGGGAGTAGTTATGCAGCGGTCCTTTTAGGAAGTGCATCAGGGAGCTGGATTCAGTGCCTATTGTCTGCGGGCAATGCAGGAGCCGGCGGAATAGGTGGAGTGGGGGGGCTCGGTGGTTCAGGTGGCCAAGGAGCAGGTCCTTGTCCACCTACGGATGGAGGATGCAATATGGGAGCTGGCGGTAAAGGTGGTAATGGCGGGCGTGGTGGAAATGGTGGTTCTGGCGGTAATGGTCAGCCTGGACAAGCCCTTCCCTTACTCGTACAGGGCACACCTCCCACCCTCTTGGAAACCTCTTTCAACCTCTCTGCTCAGCCTTCCATCACTATCGGCAGCACAAACTGCACGGGTACCGCTCTCAGCATTTCCAGCTTGTCCCCAGGTAGCTTCACAGATTTAGGCGCCGGTGCTAATCCCCCCGCTTTACCCACGAACTCAGGTTCTGTTCAGTACACTCTCACGGGACCGAAGGATATCACCTTTTCAGGCAGCTCGTATCCAAGATTCTGGACTATTTTGACCTCGCCAGACCTCATAAACCTACGGGTGCTCACAGCAGCGGATACGCTGTGCGCAGGAGAAATCGTAGCGGTAAGCTCAGAGCTTTTCGCTCTTGCCTATCAGTGGCAGGCAGAGTATGGTGGTCAAATCATCGCTACTGGCAATCGGGACACGTTTCGTTTCACAGCCGCTCAATCGGGCAGATATACGCTGAAATTGCGAGTAGAGACAGACTGCTGTGGATGGATAGGCCCGGTGGAAAAGGCAGTGGAAGTTATTCCCGCACCAGTCATCCGAGCCGAAGGTGCAAGTGGGTGCTTACCACTACGGCTTCAAGCAGAGTTAGTTTCAGGTGCGGCCGGTGGCACCTTCATATGGTATGATTCCAATGGAGACTCAGTGGGGAGTGGCGCGGAACTTATTTTGTCCGGTCCGGTGCTCTCTTCGCCTTATACTGTGGTGTATAGAGTCGGAGCATGCGCCTCCTCAGCCGTACAAGTCACCGCTCAGGGACTACCTACTCCCATCCTCACGGGGATCACAGCTAATCCTGCGCTCACACCGCCACCTCAGGGCCCTGTGGAAATCTCTTTTCTCGCAACATATAATGCGCCGGCGGGGTATGCAGTGCAATTCCTGTGGAGCTTCGGCGATGGAACGACCGCCTCTACGACGGCTCCTGTCGCTTCTCACTTATATCTTCCAGGCAGCTATATCCTTACCCTTGTGGCTGATATTCAAGGCTGTCGGGATACTTTGACCCTTCGGGTTATCGTATCAGGACAGCGCCAGCTGATTATTCCCAATGCGTTTAGTCCCAATGGGGATGGGATAAACGATGTGTGGTTTCCCCAAGGGGCAGGGATACAGTCTGTCCAGCTCCGAATTTATGACCGCTGGGGCAAGCTGATGTACCAAGGAAACTCCCCTTGGCGCGGCGAGAATGCGGTGGAGGGCGTATATACGTATGTTGCAGAGGTTACTTTCATAGACGGTACTCAGATAGAGCGGGCAGGCACCCTAACCCTTCTACGCTAATGCACAAAGCTCTGGTTCTTCCGGAGGGTGGATTTTGGCTTGAAGACCCTCAGAAGGTTCTCCCCCCCACAGCTACTTGGGTTGTGATAGACCCTGTATCGCCTACTGAGGGTGCGCTGATGGAAGAGGTAGAGTTTTTGGCTCATACTCTCAGGACGACCCAACAACGGGTGCGGGCAGTTGGGTTGCATGTGACTTATTGGCCTTTCGGACTTGCTTATGGGCAGGAATGGTACTTAGACTTCCTACTTTGTCATACTGAGGAGTTTTGTAAAATCTGGGGATACGCACCCTTGGGTGAGAGTTTGCCACATATTTCGGGATGGAGCCCTCCCGCTCCCTGGAAAGTTTTCGCTCCGTCTTATCGTCCCTCTCAGGTAGCTTTGGGGGAGATAAATAGCTACCTCGCTAAACTCCAGACCTTTCGTCGAAAGCTCTCTGACTATGAGCCTCATGAGAGTAATCTAATCAAGACCGTGGCGGGGAGCCGCCGCTACATTCATATGAATCTTGAAGGCTTCCTTCGGTACGAGATATCTTCGCAAGAAGAAGCATCAGCCCGAAAATCACAAAGTAACGGGTAGAAAGAGGGGGAGATGTCTTCCTCTCTCGTTGAGAGGGGGGGTAAGTTTATCTTTGTAGCCATATTGTTTTGAACGCTGAAAACCCTCTACCTGTGGACTTGTATATGCGTTGGGCATTTATACTCGGTGTATGGGTGCTTGCTGAAATAGGAGGCTACTGGGGACTTCGGCGCCTCGGAATATGGAAGCCTTGGATGGGCTGGCTTACCCCTGCGCTATTCTTGTGCATGCTCCTTATCTTTCTGATGGGGCGATGGCTGCCAGTGTCTGTGGACTTATACAAACGGATTCACATGGGTCTTGGCATCCTGTTTTTGGTATGGGTAATACTTATTCTAACTAAGCTGGTGAGTGCGCTGCTGGGCATATTCAGCCCTTTGAAGTTGAAAGCCTCTTCTGACTCTTTCTCTGAGGGTCGTCGCGCAGTCCTTCGGCTTTTAGGTGGGGTAGCTCTGGGAACTCCAGTTATGGCTTTGGGGTACGGATTCTTTTGGGGAAGGTTTCGTTTCCGTGTAGAAAAAGTAGAGCTTTTTCTATCTGATTTGCCTCCTGTATGGGACGGAGTGACCATTTTACATTTTTCTGACCTTCATAGTGGAAGCTTTTTATCGCCTGCATATTTGCGACCAGTTTGGCAGCAAGTTGAGGCTCTCGCGCCCGATGTCATAGTTTTCACAGGCGATTGGGTCAATACGTTTGCGCATGAGATAGACCCGTTCATTGAGGATTTAGCGGGGCTCTCGGCTCCTCTGGGCAAATGGGCTGTATTGGGCAATCATGATTATGGGGATTACATTGGGGGCGCTTCTCCTGAGCGTCGTCAGGCAGAGAGGGCTTATCTCAAAGCTGCGATAGAAAAAGCTGGATTTCGGTTGCTGCATAATGAGGCAGCTATCTTAGACCGAGAAGGTCAGCAAATAGCTCTCGTGGGCGTAGGCAATTGGAGTCAGTGGCGCCGATTTCGCCGTTATGGAAACTTAGCTCAGGCTTGGGCTCAGGTTCCCCCTGATACGTTTGCCATACTTCTCTCTCATGACCCCACCCACTGGGAGTATGAAGTTCAAGGAAAATATCCCATTTCTCTCACTCTCAGTGGGCATACCCATGGCTTTCAAGTAGGGGTAGAGTGGCTTGGGTACCGATTTAGTCCAGCTCAATGGCTTTATACCTATTGGGCGGGACTGTATCAGGTAGGGCGGCAGTATCTGTATGTGAATAGGGGCTTAGGGTATATTGGTTTGCCAGCTCGTTTGGGGATTTGGCCTGAGCTCACCTTAATTCGTTTGCGCCGAAGTGAAGAATCAATCTAAATAACATACCTTTGGAGTGTGAGTGAGGGTTTCGTAACCTTTCGGGAAGCTCTGGAAGCAGCCCTCGTTGTGGGCATCCTTTCTCGCTATGTATCGCGTAAAGAGCAAATGTGGCTGTGGGGTGGGATAGCTGCAGCGATAGGGAGTAGCTTGCTGGCAGCATTTCTTCTGGTGCGGTTGAGTATTGTGCATCAAATGTGGGAGATTGTATTTTCGGGGTTAGCAGCTGCCATGCTCATATATATGATAGTATGGATGCGTCGTCACAGCGCTACATTATCAGAGGAGCTTCGGGCTGCTGCGCAATCTTCTACGGGATGGTTACTTTTCAGCCTCAGTTTCACTACGGTACTGCGTGAAGGACTGGAAACAGCTCTGTTTTTGCGTACGCTCTGGGCCATGCAGCGGGATATTTCCTGGATAGGCGGGTTATTTGGGCTTTTGATGGCTGCTGCGGTCGGCGTACTTATTTTCGTCTACGGTCGACGGGTTCCACTTCGTCCTTTCTTCAATATCACCTCTGTACTCCTCCTGATGGTAGCTGCGGGTATGGCTTCTTACGCAGCGCATGAGCTGATAGAGCTTTTAGAGCCGCGATATTCTTGGGCAGAAGAACTGGCAGAGTACAAGGCATGGAACCTTTTTGCTCCTCAGACCGAAGTGCCTTCTGCCTACAGCTGGAGTTATACCTTTTACGATGGGAAGTATTATCCTCTCTTGCATCACAAAGGTTGGATTGGTGCTTTTTTGCATTTGCTCACAGGCTGGCGTGCCAGCGTAACTTGGGCAGAGCTTGGAGTGTGGCTCGCTTCTCTTTTGGGGGGACTTTTTCTTTGGCACAAAAATCGTCCTAACCGTTAGGGCAGAGAATTTGGATATATTTGACTTATGAGGGGCCTTCTATGGCTACTTGCTGGAGCGTGGGCTCAGGTGGTTTTTTATGTAGAGCCCGTGCGATATTATACGCCAGAGGGTCAGCCCTATGTGGAGCTATTTATCGGAGTGGATGCCAGTTCGGTACGATATGTGGCTCGGGGCGGAGTCTATGAAGGAGAGGTAGATTTTACGCTCATCATCAAAAATGCCTTAGATGCTCCTGTATATGCGGATAAGTTTCGCTTCGTACTTCCCCCAGCGAAGGATAGCTTATCCGTCAGTCGCCAGCGCTTATATGCTGATATTCGGCGGCTAAGGATACCCTCCGGCACCTATCAGATAGAAATAGAAGCTACTGACCCTAATCAGACCCCCCGTCCTCAGAAGGTCAAGGCGGTCATGGAGTTTGAAATGCCTGAACGGGCAGGGGGCTTTCGGTATAGCGACCTGCTTTTTGCGCATAGAATAAATGCGGAGGAGGCTCCCTACGAACGGCATGGGTTACGATTGGAGCCATGGATATCAAATGGACTTCTGGTTGATCCGGATACGCTGCGAATTTATGGCGAGGTATATGCTACGGATAGCTTGACAACAGAGCCCTATTACCTTCGTGTGCGAGTTTTAGATGCGCAGAGGGCACAAGAGGTTTCGGAACTATCCTACGCTCGTCGTCCGAGTCGTCCGAAGCCGTTTGAGGCATTTGTTTTCACTCTGCCTATTCGTAGACTCGGCTCTGGTATCTATATTGCGCAGATAGAGCTATGCCGTAATGATGGTGCCGTTCTCGCTTCATGGTATCGGCGCTTTACCCTAATCTCCACTGCAGAGCCTATGGTAGAAGCCTCAGAGTCTGAGTACGATGCTTTGTATGGCTTCTCTGAGTCTAAACTTGACGAGCTCCTGGGGGGGATGACGCACCTTGCCTCTCCCAGTGAAAAAAGCTTCATGCGCACCTTGGAAAAGTTTTCAGATAAAAAGAAGTTTTTCGTAGCCTTCTGGAAGAAGCGTCAAGGAATGCCGGGAAGCATGGACCTCAAAGAGTTTCTTCGGCGATTTGAGTATGCCCAGCAGCACTTCAAATCCTCAATGCGTCCTGGGTGGAAAACCGATCGCGGACGAGTCTTTATTCAGTATGGGCCACCGAATGACATGCAGTTTTTCTACAATGAGCCCGATAAATATCCCTATCAGATTTGGACCTATAATCAGATAGGAGCGCAGGGGCAGGTGATATTTGTATTTTATGACCCAGACCTCATCACAAATGAATACCCGCTGCTCCACTCCAATAAGATTGGGGAGATACAGAATCGAAACTGGCGCGCCTTTCTACTAAGAGCAAGAGGAGCTTCTACAGGGGAAACTGAACGGCTCAACCGTTTTGGGCGGGATGGCGCGTTTATGTTCAGAGATGATCAGACAATAGGTTTTGTAAGAGACGATAGGTAATAAAACAAAAGCCTCTCGCGGGGGGCGAGAGGCTCGTGAGACTGAACTCGCAATGAAACTACGCCGAGATTTACTTCTTCTCGGGAGCCTTCTTGCTTGTGTCTGCGGTCGCTCCTTGGGTTTCTTGAGTCGGAGCAGGCGCAGGTTCTGCCGGTTGAGAGGCAGGTTGGGATTGTTCAGTCTTCTGTTCTGCTGCTTTTTGCTCTTGCTGCTGCCCACCGCAGCCTACGAGCAGGTACATACCTGCTGTCAGAAGGGCTACTACGAATGCTCGCATAGGCATGTGTGTTTTGTTCGGCACAAAGGTAAGCAGAAAATGACAATTGCAAGAGCCCCCCATAGTACATTCGCTCTGGATGAAACTGCACATGGGCCCCCAACATCCTTCTACCCATGGCGTGCTTCATGTTACTCTGGACTTGGAAGGGGAGTGGGTCATCGGCGCCGAAGTAGAAATAGGCTATATGCACCGCTGCTTTGAGAAGCACGCCCAGCATCTGACTTTTCCCCAAATTATCCCCTATGTGGATAGACTGGATTATGTCGCTCCTATTTTAGGAGAGCATGCTTACGCCTTGGCGGTAGAACGAGCCTTAGACTGGGAAGGCTTACTACCCAAGCGGATTGAATACCTCCGAGTACTTGCCGCAGAGCTCAATCGCATCGCTTCCCATCTTCTGGCCATCGGTACTTATGCTATTGATTTAGGGGCTACGACGGGATTCTTGTGGGCTTTTCGCGACAGAGAGTTTATCTTAGAGATGCTTGAGGGTTGGACAGGGGCGCGCCTCCTGTATAACTACATATGGATCGGTGGAGTGTCATTTGATATGCCGTTGGGTTTTTCAGAAAAGGTTAGAGATTTTTTAGGTTATTTCCGCAGAAGTCTGGATGAGATCAAGGCTCTTGTCCTGGAAAATCGCATTTTTCGTGATAGAACTGAAGGTGTTGGGGTTATTCCTTTGGAGACGGCTTTAGCTTATGGGGCATCGGGGCCTGTGCTTAGGGCAAGCGGATTAGCTTGGGACCTTCGGCGGGTGCGTCCGTACAGTGTATATCCCGAGATAGAGTTTGACGTGCCAGTGGAAGAAGCGGGAGACTGCTGGGCTCGTACCTATGTACGATTTAGAGAGATGGAGGAAAGTATCAAGATAGTCCTGCAGTGTTTAGACCGATTGGAAAAGGCCTATCCTGGTGGCGGGGATTTCAATCCGAGGGGGCTCTCTGGTAAAAAACCCCGTCCAAAAGAAGATCAGAGCCTCTACGCAGCGGCGGAGGGCGCCAGAGGGGAAATTGGATTTGTGATAGAGGTTGAAAAGAATAAAGACATACCTCATCGCCTCAAAGCTCGATCCCCCTCATTTGCTCACTTGTCTATGTTACCCTCGCTGACGAGCCAGGGGATGTGGCTTGCGGATTTCGTGGCTCTTTTAGGGTCTTTGGATATCGTGATGTGTGAAGTGGATAGGTAAAGGCAAGCTGCGGTTTTTATACCTTTGCTCCGATATGAAAAAGCAGTCCGTATGGTTATCGTTCCTCCTTTTGGGAGGACTATATGCGCAGCAAGGTACTATAAAAGTTGGCGCTGCATTCCTTCCTCAGAGTACATGGCTGCTCAATCAGGATGATTCGGATGCTGGACCAGAACTGGACTATGTATCCACTTGGGGATTTGCTGGCGGGATTACTTTGGGGTACAACTTCACAGATTATATCGGCGTTGGTTTGGATGTCTTGTATTCCCGTCAAGGGCAAAAGTACAAGGGGACCGAATCTGGCGTTGACTTGACAGCCCAAACCTCGTTAAACTATCTCAAACTTCCCCTCCTCTTGCGGTTTAACTCTGACCCTAACTCACCCGTGCAATTCAGCTTCTTTTTGGGTCCGCAGCTTAGTCTGCTCACAGGGTACAAAGACGAGGCGACTTTCTCGGCGGGTAACAACTCTGAGAAGTTAGAAGTATCGGGCACCAAAGCCACTTATACAATCTCTGTACCTCCTTTTCCTTCTTATACCCAGGAAGAGGAGCTGACAGCACCTATCTATCGTTCCTCTAACTTCGGAGCTGCCCTCGGATTAGGCGTAGGAATCAAGCTCTCAGATGAGCTGTTACTGAGTTTGCATTTCAGGGGAGACTATAGCTTCGGCGATGTAGAGAATAAGGACGCCGCTATACCGCATGGAAATCATTCTGATCCGTATTGGGAGCAGAAGCCTAAATATGAACTTGGATCACATGGTAGCTCTACCGAAAAAAGACCAGCTACATCTGCTATCACGGGGGGGCTGATGTTGGGCATCAGTTACAATATAGCTGTCAAGTAGTCTTTTCGCAAGCTCAGCAAATACAAACTGCGAGCTTTGATTGCAGACTGGGGGCATTGTAATAGCCCCCAGTTTTTTTATTTACCTGATCATGGTAACAACCTCTGTGCCTGAGTCATGCACTAAACCTTCCGTCTGCGCACAGGATGTTTTTTCAGCTTCACCACATGTACCGCTTTTTTATCATAGAACACATATCTATATCTAACCTATCCTCAGGCGCAGACTATTCAAGACTACAGTCAGCGAGCTTAGCGACATAAGCAAGGCACTTATGCTTGGGGTGATTTCCACGCCTGGCACTAATCCCATAGCAATAGGGATAGCCAAAAAGTTATAGGCAAACGCCCATAGGAGGTTTTGGGTTATAATTCGGTGCAGTCGCCTGCTCAAAATGTAGAGAGCGGGTAATGCTGTGTCTATGTCTCTCAGAAGGGCTATACCAGCGCTATGTACCGCAGCTCCCACACCACAGTGTGCGGCAATGCCTACACTGGCGGTCTGTAACGCCAGAGCATCGTTAATCCCATCCCCGACGAATACAACTTTTTCCCCTTGGCTCTGAATCTTTTCTATCCACTGGGCTTTGTCTATGGGCGAGAGGCCCTGATGTATCTCGTCAAATCCGAGCCTTTGCCCTACAATCTGGGCCGTTTCAGAGGGATCGCCTGTCAGCAAAACAAGCTTTTTATCTTTCGCTTTGAGCTGAGATAAGAAAGGCCCTAGTCCCTCTCTAAGCTTATCCTCAAAGGTAAAAATGCCGATGACTCTTTCAGGTGTCGCGACAACTACCGCCGTATCTGTCGGGATGGGTAAGTCAGGATGCTTTTCCGCTATCCAGTGGGGATTGCCTACATAAAGTTTCTTGTTAGGGAAAGTAGCTATGAGCCCTTTGCCCGGGAGTTCAACAAGCTGGGGTTCGGTTGGAGCAGGGGGAGTTATAGGGGCGAGATATTCAGCTAAGGTCTGGGCCAAAGGATGTAAGCTACGCCGAATAGCGGATAGAACATACGGAGTCTCCTCGGTCGCGTATATTTGAGCGTTCTTGACGGCAGCTTTTCCGTAGGTCAAAGTACCCGTTTTATCAAATGCCCAAATGGTTCCCTTTGAGAGGTTTTCCAGTTGAGCTATTTCTCGCAGTAATATCTGCGCGCCTGCAGCACTACCGATAGCCATCTGGACGGCGATAGGCGTAGCTAAACCCAGGGCACAGGGACACGAGATAACCAGTACGCTCAAAGCTCTTTCCCATGCCGTTTCGGCTGCTGCACCTTGCCACAAATGGTAAAGTAGCGTCAAAGCTGATAGAGCGATTATGAAAGGGACGAAAAAGCTGGATATGCGGTCTGCTACCCTCTGTAGGCGGGCCTGGCTATTCTGTGCTCTCTGTATGCGCAGAATAAGCTGAGCTAAGAAAGTCTCTTGAACGGGGGTATCCATTCGGATATGTACAGTGCCAGCGACATTCTGAGTACCAGCCCAAACTTTGTCTCCGGTAGTTTTCTCTACGGGAAAAGGTTCGCCGGTCAGGAGGCTTTCTGATACTGAGGCCTTCCCTGAGAGGACGGTTCCGTCTATTGGAAAGGTTTCACCAGGCCGCACTTCTACAATATCGCCTACACTCAGACTATGAGTGGAAACGGTTTCAGCCCTTCCACCTTCATAAATGCGCCGAGCAGTAGGCACAGCCAAAGCAGAGAAGGTCTCCAGTGCAGATTTAGTTCTGTATCGGGCTTTCTCTTCCAATAAGCGGCCTATCAGTATGAAGAATGAGATTTCTGCCCCTGCTACCACAGAATGGCCTACTTTCCCGGTGTAAAGCTCTATCCCTCCTAAAAGCAAGCTACCGAGAATGCCCAGAGATACCAGCGTATCCATCGTCAGTTGCCGAACTCTCAGCTGCTGCCATGCCGGTCGGAAGAAGTACCTGCCCGCTATCCATATAACGCTCGGCAGCGTAAGGCTATAATGAAGCAGAGCAATCCTGTGAGCGAAATGTCCCGACAAGAAGTGTATCGCTGCGCCCGTCACAGCAAGCCCACCCAGCCAGTATAGGTATCGTATTAGCTGCTTGATGTACTGCTGCTGAATGATCAGCTGGGTCTCAGAGTTGGGTATGAGCTCATAGCCTGCTGGCGTGAGTGCTTCCCGTAGTTTATCAAAGGGTGCCTTTTCAGCTTCATGTAAAATCGTAACCTCCTGTGTCGCAAAGTGTACTTCTACACCTTCAACGCCGGGTACATTCTCTAATAGACTCCGAACGCTCGCTGCACAACTTTGACAAGTCATCCCTACGATTTTATAGGTGGCTTCCACCACTGCCATAAGGCTAACTTAACGGATTTAGGATGTATCAGATACAGCTTTTCCTTGCAGCACTTGTATGTTTCTTTCTCCCTGTCACCGAAAAAATAGTCCCGAAACGCTCTACAAAAGCGTTTCGGGACTATCCGAGAATCCCCAGAAGACTTATCTCTGGATGAGCAGAGGCGTCTCTTGTAAAACTTTATCGCTTACGAGGGTTAGGCGGTACAGACCATTCGGTAGGGTAGTAGAAATGCTCTGCTGAGGACCCTGTATAGCAGTTTCATAAACTTTCCTACCCGTCAAATCATAAATATACAGGTGAAGGAGGGCGGCCTCAGCTGGGTACTTTACAGTGAAGCTACCACTTGAAGGATTGGGGAATACGAATACTTTTGGAGAAGTTCCGGTGTGCGTAGCTGTAGTAAAACTCACATTCACAATCAGTGTATCTTCTTTTCCGCAGAGGAGAGACTGGGCGATTACCTGATAAGTACCCGCCTGGGTGAATGTATAGACGAGTGAATCATCTGCCAAGGTGAGAAGGGGGATAGCTTGTCCATTCAAGTGAATTCGCCACTCATGTTGGAAGCCACCTCCTTGGACGATGAAGGTATCTTGGACAGAAGTGTTAGACGTGCTGATATTTATCACTGTACCGCTGGGACGTGCTGTACCCTGATAAATGATCGTCTGGGCGGTGGTAGGATATCCTGTGATGGAGAGGTTGAAACGGCCAGAGGCGCCAGAGTTGAAACCTTCTATGGCGATCAGAATCTCATCTCCGGCTCGCAGACGTAAAGTGTCTATATTGGGCGCATTTGGATCTTCATCATAAGGCCTGATAGGGGAGGACCCCACGCCGCCTATAGCTATGAGATGGGCGGTGAACTGCGGATTGCTGAATCCTGCGCTGCTGCAATAGCTTGAGCCTTGGTCCTCATCAGCAGTGGTATCAGGCGAGGTTTGATTGAAGAGATTAATCCTTGTGCCGAAGTTGGTGAAGGGATCGCAAGTATTGAGTCGCAGGGAGTCAAAGCAAGCGGGCAGAGTTATTTTGAAGAAAATATCCCGAGCTCCTGTCCCGCGGGGGTTTGTGGGAGCTCCCGTGCCGCTGCCATATTCATTAGAAGTAGCCAGTCCATTCGTGCTATCCTGTATTGAGGCGGTCCAAATTCCGCCGGCTAAGTTGAGGGTAAGGGGTATGGCTGTGGTAGGACGATTCCCTGGACGATCGCGCAGGGGGAGCTGTAGGAATGCATTGGAGGTATCTGGGGGCAGGGGGCACCCACTATTCACATGTCCAGCCCTCAGAGCAAGGAATATAGTATCCTCATAGGTCGGCGGTACCAATCCAGGCAGAGTGAAGCTTATGGGGAAGCTGCTTACTGCAGGACCAGAGGTCCATGTATTTCCATCGTCCAGCGAGTATATAATCTGGAGGCTACCTGCGGCAGGGGGCTGGTTTGTACCTGTCGTATCCAATGTTATTGATTTACCCCAGAAATATGCTCCTCCCATATCAGGCGTAGTAGAGGTTATGAGATTAGGGGCGAATAAACTCGTAAAACATCCAGACATCGTACCATCCAGCTCATCAGCTCCTATGTCTGGGAATGTACCACTGTCGTTGTAGGCTGATGTACCAGTGGGGAGGGGTCTGGTTTGTCCGTCAATGTCCTGAGTGCCGTTGTATGTAGGACTTCCTACGTTGATTAGAGAAGAGGGGGTATTCGCTGTAAGGTGTAGGTCTGTATTAGAGGTGAAGTTCGCAGGAGTGCTTAGGGCGATGCCGTTAGACTCTGGTGAAAGTGGAGAGCTCTGCCATGATGAAAAAGTCGTATAGTTTGTGCTGCCTATCCCTGCTATGTAGTTAGATACGGCTGGGGCGCTGATGTAGTAGGCATTATAGTTTATGCTCACGCTACTGAGCGGGCTATTTGTCAAAAATACGATCCCGTAAGCTGGCTTCAGTTGCTGGGCCACCCGTAGAGTGTTCTGGAGTATATTGCCCACTATCACCACTCCCCCACGAATGCTATCACCGACGGTGATGCAGGCAGAGGCTCCTCCTGATTGAGTAGAATTTACCGAGGAGTTATCTCCAAAGAGATGGATGGAGTTATGATACACTTGGAGACGAGCATCGGATAAGGCTCCAAAAGCTCCGAGATATATGCCACTGACATTTTCACCTCCATCGCCCGCCATTGATGTACTTCGGGAGTCGCCGAGGATGTCGGCTATCATGTTATTGTGTATGAGATGAGAGGAGCTACTGCTAAGGAAGCTGCCGGGTAATCTGACGAAAATCCCATGTTCGCCTCGCCCCCCATTCCCTATGAAGCGCAATCCATAAATCCAGTTACGGGCAATTTCAAAGCTCTCACAGCTATCCAGGCGAACTCCCGCTACATTATTAGAAGTTGTTAGGGAGCCGCTTTCTGCCCCTGTAATGTGATTGCGCAGGATGGTGATTCGCTGCCCTCCGATGATATGTACAGCTCCGATATTGAAAGTAGCCGCCCAGGATTGAGCATTCGCAAGTCCTATGCGGTTATCTGTGATGGTGATGTTTTGAAGTATGGTTCGAGCACCCCGCAGATGAATAGGGCGGCTCACAAAGTCAATGCTGTTTCCGACTATTTGGAGCCCATTTATGCTGCTGCCAGATAATAGGGGGCCTGTTGTAAGACTGGCATCGGGACCCAAGTAAATCCCGGCAAAAGTGTTAGAGCGTCCATTGCCTTGAATGATCAAACCCCTAATGAGCAGCGTATCCACTACCAGAGGTTTAGAGCTAGTCGAAACGATACCCAGCGTACCCGTGCTTGTGGGTCCTGAGGCTGTGTTTTGTATGGTGAATTTATTCCGTCCATCTATGGTTAGGTTCTTTATGTTTCCTTCCAGTCTCAGCACGAAGCGGGTATCCGAAGTGGCATTGGTGAGCTTTTGAAGCACAACTACAGTATCTAAAATCAAGCTAACCCGACAGTTTGTACAGGTATAGCCTCTCAGGGTGATTGTAGTGGGCTCATTCGTCGGGGCCCATGAGGTACCTGGTGGCAAGGTGATTGTTACGACGCCCGAAGCGCCCCGATTAGACAGGGAGTCAAATGCCGCTTGAATACTCGGAAACTGATTGCTGGCAAAGTTTGCTGATGAGCCTACTATCGTATAGTTTCCACTGAGGGGCTGCGCAGAAATAAACAGCCCAAACACGCCAAGTATGAATGCGTAGCGCATATCATGACAAATGTATTTGAACTGTGCAAACTACGCGTGAAAAGGCTATGACTCTATTGGCGTTCGGATAGGGATTTATTTGCGGTACTTGACGCTGCAGCCGATGGCTTTAGTTTCAGGAATAGGTACGGGCTTGCCAGCTATCAGAGCTTCAATTGCTTCTGCCAGATAGCGTTTCTGTATTTTTTGAGGGTCATTTGGGCTATCATCTATTGCCCCAATGTAGGCGATGGTAAAAGCTTTTCCCTGATTCTGAAGCAGAAATACATGGGGAGTTTTTGTTGCCCCATAAGCCCGAGCGACCTCCTGCTTTTCATCAAAAAGATATGGGAAGGGATAATTCTTTTCCTTCGCTCGTTTCTGCATGTTTTCGTAGCTGTCCTCAGGGACGATTTCTGGGGCATTCGGATTGATGGCTACGACAGGGAAGCCCTTAGGCGCAAACTCTTTGTGCAGAGCTATAATCCGTTCTTCGTAAAGCTTGGCATACGGGCAATGATTGCAGGTAAAGATTACGATGACCCCCTTCTCTTTCGCATAATCGGAGAGACTGACGAGCTTTCCATCTATATTTTTGAGGGAAAAATCTGGCGCTTGGTCCCCGACCCTGACACCTAAAAAGGTGAGGCTACCGATGAGCACTCCTAAGCGTATCATATGCTTTCTTAACAAAATCAACTATTTCTCCGACTGAGGAGAAATCCGTGGTGTGCCGAAGTGGTACATTCCAGGCTCTGGTGTAGGGTATAGCGCCATCCCACATAGAGTCTACATGGGGTATCCATTGGTTAGGGTCAGACTCGTTTAGCCACAGGGCAGGGAGATAAATGCGTTTTTGCCTTAGAAGCTGGGCAGCCTTTTGGGCCCCATCTGGTGGAAGGTCCAAGCTAATCAGCCATATTTGTACAGGTATCTGCTCTTTGAGTTTCTCATAAGCGGCTTGAAGTAAGGGGAGCTCCGCAATACAGGGACGACACCAAGTGCTCCAGAAGTTGATAACATATAGGGTTTCTGCGCTGTGGGACATGCGACTCTCTATCTCTGACCAGTGGTAGGCAGGTAGAACCTGCGATAGGGATAAAGCTGGAAGTGTGAGGAGCAGCGCTTGAAAGAAGCTCATTTGGCGGAGCTTTTGAGGAGCTCTTGTGCAGCCGCAAGAGAAGCGTCACCTGCGGCTTCTCCACTAAGCATACGAGCGATTTCATGGATTCTTTCATTCGGGGAGAGACGGCGTATTTGTGTATGCCAGCCTTCTGGCGTAGGTTCTTTCCATATGTAGAAATGCGCCCCTGGTTGAGCCGCTATGGCAGGCAAATGGGTGATGAGAATAATCTGAAAGCGTCGGCTCAGGCGAGCCAGGAATTCTCCCATTCGACGAGCGCCCTCTCCGCTGAGACCAGTATCTATCTCATCCAGCACAAGCGTAGGGAGCTCTACTCTCTCTCCCAAGGCGGCCTTCAAGGCGAGCATAATTCGGGAGAGCTCTCCCCCTGATGCGACCTGCGATAAGGGCGCCAGAGGGAAATTAGGTGCTGTCCTCAGTAGAAAGGCGATATCTGAGAAACCATACGGAGTGAGGAGTATATGTTGCCCATCCCATGTATAGGGGCTATTAGTATCGGTGAGCCTTTCCACCGCTATCTGAAAATGGGCGTATCCTAAGCCCAGTTCGGCTAAGTAGGTCTGCACATGGTCGGAGAGGCTTTGGGCAGCAGCCAGACGTGCTAGTTCCAGTCGGTAAGCTTTCTCTAATAGGGCTTGGGTGAGGGCATCTACTTCAGCTTGGAGGGGGGCTAAGCTTTCTTGAGCTGTATTCAGGCGGTTGTATTCCGCTTGGAGGCGATCTCTCATCTCAATGAGAGCTTCCACGGTCGGGAGGCGGTATTTGAGCAGTAGAGAGTTGTACTGGTCGTAACGAAGACGAATTTTTTCTACCTCTTCGGAATCTATGGAGACTTCGCTGAGTAGAGTTTCTATACGAGCGATAGCTTCGTTAAGGGCAGCTCGGGCTGACTCTATATCGGAGAGGATAGCCTCTGTTTCGGGCAGAGGAAGCTTAGAAATACTTTTTGTCGCCTCCTTGAGGAGAGCAGACGGGGCATGGGGGCTTTCACTGAGCTGATGGAGCCAATAGGATAGGGTCTGGATGATTTGCGCCTGATGCTCTATACGCCTGATTTGCGTTTCTAAGTGAATGTACTCCTCTGTAGAGAGGCGAGTATTTTGCAGCTCTTCTAATTGAGTCGTGAGCCAAGCTATTCGCTGGCTTCGCTCCGTATGATTTTTTTGAAGGTCAGCAAGCTGGGCTTTCTTTTCTTGCCACATTTTATACAACTGCTGATAAGCCCTGACTTCTTGTGTGAGTTCAGCGTAATTATCCAATAGCTCCCGCTGAAAATGCGGTTGAAATAGCTGCTGGCTTTCGTGCTGGCTATGAATTTCTACGAGGTAGTAGGAGAGTTCTCGGAGCGTCTGAGCAGAAATGAGACTATCATTGAGAAAAAGGCGCCGACGACCGGAGGCTGACAGTTCGCACCGCAGGACGAGCTCCTCGGCTGGCTCTAATAAGTGGGCTAAAAACGCTTCTGGAATAGGAGCAAATACCGCTTCTATGACTGCCTTGCTTACGAGGGGGGGGAGCTCTGCCTTATACCCTAAGAGCATATTTAGAGACTCTACAAGGAGGGATTTGCCTGCTCCCGTTTCCCCAGTCAGGATATTCAGGCCAGGCTCTAAAATCAGGTCTGCCTCCCTAAAGAGAGCGAGGTTATGAATGCTTAGCCGTAACAACATGTTTTCAACAAAGTTCGTAATATTGCGGTTTGATGAGGGCTTTAGGCTTCCTAATCGGGTTTTTGTGGGCGCAGGGATATCCTATATGGTATACCTTTTCTGAGGACGACTATGGGGCATATACCCAGGTACGCGCTATCACCCAAGATCCCACTACTGGACTAATATATGTCGGTACAAATCAGGGTATTTCCGAGTACGATGGACAGCGCTGGAAATTTTATCCTACGACCAGCCTTGTTCGGGGATTGGCTATCTCTCCCAATCATCGCATATGGGTAGGGTCCAGAGGAGATTTTGGAGAACTGAAAACGGACTCCTTAGGGCGGCTGTACTACGCTTCTTACAGGGGGTTTTTACCTCGGGATAAGCAAAACTTCGGAGACATAGAGTGGGTTTTCTCGGATGCTCAGAATAGTGTATATTTCGCAGGACCTAAATCGGTGATATATGTAGATGGCAGTCAGTTAGCCGTAGCACCGTATCCTCTACCTCTCGGAGCCGATGTGATTGTTACTGCTGCGGGTAAGGTTGGCGATGAAGTCTGGGTAAATCTCAGAGGAGGTGGCGGTTTGCACAAGCTTAACCCTAACTCCATGCAACCCATTCCCCAGGGCAAAGTTTTTAACGACAAATATGTCAGTGCAATTGTGTCGCTTGGCAACTCTGTATTTATCCTCACGGATGATGGAGATGTATATGAGGGTAAGCGCTCAGGTGCAGGGGGCTTTACACCGATAAAACTCCAAGATCAAGCATACCTTCGGGAAAACCGAATCTATAAAGCTACTACTCTCTCTGAGCATATTTTAGTAGGTACTTACAACGGAGGCGTGCTCGTAATAGATGCTCAAGGGCGCACGCTCGAGCGCTGGACCAAGGCACAGGGATTCCCCGATAATGCTATATATGCCCTATTCGCAGATGAGGCGGGTCATGCTTGGGTGTCTCATGGACGAGGGCTCACGCATGTGCTGTACGGCCTTCCTCTGCGCAGCTATAGGGGGATTGGAATAGAAGGTAAAATCACAGATATCCTGCCTAATGGTCCCGAGGTGTATGTCACCAGTATCCAGGGAACATTTAAGTTTCGTCCCCAAGAGAAGCGTGCAGAAAAGTTACCTGGCATAAACTCAGAATGTTGGCGCCTTGCGCGGCTGAATAATCGTATTTTATTGGCTAGTTCTCAGGGGCTGTATGATATCACTGGGGGTACCCCCGTACCCATCATCAGAGATAAGGCTTTCGTCGGAATCGTACCCTCATCGTACAATCAGCAGACGGCATATGCGTATGGACGAGGGGGATTGTATCTACTGCGTTATGAGGGTGGGGCATGGAAGGAGTCCAGCATGCTGTATGCCCAAGATGTTCAAAGCCTTGTAGAAGATAAACAAACTCTTTGGCTTGGTACCTCTGGTGGACTGCTCAAGTATGACCTTTCAACCCGGAAAGTTCAAGCTACGGATGAAGAGCTCGGCCTGGAAAAAGCCAGTTACTTTGTGGGTCGCATACAGGATCAGATATTAGTTCAAGGGGGGCAGTCTATTTACGCCCTGAAGGAGGCCACTGGCAAGTTTGACCCTGTCCCTAATCTCGGGAGTCTCCTTATATCGGAGCGGATAGACCGCATAGTTTCCGTAGGTTCTTATTTACTTGTCCGTCATCCCGAGGGCTTGCGTGTATTGAGTGCAACTTCTGGGGGAAACGCTTTGACTTTTTTTATAGACGAAAAGCCTCTCACCCTAAATCTGCTTGGGCGTCGCCCCGATGTGGTATACGCTCAGGGTGGGACGGTCTGGGCTGCATATAAAGACGAACTGGTCACTGGAAACCTCACTTTTCAACCTCTTACGTTACCGCCGACATTGATTCGTGCGACTGTAATCGGGGAAGACTCGCTTTTATGGGGAGGGCGCTACTATTCTCCCGAGGAGATGAAGTTGCTTCTCAGTCAGCCAGATAAAGCGATACCTGAAGTGCCTGTTTCCCTCGCCTATGGTAAAATCCTTATTTCTTGGCTGAATCCGTATGGAAACCTTGCTCGCACTCGGTTTCGCTATCGTTTGAGTGAGGCGGGGGAGCAGCGGGATTGGAGCTACATAGAGTCTGGGGCGTCCATCCCATTTGCCGACCTCTCTGAGGGGAATTACACCTTGGAGGTGCAGGCTATCACGCCTTTCGGTATGGAAGCTCCGCCTTTCAAGTATAGCTTTCGGGTGCTTCCTCCTTGGTGGCGTACTACCTGGGCATACGTGCTCTATGTAGTTTTAGCATTGTTACTTGTTTTTGCTCTCATACGCCTAAATGCTGCTCGGCTGGAAGCCCGTAATCGAGAGTTGGAAGCTGTGGTACGCGCTCGTACTGCCGAACTTCAAGAAAGCTACTCCAAACTTTCGGCAGCAAAGAAAGATTTAGAAGTAGCATACGAAGACCTGAAAAACACCCAGCAGCAGCTTGTTCAATCAGAGAAAATGGCCGCCCTCGGTCAGCTAATCGCCGGCGTAGCTCATGAGATTAACACGCCGATCGGTGCTATCAGTGCAGCTGCTTCAAATATCTCTAAGTCTCTGCCACAGACCCTTCAGCAATATCCAGAGCTCATATCTATACTTGGAGATATGGCGCCTCTCTTCTTTCAGATGGTAGAGCGTACTTTGGGCTTTACTGGTTCTCTTACCTCCCGAGAAGAGCGTCAATATCGTCGTCAGCTCACGGAATGGCTGGAGCAGAACAATATCCCGAATGCCGCTAATCTTGCCCAATCCTTAATCAAGATTGGTATTTTTGACAACTTGGAGCCGTTCTTGCCTCTCCTCAAACATCCTAAATCAAGCTTCATAATAGATATGGTCGGCAACATAGGCAAGCTCCGCCTGAATGTGGACAATATAGAGCTTGCCGTCGGCAAGACACAGAAGATTGTTTTCGCGCTCAAAGCTTACTCCCGTAAAGGCGTGGAAGACAGACCTGAGTACATGAGTATCGTTGATACGGTGGAGACAGTGTTGATCATTTATCACAACCAGCTAAAATACGGTATAGAAGTCACTAAGGAATACGACGCAGATCTACCGCAGATTTTAGGTCTTCCCGACCAAATATCGCAGGTTTGGACCAATATCATATCAAATGCTATACAGGCTATGCAAGGTAAAGGCTCACTACATATCCGAGTGAAAAGGGAGGGAGACGATATTGTCACGAGTTTCACAGACTCAGGACCTGGCATTCCGAAGGAGATTCAAGACAAGATATTTGAGGCATTTTTTACCACGAAGCCGGCAGGTGAAGGTACAGGGCTGGGGTTAGATATATCCCGTCGGATTGTAGAAAAGCATGGAGGAAAGATTTATTTTGAGAGTGAGCCGGGTAAGACCACCTTCTTCGTGCGTCTTCCCGTAAAGACGCCTTTTGAGAGTACCGTGGTTAGTCAGCAAACAGTCCAATCTGCATAACTATGACGACACAGAAACATAAACGGGCTATCCTCTGTGTGGATGATGAGAAGATAGTCCTGGATAGCTTGCAAGAACAGCTTCGCACTACTTTCGGTGATAAGTTTGAGTATGAGATCGCTGAAAGCGTGGATGAAGCATGGGAGGTTATTGATGACCTCGTCTCTCAGGGCTATGAAATGGTGCTTGTCATTTCGGATTGGCTAATGCCGCGTGTCAAAGGTGATACTTTTCTCATAGAGCTTCATCAGAAGTATCCCGAGACCGTGACCATCATGCTCACAGGACAAGCTGACCCGGAAGCCGTAGAAAATGCTTTTCAAAATGCGAATCTATACGCATACATCCGTAAGCCCTGGCGCGAAGATGACCTTATCAACTATGTGAATAGTGCTCTAAAGAAACTGGGACTCAGCTGATCCTTTATGAACCATAAGAAACCAGTCATCCTCTGCGTAGATGATGAAAAGATTATTTTAGACAGCCTACAGGAGCAGATTTTGAACCGCTTGGGGGAGAGGTTTGAGTGTGAGGTGGCTCAGAGTGGTGAGGAGGGATTAGAAGTCATAGACGAGCTGCGAACAGATGGGCGGGAGATTGCTGTGATTATCTCCGATCAGCTAATGCCTTCTATGAAAGGCGACCAGTTCCTCATTACAGCCCACAAAAAAATCCCCGACTCCTATAAGATACTTCTCACTGGCCAAGCTACGCTGGATGCTGTTCAAAATGCCATCAATAATGCTCGTCTGTATCGCTATGTGATGAAGCCATGGCGCGAAGATGACTTGATGCTCACTGTAGAGGAGGCTGCGGAAGCTTATTTACAACGGATTCGCCTCCAATTCTACATGCGCCTCCTGAGAGATATCAACACTTTGACCCAAAAACTGTCGGGGGAGCGTGAAATCAATCGCCTCATAGAGAAGTACTTTGAGAGCTTGGTTGATACCGTGGGATTTGCTTCCGCCAAGATTGTTGTAGAGTATCCTCAGCAGGATATCTATTTGGAGGGTATAGCGAATGTTCTGAACGCTTATGCCAAAAAAGTACAGGTTGAAATTCTTCAGCGTGAGGCTGATAAAGAGCGTTACACCGCTATCCGTCAGGAGATAGAGGACCTGATTATGCAGGCTATGCTTGAGGATAGTCGTCATATCCTTGTCGCACCGATAAGGCTCCAACAAGGAGGACGCGATTTGGGGCATGTCGTTATTGAGCGTAGTGAAGGCGTGGATTACCTTAGAGAACAGCGGGAAGTTCAAAATACGCTCCAGACGCTTACCAGTCAGCTTGCTATATCACTGGAAAATGCTGCTCTTTATCATACGATTTTAGAGCAAAAAAAGGAGTTAGAGGATAGTATTCGTTATGCTAAGCGCATCCAGCTTGCGCTTATTCCCAGCCCTGAGTTGATTCAATATCATTTGCCTGAAAGCTTTATATTTTACTTACCTAAGGCCGTCGTCAGCGGAGATTTCTACTGGTTTGCGGAACAGCAAAACGGCCGCTATATCTATTTAGCGGTCGTAGATTGTACAGGACACGGAGTGCCTGGGGCTTTTATGAGTGTCCTTGTTAGTAATGCCCTTAGCTATGCGGTCAATGAGATGGGTATAACTGATGTGGCTGGTGTCCTACAAATAGTAGACCTTCAGGTGCGTGAGAAGCTTCAACGACAAGCTCAGGGTGAAGTTGTCCAAGATGGGGCAGAAATGTGTTTAGTACAAATAGATAGAGAAAGAGGCGAGCTTCATGTGGCGGGGGCTCGGCGGCCTTTGATTTATTACAGAGATGGGCAGCGTCATGAGCTACATCCTACGCCGCGGAGTATCGCTGATGATCCTAATCTCTTCAAGGATACTCCCTTCACGAGTCACAAAGTTTTACCTCAACCCGGGGATATGTTTTTCTTCTTCTCAGATGGTTATGCAGATCAGGAGGGTACTATCAAACGTCGTATGGGTAAAAGCCGCTTCTATGAGCTACTGGATGAGATTCATGCGCTTCCAGCTGCCCAACAGCGTCAGATATTAGAGCAGCGATTTCGTGAGTGGAAGGGTGATTTAGAACAAACCGATGACGTCCTTGTCATGGGTTTTCGCTACACGCCTCTCAGCTCCTCGTTGAATTTATGAGTCGTCTCCTACAGGGGCTTTTTTCCCAGTGGGAGCTATACGAACCTGACTCGGATCCTCTTTTTGGCTTAGAGGTACCCCCTCCTATTGCTCGGGCGCTCCATCGCCGCGGGATACGGACTGCCTCTGACTTGGAATCATTTCTCACTCCAAATCCTCATTTGCTTGCGGATATCGCTTCTCTGCCTGACGCGGAATATGCCATAGAGCTCCTACACGATGCCGTACAACGAAATAGAAGCATATTTATCGTAGGAGACTATGATGTAGATGGCACCACATCTGTCGCCCTTCTTTACTCTTTCCTGAAATCTCTTGGGCATCAGCGCGTAAGAGTCCATTTGCCCGACCGTATTTCAGAAGGGTACGGTGTATCGGATGTGGCTGTACAAAATGCGATGGCTTCGGATACCGAGCTTTTTATTGCAGTAGATTGTGGTACGAAAGATATACCTCAGCTTCAGAGGCTCAAAGCGGCGGGGATGCAGATTATTGTTTTAGATCATCACTTAGTCAGTGAAGCGGACCCCTTTCCGCCAGCTGATGCATTTGTCAATCCTCAAAGGCCGGACTCTACTTATAGTAATCGGTATCTCTCTGCCGCTGCGCTAACTTACCGGCTTTTAGCCACCTACAAAGCGCGATTTGGCAAGCCTCAGGACTGGGAAGGAGTGGATTTAGCTGCGATTAGTCTTTTGGCGGATATTATGCCCCTCGTCGGAGAAAACCGGACAATCGTTCAGCTCGGGCTGCGGCACATGCAGTCATCGCTTCGTCCAGGTATAGCAGCCTTGATGAAGCAGGCGCGGTTTTCTCCAGAGCAGCTGGCTTACTCTCGTCCGATTGTATTTCAGATAGTTCCTCGCTTAAATGCTCCTGGTAGGCTCAGGGACCCCCGCTACACGCTTCAGCTTCTGCTGGCGAGAGAGTTTAGCCCAAAGCTTCAGAGGATTGCCGAGTATTTAGAGGAACTCAACGCATATCGTCAAAAGCTCCAGCAACGTGCTTATCAAGAGGCACTACGTTCCTTAGAAGAACAGCATCCGGGTATTACGAACGGTCAAGTTCCTCCTCCACCCGCCCTTGTCGTGGTAGGGAAAGCCTGGCATAAAGGAATTATAGGATTAGTCGCCTCTAAGCTGATGGAATGGTTTTATCGCCCTGTGGTGGCCTTCACTTTGGAGAAAGGAACACTTGTGGGTTCGGCTCGCAGTCCTGCGGAGATACCTCTTCATCAGGTATTAAGTGAATGCTGCCGGCCTTTCATGGAGCGCTTCGGTGGTCACGATAGAGCCGCTGGGCTGTCTGTACGGACAGAGCTTTTGAGGGAATTTACTCATGCCTTTCAAGCTGGGTGTGCAGCTTATGGCGCATTTCGTCCAAAAGATTTTGTAGACTCAGAAATAAGTGTAGAACTTTTGAGAAATCCAGCCTTTATTTCCTGGTGTGATCGTTTCGAGCCGATTGGGCCGCAGAATGATGCGCCGCGCTTTCTCCTGAGAGGGCTGCAGTACTCTGGGCATGAGAATGGTAAGATATACCTGAGTCTGAGCACCCAAGCATTTTATGAGGCCCGGGTAGAGGCGGTGCGTTCGGATGCTCTCAAAAGCTTTCTTATCTCTCGGGGGCGAGTTCCATTATCTCTTATTGTCACCCCGCGGTTGGCCTCTAATAAAGGCAAGGTTTATCTTCGGGTACGGGATGTTTTGGTAGTGGATTGAAGGGGGATGGGGGGTATGGTGGGTTGGATTTAGCGGCGGGAGCAAACAGTGGTTTGTTGCGCCGCGGGTTTGGGGGGGGCGGCGCCGGAGGGGGGGGGGGCGCCCGCCCAAACCACAAAAAAAAAAAAAAAAAAACA